>JAGVZA010000001.1 GCA_018302985.1 Candidatus Woesearchaeota archaeon | reverse complement strand
CAAAGGTACAGGTGATTACACCTATGTTGTTGAAGTCTTAATTACGTACAATAGTAGTTTATTGAATGAATCAAATGTTCCTGCAACAGGATCTATTACGTTAAATGTTTCTTTTGAAATGTGGAACTTGACAGGCAATGGAGAATTTAATCAATCTATTGATAACGCAGGTCATAGTATTTTGTTTGATGTCTTTGGTCCAAGAGTGTCTATTAAGTTCTTAGACACTAATAATAATGAGAAAACTAAATTTGGTGCTACAGACAAAGTGAAAATTGTTTGTACTCGATCATCTGCATTATCCAACTTTAATGACACTAATTTATCTATTATGGTCCCTGCCGGAAGTCAATTTGATTCTTTAGAATCTAGTTCGACACGAGCATCAGCAGCAACTGACTTCACTGTAGAATTCTCTCAAACACGAGAACTTGGTGACTACACTGCAGCATGTTTCAGTGTTGATGACAACAGTTTATTGAATGATACTGTCAATAGTACCTTCACCATAATCAAAAAAGCTCCAAGTGGATCTAGTCCTTTTGTTAATCCTGATTTCAAACCTCCAGTAGCAACTATTTTAGTTACCGCAGGATCAGTTTCAGCTCTTGGTGCTTTGACTGAAGAAGGCAGCAGCAGACTTATTATGAAAGGAGGAGCAGTCTCTGTAACTGTACAAGAAACTGATTATACTCTTACTCTTAAGGAATTAACAGACACTTCTGCAACTTATACTCTAGATGGCGCTACTCCTTTTGACGTCACTCTTGCTGCTAAAGAAAGCAAAAATGTAGATGTTACTGGCGATGGATCTGATGATTTAACTATAGTTTTACATCAAGTCTATAACAAACGAGCAGACACTACTTTTAAACTCTTATCAGTTCAAGGAGCTGGTCCTTCAACAGAGCCACCAACAAATGAAGGAACCCAAGAACCAGCTACACCTTCAGCAACAAGTTCTGGATCATCAACATGGGGAATTGTAGTAGTCATTTTCCTAATTATTTTAGCAGTACTTGGAGGCCTTCATTACTTTTCTGCAAGAAAACGCGGAGGCAGCAATGGAACTACAGGTTCTTTGCGCTTTAATGCCAGAGATATGGGTATGCAACGACCTCCAAACGAGCCACGCACCCTAACTCGCAATTAAACAAGTTTTAAAAACTACTTTCTTTTCTTCTTTCTATGGCAACCAATGCAACTTTAGGCTATCAACTAGCAGAACAGGAATATTTTCGAGCAGCCTCTAATGAAGCGAAGCTAGCAGCACTGCAAAAGATGCTACAGACTTGCCCTAAACATAAAGCTTCTGAAAATATGCAGAAAAATATCAAGGAACGTATTTCTAAATTAAAAACTGACATTCAAAAAGAAAAAAGAGCAAAAAAAAGCTCAGGCAACAATTTTTTATCTGTCAAAAAAGAAGGAGCAGCACAAATTGTTCTTGTCGGTACAACTAATTCTGGAAAAAGCACTTTATTAAAGCAATTGACCAAGGCAGATGTGGAAATAGCACCTTATCCCTTTACCACCACGAGACCTGAAATAGGCACTTTAGACCATCATGGCGTCAAACTACAAATTGTAGAGGTTCCAGCTATTGTTGCAAATTTTTCTGAAACTGAAAATGGAAAAACTTACCTGTCTCTTATTCGCCAAGCAGATCTCATTGTTCTTTTGTTCAACACTGTAGAGGAAAAACGTCTTCTAGATCGTGAACTTAATAACATTATTGTAGACAGACTTATTTATAATCATCAACCTAATCTTGCAGAAGAGATTTGGAGACGATTGCCTCTGATCAAAGTTTACACCAAACAGCCAGGAAAAAAGAAAGACCATCCTCCCATTGCCTTACCTAAGGGATCGACAATTGAAACCCTTGCAAGCCATGTGCATAAAGATTTTATTCAACGTTTTCGCTTTGCTCGCATCTGGGGATCTTCCAAATTCGCAGGACAAACTGTAGGGCTTTCTTATCCTCTCAAAGATGATGACATTGTGGAATTGCATGTTGCTTAGATATACTTATAAACAAATACTTCCTTCTTTTTCCCATGAAAAGAGGTGGGCAGATACTCTCTATTGTAATTACTATTTTCTTATTTTTACCTCTCGCTTCTTCAATATGGACTGATGATTATCGCGAGGTTGTTACTGAGTATACTGATTTCCTTACTGGAAATGTTGTGCATGAACCAGAATCTTCCTCATCAACCACTTCTTCACAGAGATCTTCACGAACTCTTCCTAGGATTCAAGACACTATCCTTATACGTCGACCATCTTTAGAGCAGATTATTCCTTCAGAACCTGCATCTTCTAAACCTTCCTGTCAAATTACAGCACTTTCTTGGAGCAAGCCAACAGCTTTCACAGGTGAAACAGTAGATCTTGTTGTTACCAGCCAATATTGTTCTGGTACTTTACGTGCTCATCTCTTTGAGCGTGATTTTTTAGTAGATGATGATATAGTTCTTATTGAAAAAGGTTTCACTGGAGAAAAAACTTTTATTTCCTGGAAGATTACTAAAGATGTTCTAACCCTTTTTGATGAACCTTTTGAAGAACAACAGTTGGAAATTTATTTTCAAATTGAGTCTGCAGATTCTGATTCTTTATCTCCACCTCTTCACTCTTCTTTTTTGATTGTCTCTCCTCAATCTTCTTCTCGTGCAGGTCAACGAACTTCCCCTCTACCTGAGATTGAAACTGGCGAAGAACTTGGTGGCGAGGATTTAGGTAGTTCTGTTTATCTTGGCTATGGATGTACTACTGCTTTTATTATAGACAGAGACTGTGATGGTTATGGAAATGGGGGGCAAGATGCTCCTGATGAGCTTCCTCCATTCGGACAACCTGATTTTTCTCCACCTTTAGGAAAAGATGCTAATGATTTTGATCCAACACTTAATACTCTTCAAACTGCACGAGATAGATATGGTGGTTTGGACTCTGCTCAAGAATTTAAGAATTGGATTCAAGATTTAAATTGCTTAGATATTGAAGGAAGTCAAGTTCCTTGTTATACTCATACTCTCGGGAATGTTTATTTTACATCTCCAACTGGTGACGATGCTACTGGGCAAGTAAATAATCCCAATATGCCTTTTCGTTCTGTAGACTCTCTTCGTTTTCAACTTCAACCAGGCGACGTAGTTGTTGTTCGTGAAGGATATAACTCTGTAGATCTGGGTCCATTTCCATGTAATCCAGCTAATCCTCTTGGTAATTGTATATGTAATTCTAATATTTGTTCAAACTGGCCAAATTACTTTAGAGGTCTTATTTTGCATGATATTGATGGTACACCTAGTCAACCTATATTAATTATTGCAGCTCCTGGTGAGCGTGCATGGTATAATGGATATTATTCTTCAATGAGCTTTAACGCCAATTCTAGATATGTAATAGTTGATGGAATCGAAATAAATGGAAAAGATATTTTTTTTGAGTATAGAAGATCTGGACTGGAGTTTCAGACGATAACTCGCGATATTACTCTTAGAAACATGGAATTTACAAGACATCCAGCAGATATTTTTGGAGACGTTACCATTTATTTAGAAAATGTTCTATTCGATAGCTTAGTTATTCACACTAGTCAAGGAGGTCAAAGAGATGCAGAGCATGGGATTTATTTAAATAATCCTTCTTTAGGAGATTATCATAGAAATGTTATTCTTAAAGATTCTTTAATTTATTATAGGAACAGACATGGAGTACAGTTAAGACCTCCCTATATCAATCTTAAAATTATTCGAAATATCATCTGGGGTAATTCTCTAGGTGCTATTGAAATAAAAGGAAGTATACAGAATTCTGAGATTAGCAATAACCTCTTTTTTAATAATGGACGTACACCTCTTCTAATAAACCGAGAATCTGGACATGAACAAGCAGGTCCTATTGATGATGTTTCTATTTTTCAAAATACTCTTTGGGTGGGTAATAGTGATAATGGTATGGGGGAAAGTTGCTGGATGTCTCAAGGAGGAACTTGTCAAACTAATAATCCCTCAGGAAGTAACGCCTTCGGATTCGTATCTAGCGGACCTATTATAACCATGACTAATCTTAAGGTTGCAAATAATGTAATTTATTTGACTAGTAGAGGTTCGCTTATATGGAATGAATGGTTACCGAATATGTTAACTGCGACAATACAAAATAATTTTATTTATAGCACTGCTAGACACCCTACTAATCCTCTTCTTGACCTTACAGGAATGATGGCTGCATGTTTGATTCTTCCAAATGATGGCACTCATGATTATACCGTTCAGAATTACAGGTGTACTGCTCCAAACAACTTCTTTTATTATTGGAGTATGGGGTCTTTTCAAAATGCAATTAGACCTTTAGTATTTAATAATCAACTTATTCCTGAAAATCAATTGCCTATTCTTTTTACTGATGTTAATCCTTCCTATACCTATACTTCTGAAAGATTTGATTTTAACCCTGCTGGTCCGACTATTGCGACTGATAATTCTTTGCCTACTTTTAACTCTCTTCGTGACATAAGAGGTAATTTAAGAGGAAGCGTTCAAGATGCTGGAGCTTATGAGTATGGGGCTGGAAGCACTGGTCCTTTTATAATTGGAGTTAATCCAAGCACTGCAGCCAGCAATCAAAATACTCTTTTCACTATAACTGGGTATAATTTTGATTATCCCGGGGCTAGACTTGAACTTTGTTTCGATACTACTTGTATACCTTTGACAGGATATTATACTGTAATGAGCTCTAGCCGAATTCAAACCAACCTCACTCTAGGAGCTAGTGCTTATGAATTTCAAGTGAGAAACCTGGACGATCAATTAAGCAATAGATTTGGTTTTAATGTTTTTGATCTTCCTACTGCCCCTTCTGGTTTGCAAGTTTCTAGTTTAACTTCTTCGCAAGTTGACTTACTTTGGACTGATGCAAGCACTAATGAAGATGGATTTTATATTGAAAGAAGTTTATTTCCTACTTCAGGATTTATACAGATCGGAACTAATTCTGCTAATGATTTTACATTTACAGATAATACTGTTACTCATACTACGACTTATTATTATAAAGTAAGAGCTTTCAACGCTGGAGGAAATTCTAGTTATTCTAATACTGTAACTGTTGTAGTTCCTTCACCACCATCCTGTGCTGCGCAAAATGGATTTATTTGTGCTAATGGTTATTATTGTCTGGGAAATTCTTTGCTACACTCAGGAAGTGGAGTTTGTTGTAATATTCCATGTCAAGAAGGAGATCCTTCTTTGGTAGGACATTGGAAATTTGATGATACTGTTGGTGTTTCTGATCCTGCAATAGATTCTTCGATATACAATCTGCCTGGAACTTGTGCTTCTGGAGCATGTCCTAGTTATTTATCTGCTAGTGGACAGTTAAATGGGGCTTATGATTTTGATGGAACAAATGATGAGCTAACTGTTGCTGATGACGACTTGCTTGATTTGACTACTCAAGGGACAATTATGGCTTGGATTAAAAGAGATAGTTCAAAATGGCATGGAATTATAGCAAAAGGAAATGTTCCTAATCATGCTTATGAAATTGAAGTGACTCCTGGAAATCGTTTTAATTGTCGAGTTGGAGGGGGTAATTTTGCTTCATCTACAACTACAATAGCTGTTAACACCTATTATCATATTGCTTGCACTTGGAATGCAGGAACTTTGAGACTTTATGTTAATGGTGTTTTGGAACAAACTGTTGCTGGTATTCCAAATGCTCCTGCTAATAGTGGGGCTCTTCATATAGGGTCATGGCCTCCTGCATCTGGACCAGATTGGGATTGGATGGATGGAAAAATTGATGATGTTAGAATTTACAACAGAGGTTTAAGCGCTTCTGAAATTCAGACTGCCATGGGTACTAGTACTTCTTTCGATTTTACTATGGCTGCAAATCCAACTAGTGGCACAGTTCGACTGACCAATTCCATACAGTCGACAATAACTGCTACTCAAGTTTCTGGTTCTGGTTCTGTTACTTTTAGCGCTTCAAATTTGCCTTCTGGTGTACTTGCTTCTTTTAATCCCTCTAGTTGCACTCCGACAGCTGGAACTCCTTGCTCTACTACAATGACTTTAACTGCATCTAGTACTGCTACTCTTGTAAATAATCAGCAAGTTTCAGTTACTGGAACCTCTGGAACAACTATTAGAAATACTCCTTACTCATTGAGTGTTGTTGTCTGCACCTCCGGACAAATCAGAGCATGCGGATTAACTCAAGGTGTTTGTCAAGGAGCAACTGAAACTTGTACCACTAGTAACATCTGGCCAGTGGGCGGATGTACGACAACGATATATCAAAATCATGCACAAGCAACCTATGGAGTCAATTACCAAGTCGGTTCTGAAACGTTATGCGATGGACAAGACAATAATTGTAATGGACAAACAGATGATATTCAATCACAATTTGCACCTCTCTGTCTCAATCAAGTAGGAGTGTGCGCAGGAGCACGACAATCTTGCGGAGGAGTCTCAGGATGGCAAGCATGTGGAACAACTCAATATCAAAACAACAATAATAATTATCAAACGACTGAAGTCAACAGATGCACGAATACTTTGGATGATGACTGCGACGGCAGAGCAGATCATGCAGGCCCAAGAACTGCAGCCACACCTCCAGATGGAGACCAAGACTGCGCAGTGGGAGTCACAGCAATCACAGCATCCGCTACTATTTGTCCAGGAACTTCTTTCACAGTAACCTGTACTGCAACTGTTGGTAATGTTCCCAGCATCCAAGCATTTTTAGGAGCACAACCTTGTATCTTCCAGAACTGGAATAGCAATATTGCTTCCTTCACCTGCACGAGTCAAGCAACTGCAGGACAACAAACTGCTCGATGCACGATCAATCCTCAATATTCTTATCAGTCAGGAACAGATCCATCACGACCAGTGACTGTTGGAGGCACGAATTGTTGTAATCAATACAATGTTAATGCTGCTTGTGAAGGCGACACTTCTTGTGACTGGTGCTTAGGTTGTTCAGGCACCCAATCTAGTGGAGGAGCAACTCGTTGCGTCCAAGCTGGCAGCTGTACCTATGCTTGCACTCAAGGACAATGTGGTGCTGCATGCAGCGCAAATGGGGGATGTACACAAACACAAACTTGCGCTTCAACTACTACCTGCGGATGTACAGAAGAAAATCCTAGACTTACTACTATTTCACCTTTTAGTATTAATTTAGCTATTTTGCAACCTATTACTTTGACAGGACAATATTTCGCAGCAAATGCAGAAGTCAGAGTTGATGGCATTACAGTTATTCCTAGCCGTATTATTTCACGAACTTCAACACAAATTGTCTTCCAATACCAAATAAGAGATTATGGAGTTGGACAACATCAAGTGACTGTGTTTAATCCTACTTCAGGAAGAACATCGATGGGTGCTTCTTTTACAATAACAGCATTGCCTAGAATTACTTCTTTAAATCCTCCTCTTTTGATGAATAATCAATTTACTACTCTGGATATTCAAGGACAAGAATTTGATCCTATTGCACTTGTAATTGCAGGACAATTTTACCAAGGAGCATGGACTTCACCTACTCATCAACTTATTCAAGCGCCTAATATTCCACCAGGCGTTCCACCAGGAGATTATTCTTTAGTTGTTGTTAACAGAGATCTAGTTCCTTCTAATTCTGTACTTGTATCAGTTAGACAACCTTTCACTTTTGCTTTGGGAGTGCAACCTTCCACAGCTACAGTTGTTCCTAATACACAATTACCAGTTACTCTCACTCTTACTGGTGTTCCTTTTAGCACTTCAGAACAAGTGACAGTCAGCACAACTGCTCCTACAGGTATTACAGCAGCATTCCAGCTTCCACAAGGCAATAGTTGTACTCCTAATCCTACTTGTCAACTCTCCTTATCCTTAGGCATAGGCAATGTACTAACAGGACAATCTTATATTGTAGATTTACAAGCAACTTCATCCTCTGCTCAACGTCTTGACACTATTACTCTGAATGTAGTTCAAGGACAGGTTATTGATTGTACTAATGGTATAAGAGATAATTATGAAACTGATATTGATTGTGGCGGTCCCATTTGTGCACCAGCTGGATACTTATGTGATTATGCTAGATCTTGTGCTTTACCTACAGATTGCAGAATCAATCAGGGTTGTGGTATTGGATTATGCACTGCAACATCTCTGACTAACTCAGCACTTATCTGTCAACCTGATAGTGATTGCGATACTATACCTGATTCACGTGACCGATGTTTAACTACTCCTGCTAGTGTTGTTGTAAGCCTAAGAAATGGTTGTCCTTTACCTCGAGTTACTTCTTTTAGCCCAAGTCTAACAACCGATTTCACTCAAGTGGAAGATTTAGAACATGTTCAAGATCTCAGTTTAGGCATTGTTGGTGTAGGCAGACTCCAGTATCCTGGCAGAGAAATTTCTGTCTTACGTATAGTAAATAATATTCATCAAGCATTAGACTTAGATACTGAGATCACTTTACAACCTAATCTCATTGGCTTAGATAGTACACTCACTTCTGAATTCAATTATCCAGCTACTTTAATTTTTAGCGGATTAACTTCAACAACTGCTCCTACTCCTTTACGCGATGGACTAGTTTGTTCTTCTCTTGTTTGTGTCAGTCAAACTTATGCGAATGGAGACTATACAGTTACAGTTCCTGGATTTTCAGAATACAGCACACAACCAGGCACATGTGGAGATACTTATTGTAATCTAGATGAAAGTTGTAGTCTTTGTTCACAAGACTGCGGCGCTTGCCCTCCTGGAGGATCAAGTTCTGGCGGCAGTGGCGGAGGAAACAATGCCAACCAACGTGTCGTAGTAGACTTAGATACTAATATCCAACAAACAGTTTCAGTTCTTCGCAATAGCAGGATCAGTGTTATTTACCAAGGACAAGAATATGGTGTAAGAGTACCTCATGCAACAGCTGAAGCAGTTATCCTTACAGTTTTAGGAGATAGCTATAGCATTCCTCTTGGCCAACGTTTAGGAATTGATCTTTCTCAAGATAGCACTAGTGATGCCAATATAGAATATGTTGCACTTGATGGCAATGTAGTTACTTTGACCTTTAGTCGTCTTATTCGTGAACGTATTCCCACTTTACAAGATTCTTCAAAAGAAGTACGAGGACCTTTAACACCTCATTATGAGGAAACGTCACGAGTCCAAGAGAATCAACAACCTCCTAGATTATTTTCCACTATTTGGGTAAGAATACCCTTGGTCTTTTTTGTCTTAGCTTTAGCATTTTATTTCCGTTATGTACGATTACGAAGGATTTATTGAACGTAATCTTTATATAACCAATTACAGAGAACATCTTTTCAGAGGAGGTACAACTATGGTTCAAGTCGGCGACGTTATAGAAAATTTTGAATGTATGGCTTATCAAACAGGTCAATTTAGAAAAGTTAAACTTAGTGATTACAAGGGGAAATGGGTTGTCCTATTTTTTTATCCACGAGATTTTACTTTTGTATGTCCTACAGAGATTAGAGGATTTGCACAACATGAACTTTCATTTACCAAATCAAAAGCAGTAATTATAGGAGCTAGCACTGATAGTGAACATTCTCATAAGGCATGGTTTGAACGTGATCTTAAGGAAGTCAAATTCCCCATTCTTGCAGATACTGCACACAAACTCAGTCGTTATTTTAATGTTTTAAAAGAAGATGAAGGTAAAGCTCATAGAGGTACTTTTATTATTGATCCTAAAGGTATTTTACGTTATTTTGTGGTTTCTGATCTCAATGTAGGCAGAAGCATTGAAGAGACTTTACGTGTCTTACAAGGACTCCAAACTGGCGAATTATGCCCTATTGACTGGAAACCTGGTCAAAAGACTTTGGGAAAATAACACAACGCTTATATTTTCCTTTCCTTTTCTTTTTGTATGCTCAAACGATCTATTTTTTCTGTTTTATTTCTTTTCCTTATAGCTGGATGCAATTCAGTTCCTTCAGAACCTTCTTCTGAAACGAATGTCAATACCTCTTCCAACAATCTTACTCCTGAAAATATTACTCTCCCAACAACATATCCTTCTTCTCCTAATCCTGTTGACGAAGAAAAAAGACAATATCTTCTAGCGCGAGGAGCAGGGATCTTTAATTTTAGTGAACTCACTGCAGCTACTTGCGATGCTACCATAACTGAGTATAGAGAACTTCTAGACCAAACTGAAGATGACTTGGATGAAATAGGACAGGAACTTCTTGAAGAAGAACGCGACTTACAAAAAGTTAAATCTGATTTACAAACAGCTCTTCAAAATGGCAATGAACGTGCTGCAGACAGAGCAAGGGATGATATTGATGACGAACAAGAAGATGTGGACTATGTTGAAGATCTCTTAGAAGAAAAAAATGAATATTTCCGTAAGATTAAATTGATTTTCAGTACTCTGAGAGAGGAATGTGTTCTTCTCAAAGCACGTGCATAGAAAAGTTCTTAATTCCTTTATTTCTTTGTTCTCCTATGCATCCCTTACAACAAGCTTATAGCGCTAAAAAACAAGTAATAACAGATAGGCTTACTTCTTTTTCTCGTTTATCTAGTGATGATCTTTTTTATGAATTCTGTTTTTGCCTCTTGACTCCACAATCTAAAGGAAAATTCTGCTGGGAGAAAGTACAAAAGCTTAGATCTTTACACTTCAAGGAAAGTTCTTTTAATCCTCATCGTTATATTAAGGATATGCGTTTTCATCATCATAAAAATAAATATTTATTAGCGGGGAAACAAATTTATCCTCAAGTACTAGAACAATTATCACTTTGTCAAGACTCTTCTACTTTGCGAGCTTGGTTGGCTAAAAATGTTGATGGTTATGGTTATAAAGAATCTTCACATTTTCTTCGTAATATTGGGCATACCAATTTAGCCATATTAGATAGACATATTTTGAAAAATCTTGTACATCATAAGGTCATACCAGAACTTCCTAAGACTCTAACGCCTAAAACCTACTTAGCAATTGAACAACGTTTTCAAAGATTCGCGCAGAAGATTAACATTCCTATGGACGCTTTGGATTTATTATTTTGGAGCACTGAAACTGGAGAGGTTTTCAAATGAAATCTCTACCTATAGATGCCATCATGACTACACTCTTAGGACAGAAACATACTTTTCAGAATACTGCGTTGATGGATATTCAATCTGAATACAAAACTCCTTTTCATGTCTTGATCTCTTGCATTCTAAGCTTAAGAACAAAAGATGAAGTTACTGGACCTGCATCTCAAAGATTGTTTGCCTTGGCAGATACTCCAAAGGGACTTTTAGGCCTTGATCTTAAAGTCATTGAGCAAGCGATCTATCCTGCTGGATTTTACAAAACCAAAGCACGGACAATTCATAAGATTTGCAAGATTCTTTTAGAACAGTATAATGGACAAGTGCCTACAACTCATGAACAACTTTTACAATTACCAGGAGTCGGACCAAAGACCGCAGCAATCACTATGGTCTACGGACATAATCAACATGATCATATCCCGACAGACACTCATGTGCATAGAATATCTAATCGATTAGGCTGGGTCAAGACAAAACTACCAGAAGATACTGAAATTGCTTTGAAACTAGTAGTTCCTAAACACTATTGGAAGGATTTAAACGATATGTTTGTACAGTTTGGACAAAACATCTGTAAGCCTATTTCTCCCTGGTGTTCAAAATGTCCTGTTGCTCATTACTGTCCTAAAATAGGTGTGAAGAAATCTCGATGATTAGTTTACCCACTGATTGAAAAACTACTTTTCTGCAGCTTTCCACATAAATTCAAATAATGTTTTATAAGTTTGGGCTAATAGCTTATCTTTTATAACTACAACATAAATATTTTCTTTTTGGAGAGACTGAATAGCTACCTTCTCTCCATATACTATAGTAGTTACTTTTGCTTTATATTCCTGAGGTAAATACCTTATTTCAAGAAATTTCTTTGGATGAATATTTTCCATTAATCTTTTTGATTCCAAATTTGCTAGAGCCCTTTCCTTTATTCCAGACTTAATAAATTTCCTTAGAAAATGAGGATAAGAAAATTCCATAACATTCAAAGCCTCACCAGTTGCTCCTATAACATAAAATTCTTTTACACTATTCAAAATGTCCTGATAAAAAGTTTTTATCCCTCCTCTTCCCTCAAACACCTCTATTTTGAATGGTTGATCGGTAGAATGGAGCGCTTTTAATTCTGGTAAAATTGCCTTAATCTTTTCTTTTTTTTCATCAAGTATAAACAATAACTTGTCAGGACTAGCAGGTTGATAATATCTTTTAGAATTCTTTATTGTGTAGTTTACAATTCCTATCTTCATTAAGTTATCAAGCTCTAAATAAGCAGTCGTTCTATTCAGGTTAGAAAGCTTGGCTAATTTAGCGGCAGTACAAGATTTCTCTCTTAATAACTGAAGATAAATTTTTATTTCTTTTTCTGATAATCCAAAACCTTCTAATGCTTCTTTTTCCATATTAGTCAAACCAGATATCTTAGCTTTATAAAAGTTGTCATTAAATGTCAACATAGATATAAATAATCGAGTAATTTAATACTTCCTATAATGATACAGACTATTAATACAAAAAAGTCTTTGATTGGAACTCCAAGACCTCATTACTTAATTGGAGATGCATTCTATTCCTTGGAAGCAGGAGAACATGTTTTAAGATCGAAAGTATTTTTCCCATCTGATGAAGAGCACCCATCTATACTGGACAGAGGACCTGGCAAATATTTAGAACATCCACATGTTAATGTTGGAGATGGTTGTTTTGCAACATGGAACGGTGCACATATACTATCAGAAATATTGGGCTATGGATTTAGAATTTTGAAAGATCAAGGTACTTGGAAAGTAGGTAGGAGTCCAATTGTTCCAAATACAGAACTTGATCTAGAAACAAGGGTAAAAGAAACTAGATCTGTAGAGAGAAATGGCAAAACCTATATAGAAGGTACAGTAACTGGAAAATTTAGCCATCACGGAGAACATAAATTAACTATTACTGCAAGTTATTATGCAAAAAAGTAAAAATTTTCATTATTTATTTTAGTAAAAAACTATCTTATAAACACTATTCACTATTTTATAATCTCTAATTGCAAGTATAGAAAACTATAAAAGCCTCTTGTTCTTTCTGGTCTTTGAGGTGGTTCTTATGGCGGATGTCCGTTTTATTAACTTGAGAACATTTGATGCAACTGAGGTAAGCAAGATCAAAACCATAGTCAATCCTTATGTTGAAAAATTACAGCGTGATATTCACAATTGCGCAATTGCTTTTTATGGCAAGAAATATGACAAAGCAGGTGATAGAGTCAAATACTCTTTTCATGCACGCCTAGAAGGACCAAGCTACTTGCTCTCTGCACAGGCTTTTGACTGGGATGTCAACATTGCAGCACATAAGGTGATGAAGAAATTAGAAAGTGAAATGAAACGTCGCTTTAAAACTGAAGGACAAAAGCAAGGCAAGATTCATGTCAAAGAACGTGGACGACAACAAAAAAGAAAACGATCATAACCCATGAAGCAAGTTATTTTAGTTCGACAGGACCTCAAGATGGAGAAAGGCAAATTGTCTACTCAAGTGGCGCATGCTTCAGTTGAGGCTGTCTTATCTTCTTCTAGTGCTAAGGTAGATGCTTGGCGAGAGGAAGGCATGAAAAAGGTTGTTGTTAAAGTCAAAAATGAAGCAGAATTAAGATCTTATCAACAATTAGCTAAGCGTGAGAAATTAGTAGCTTCTCTAATTACAGATGCAGGACATACTTTCTTTAAAGAACCAACCACTACTTGTTTAGGGATAGGACCTGATACTGATGAGAAAATCGACAAAGTTACCAAGCATTTGAAACTCTTATAGTTTACTACTTTTAAGTTACTACATATAGAAAGCTTTAAATATTTAGACTTCTTCTAGTTTGGATGGTTTTGGTCTCAGAATTACCAACTCTAGAGGACATTGCACGAGCAAAACTTCTGCTCTTTCTAGCTGATCCTAACCTTCTTAGTAAAGATGCCAGCTATGCTGTAGATAGAAAACGTCAACTTTTAGTTATGACTGCTCTTAAATGTCAACAGCTTCCTACTCTTGATGCTCCAGAAGACTATATCCATAAACTCTTCGTTAGACGCTATAAAACTGCATTAAAACTTGTAAGAGCATTTGAACGATTTCCTGTGCCTGTGTATTTAGCTACTGAACAAACTGCTTTTCCTCATGACGCTCTCTTAACAGCTACAGCTTTAAACCGAAGAGAAGGTTTAACAGAACGCATCGCAATCATGCTTGACTCTTGCACACCTGCAGAACTTACAGACTTAACAACTACTTTTGGAAAGGATGCCTTGGGTGATTATGCACGTGAATTTGGACAACCTCTTTCCAGACAAAATCGACCTCTTACTGCTTTCTAATTTTAGAGCATATTTACTTCGTAGAAATCTTTATAAATAGCTGTTAAGGCATATTTCTTGAACGGCCATAGCGACCTGGTCCTACCTGATCTCGTTTCGATCTCAGAAGTCAAGCAGGTCCGCGTTTCAGAGTGTACTGCTCTACTGTGAGTGGGAAACCTGATTCGCTGTTCACTTTTTTTCTTAAAAAAATAATAAAAAAGAATTAGTTATAAATCAACTTTGTGATAATATCATTAAATTCTAACCATACTACCCCTGCTACTATAAACACGATCATTAAAGCAACCATAACGATCAATAATTGCATATAGCGGTTAGTTCTTCGAATTTCTCTGTTAGTTCTTTCTAAGTTTTCTTGACTAAATCCATAGAGGACTTTACCATCTTTCTCTTTGTATTGCATAGTTTTCGACCCCCCATCACTTCTTGATAAAAAACCAGCTATAAATCTTTCGCCTATTTTGTCACTACTTGCACTCTACAATTTTTTTGCAAAGCTTCGTAGTTATTTCTTACTATATTCTTAACTTGATCTAATGGAGAAAGATAGAATGCAGTTTTATTGTCATCAACTCCTATCAAGTTTTGCACTTCTGGGAGATCTCTAAACTCAAATAGAACATCATCGAGCTTGCTTTGTGCTTGTATACCGTAGACCCAAGACTCATTGAAATAATAGGCAGCGTCTAAGATATATTTTACTTCGGAACAGCTATATCCTTTCTTATCAGTAACTAATCCTATATCTCCTATTCTCTTTCCTAATTGGAACATTTTCTGAGACGATAGCATGAGTCTTCGTACTTCAATAAATGCTAGAATTGCTGCTGTGTCGTTTGTAGCAGTTTGTTTTTCTATTTCTTTTTTCTTTTTTTCTAGTTGCTCCAATAAAGAATCTATATTTTCTAAAGGAACCATAGTTCTGTCTAACTGTTCCAACTTAAAAGAAGCGTTAAACTCTTGATCTAAGGCTTGCAATTCAGCAAATTGGGCTGCAAAAGTATACTCTTGACTTGAAGAATTTGAGTTGCATCCTACGATTCCTATAAGCCCTATTAGCAGTATCCAAATTGTTTTGTTCATGTTTCTTTAGCGTCCTCTTGGAGATTTATAACGTTTTCTACCTCTTACATTATCTTTTTATACTTCTGTTCTCTCTTTTCTTGATGGCACGACCAACCTCTTCAGGTAATACTCTTGTTTTAGAACGCATTGGACAACTGTTTGAGCAAGCATCTCAATCTTTCACTTTACACCCTGAAAGAAGCAACAGGTATGTGCACATGGCAAGGCGATTAAGCATGAAACATAGGACTCCTCTTCCTAAGTCTTTGAAAAGAAGATTTTGCCATCATTGTTACAGGTATTTACAAAGCGGAAAGAATTGCACTGTGCGGATTAGAGATAAAAAATTAGTGATTAGTTGTTTTAGCTGCAAGCATCACACTAGAATTTTATTTCGATAATTTTTTACTTAGTTTTATAGCTTTCTTTTCTATTTTACTGATAAAGGTGAACGACCTCTTTCCAGCTACATCTTCAACTATTTTAAAGAGCATATATTCTTTTGTTTTTTTATAATATCGCAGATCAAGAGTTTGTTTTTCTGTACTTTTTGTTATCTCTCTGAGCTCCGTATAGTCTATTGGTTTCAAGTCATTTTCATCAACTATGTAGAGACAATCACTACCACATTTCATAACTTCATAAATTTTCTTCTTTAGAGTAATATGGTCTCCTACTTCTAGATTGAGTATGTTTGGATATTTCATTTGAATAAGACTGACCACATAGAACGACGTCGAATAATTCTTGGACGCGCTGCTTTTTCTGGGCACAATTCCCTGTACAGTTGCAACCATTCATTTTTGTACCAAGGTTTTTCTTGTTTCAATGCATAGGCGAATCCTTTTTGGATCAAGACTTTATCTACGACACCGCCTTTATGTGGATGACTGTACAGCTTGGGCAAATGAGAATGAAAACCATGCATATAATGGACTATTTCGTGAGCAATGGTTAATTTGATAATATCTTCTGGAACGCGCAAATCTTTGAATAACTTATTGATGACTATCTCTGATCCTTTCTTGGTTGTTCGAATATGGCCAAATTTATTCTTCCATTTTCCTTTCCAACGGATATAGACATTCTTTTTTTCTACTTCAGGAAAGAACAGACTCCAGATCTGATCAAACCTCGTTTGCAACCATATATCATCTCTCATTTTTATTATGAGCACTAGCTGGAATTTAAAAATCTATTTATTGAGGCTTTATTATTAATGGATTGAAGTTCGTATTGTAATCGTAGTGATCTTCATTTTCAGCTTTCTTGAGTTTTCTAACAACATAATAAGTCACTGGAGTCATGATAACTTCTATTGCTACCTTGATAAGCCATCCTGAAAGAATAGAGGCTATGAGTAACTCTTTAGGTATAATTCCAGACAAAGCAATTGTGAAAAAAAGAATAGTATTTGCACCTTCGCCGAAGATTGTAGATGTAATTGTTCTTGCCCATAGATGCTTTCCATGAGTCCAGATTTTCATTTTTGCCAAAGTGTAGTCATTTATGATTCCTCCAACCCATACAGCTATCCATCCACCAATAAGTATTCTTGGAACCTGTCCTAAGACTCTTGTGTAAGCTTCATTTGCATCAAAACCTATAGCGGGAGGTAATATAACTACAAGTGAATAAATTAAACCCGCAATTACAGAGCTGAAAAAAACCATCCATATGACACTTCTTGCCTTCGCATAACCATATACTTCAGTTAAACAATCAGCGAATATATAGGTAAATGGAAAATAAAGAACAGTTGCAGACACTGTGAAGATTCCTAGTTGCACTAGTTTTCCAGCAGTTACATCAGCAACAAGTTGAAAAGTAATATACAAAGCAGTTATTATTCCCAGATATTTATACTGTTTTAAATCGTGATGTGATTTTTTAGCATCTACTCTAACCATATAACTAACAGAGAAGAGTGTCTATAAAAGCTTTACTTATGCTTTCTTAAATTTGGAGGCAACGTCGATTAAGTCAACATGGCCTAAGAATAATGCTCGGCAACAGTATCTTTCCAAGCCTAGATCATCCATTACTTTTCCTTTGTCTTCGCCTTTGGCTGCTCGCTCATTAAAAGCTTCCCAGAGATGGGCTACTGGGCGGCCACAGCTGAAACATCGAATAGGGATAATCATATATTCATTGACTTTTATATGGTTTTTAAAGGTTTCTTTTTAGAAAAAGATAGGGGAAGAGCAACCCCCCAGGAAAGTCTCTGTTCGACTAAGATTTGACTAGCAGCTCTTCCTTGCCTATAATAATAAAGTCTTCACCGATGACCTTAGCCAATGGATAGGCTGGTCCTTTTTCACGATGTAATCTGAATACTTTGAGCGCCATAAAGGTCACCTCCGGGTTGATACAACTAAGAACTGACTTGGCTTTATATATCTCATGGGGGTCTTTGAGAAGTAAACAGATACTGGAACATATATATTCATATAGATAACTACAACTTCTTTAAAATCTCTCGTCCTTGCTTTGTTATTTTCACCTTATTACCAGCAATAACAACAGCTCCAAACAACTCTAAATCCTTACAATGATCTCTTACTGTCTGCCAATTAGTATTCGCTTTTCTTTCTATATCTCCATAAGCATGCTCTTTACCATCACTGAGAACTTCAAGAATAACCTTTCTTACCTCTTGGATAGTCCTTTTTGACATACCACAATATTGTAGAAAACTTTATATAGCTATATTCCACAATATTGTTGCATAGATTTATAGATCTAAAGAATGAAAGAACTATGGGATTAGGATGATAAAACGAACTGCAGAATTCACCTTAGGACTTATCGGAGGTGTTTTTGGCATTTTCTTTGGTTTACTGAGTTTACTCTTTGGAGGAGTAAGTGCTGCATTTGGTATGGGGAACGAAGTCCTTTGGCTTGGGTTTTCAGCAATTCTTTTTTCGATTTTAGGAATTATTGGTGCTTCTATTGTTAAACATAAAACTAAAATGGCTGGCTGGTTTATGACTATTGCAGCAGTTTGTGGAGTAATTAGCATTAGTGCTTTCTATATAATTCCAGGTGCACTTTTATTAGTTGGTGGATTAATGGCTCTTATTAGGAAGGAGCGTTAAAATGAAAAAAAGTTATCTTTTAATTTTAATAACTGTTTTTTTTATTTCCGCTTGTAATACTACCCCAGTAAATAATCAACAAATCGTTCAAGATAGTAAAAATCTAGGAGACAATTCGCAAAAACAACAAGCAACAGAAGCAACTTTTCAGTCTATTGTTTTTAGAGGTAGAGGGGACAAAGTATCAGATTTCTTTCATGCAACACCAGGTCTTTTAAAGTTCAAAATGTTGCATGGTGGAAGAGCTAATTTTGCTATTTGGTTACTAGATAGCCAAGGCGATCGGATTAGTTTATTAGTAAATGATATAGGCAAATACTCTGGTGAGAAATTAGTCACTATCGACTATCAAGATGATTATATTCTTGACATTAAAGCAGATGGAGAATGGGATATTACTATTTCTGATCCACGTGTGAAAGAAGAAAGAGTGCTCATGGCAGTAGAAAAGAAACAAGCACCAAAAGCAGTTCCTTGGGAACAGTTTTTTGAAGAATGTAAGGCAAAATACCCTCCTCAATATTTTAAAGCTCCTTTAGTCTATAAATGGACTGATGAATGTGAAAAAGAATATGCAAAAACTTATAATTTGCCTGAATATTGTGAAAAGGTTCAAGATAAAGAGAAACTATTCAATTGTTGGTTTCAACTCGCTACTGAATGGCAAAATGAAAAATATTGTGATAAACTAAAAGGCCTTGTCGCTACTGATGAAGTTGCAGATTGTAGAGGAAGCGTTAGACAGAATGAGTAAAGAAAAGAAAAAAGGATTTTGGTTTGTTATAGGAACTATATTTGCTCTTTTTCTTATTTTTAACGGAGTACAAGATCTTTTTTCAAACTCTTCTAGTCAACAACCAATTTCTGAAGAGATTAAACCAAGCGTAAAATCGCCCGTAGAATTAAAACAAGAAACAGACGTCTTAAACACACAAAATAAACAACTTAAGAGTTATATGGACTTTCTAGAAGTTAAAAATGTTAATATTATCGATGAGATGCCTAACGCACAAGCATTCAAACTGTTAAACCAAGAACCTATTATACACTATTATCTTATAGGAGATGTGTGTAATATAGGAAAAGAAGATTTGGAAGGTGCAGGACTTATAGCTAATATAGGATTGTATAAACAAAATAAGCTTCTCGATACCTTTCAAGTGATTGTTAACCCTTCTCAAACTTTAGTTAAAGCTGGTGCTTGTGATTATTTTAAATGGGGACCTATTGGTAAAAATTACAATTATGACAGATGGGAAGCTGGTAAACCTTACTTTATTAATGGGTTATGCAATAAAGACAATGTTTTATGTGACGAAGGGAACCGATGAATGAAGAATTAATTATTCAATCACTGTTTTTACTAGGTATATATTTGCTTCCAACTATTATAGGCTATTCCAGAGCAAAAAAGAATACTTTGGCAATATTTGTATTAAATTTTACTTTAGGCTGGACGATTATAGGCTGGATCATTGCGTTAATCTGGGCATGCACTCATGAAGAAGGAAGATATCCCTTAGCAAAAGGCAGATTTTCTCGACTATTAAAAATACTCTTTCTCATTTTTATTGTCATAGCTGCTTTAAAAGGATTTGTAGAAGGGATACAAGGATCTAAGTTTCATCCCATAACAATACTTTTCTGGATTTTAATTGGACTTGTTGTCTATTGGATTTATCGCAAGAGTAGACCTCAAAAAAGACCGAGTAAAATATTCTCTAGAAAAAAATCTTAATATCCTTTCCCCCTCAACTACATATTAAATATAGAAAAATTTCTCAAAACAATCCGGAACTCTTCCGAAAATTCCGGAAAACTTCTAAATAGATATTAGAAAAGTAGTTTACTTCTCAAAGACCCCTGAAAGGTATTTAAATATCTGCATGATTTTTGATGGATGCAACAACAATATCTAGATGTCTTGGAATATCTGCCTGAAAGTATCGTGACTGAAGGTGGAGTAGAGTACCCTCTCAATATTATACTTGATGAAAGCCATATTATGGTTAATTATCACCTAGAAGCTATTGCTCCTAGCGGTACAGGATTTCAAGAGTACTCCTATACTCTACCTCGATATATTCCTCAAACTGAAGAAACTTTTGAAGTTTTAGGCCTTTTACAAGCTGAAATGGGTAAAACCCCTAATGGAAATCTTTCTTTTCCCAATCATGAATATTGTATTATCAATCAAGTTATGCAATGGTTTACTGATGTCTTTAATCTGCCCTATGACACTTGGCGATGGAGTATTAAGCTGAACATTAATGAACCTGTAGATCAAACCTACAGAGAGCAAGTTGAAACTAAAGCTGTCAATCATTGGCTGCAAAGAACAAAAACATCTCTTGAAAAGTCCTATCCAAAGAAAGTTACCTATGTTAATGAAAACTATACACAAAATAAAATATTGTCATTCCATGACTATGGTACGCTAGTTCTGGAGTATAAAAATAAACTTTTTAGTGACATTCTCAAACATTTTATCAAGAAAATTACTTATGAAAAGCTTTTAAATTTTGATAAAGAACTTATTAGGGGATTTATGAGGGGTATTATTGCTGGAGAGGGTTGTGTAGAGTTATCAAAAACGGATAAAAAGTATCGTGTTCATATATCTGTTTCTAAAGAAGATGAAAAAGAAATCTATTATCAATCTCTTAAAAAATTAGAAGTAGACAGTATCAAATATCCTGGAGATAAATTAGTCATATCTAAACGAAAAAATAATATTCAACTTCTTCTACAGCAATTAATGACTTTATCACATGAAAAATATGCTAAATTTTGCACAATGATGAAACAATATCCAAATATTCGTGATGAAACACCTTATTTTAGACCTAAAGGAGAGTATATTCCACACAGAATTCCTCAGGAAAAGATTGCTAAAATTGTAGAACTTTATAATGCTGGAGTAACGAGAACAGTAACTATTGCTGAACAATTAGGAATAAGTCCTATAAAAGTCAATAGAGTTTTACGAGCTAATGATCTTGGAAAAAGAGCTAAAAAACCAACACCAGAGCCTCTTCGCAAAGAAATTGCAGATTTTGCTCGTAATAATTTACATTTATCTCATAAAAAACTAGCTGAACATTTTCAAGTTCATGAAGCTACTATTACTCGAATCTGTAAAAAATATAAAATCAAGAAGAGTAATAAGTCCTTATGTAAAATACCTGAAGAAAAAATCCAACGAATTATTCAGATCTACAAAGAAAATTCTATAGTTAAATTTTCTGAGATACGTAAAGAAGTTGGAGTAAGTGATTCTGTAATTAAAAGAGTTCGCAAAGAAAATAATTTGGAACACTTAGGATTTATGCATTTAATCGGAAATAATAATCGTAAATACAAATTACAAAAAAATAAATTTGTTACTACTGTTCAGCGATAGCTCTTCTGTCTGGCTGCACGTGGCTTAGAATCGTTCGGTTTATGAGGTTCGTTGCGCCTTACATCGGCTACTAAAAGGTTTCTATCATATTGTAAAAAGTCTTGTCTTAATTGCTTGCTCTTTGAGAATTGCACTAATCCTTTTGCGATCGCAAGACGCACCGCGTCAGCTTGTCCTTGCTGGCCGCCACCAATAACATCGACGTCAATATCTACTTTTTTCGCAATTTCAGCACCCAACATAAGCGGTTCCATGATGCGCATTCTCGCCATTCTTGGCTCGTAAGTTTCTAAGAGTTGATGGTTAATGCGAACTATACCTTTTCCTTCAGCTATGGTAGCACGCGCTATGGCACGCTTTCGCTTTCCAGAGGTGTGTGTTACTTTACTCATTGTTCACGAGGATCTTTTCGACCTAAGAGGTGACATATTTCTTTCACTGAAATGTATTTAAGATTTTGCATTTTACTGACGTGGACACCGGACAATGTTTCTGTCTTTTTATCCTTGAATTCATCTGGAACACCGATATAACATTTAATTCTTTTGAGCGCGTCTCTTCCCTTTGGCCTTTTATGAGGAACCATACCTCGAATAGCACGCTTTACAAACAAGTTTTCTTTTGTAAAGAAGAACGGACCTGTTTTTGGTTGACCTTGATAGACTGCACGATGTCTGTATTTTTCTAGAACGCCTTTTCTATCTCCTGTGATAACAGCTTTTTCCGCATTGATAATTGAGATTTCTTCACCTAGGATTGCACGCTTTGCTACTTGTGCTGCCATTCTTCCTAAGATTAAATCTGTTGCGTCGATGATCATGGTGTTCTATATGTTTCTCCTGTAACTGGTTGTGCTGTACTAGACTGCTGTATTGATCGCATGCTGTATACTTTACTCCCATGCATTTCATATTCTTGAAAAATTGTTTGCGCAACAAGATTACGAATTGTAGATGCGACTTGTCTTTTGAATACTGCAATTGGAGTCTCAGCGGCAGGAACTGCGAATACCGCGCCATGCATCTCTACCATTTCTTCAATAATTTGATCTCTTGTTGGATGATCTTCACTAGATCTTACTATGTCTGTTACTTCTTTAGTCAATTGCTCTAATCTTTTTTGTAATGTCATGTTAACAAACTACCTTTACGTTTTTTCCTTTTGGATTTTGTTTGAGTAATTCTTCAATGGTGATTGCTTTGACTTTTTTCTTTGCAGCTTCAGAAAAGTTCCATGCAGCTACAGTTATTTCGTGATCGATGTCGCCTGTTGCCAAAACTTTTCCTGGGACAACAACAACTTCTTTTGCATTGGTTACGCGATTGAGACGTGCAATATCCACTTCTCTTCGTACTCTTGTTGGCTTTTCTAATTCTGCCGCAACCTTATCCCAAATATCTACGCCTTCCTTATTGGAGGCAGTTTTCAAAGCGCGAATCAAGCGCTTCAAATTTGGGTTTGTTGGTCCAGTTATTTTTACCATTGTTGATTGTGAAATGCGGATAACAGGAATCGAACCTGCGCAGGCACTAAGCCACTAGCACCTCAAGCTAGCCCGTTTGACCGCTCCGGCATATCCGCAAGATACGGTGTGGGACTGAAGAGGTTATTTAAGCTTTTTTATGAGCTTATTGAACTCTCCTAATTTTTCATCGAAAATTTTCATCGCTTCTAAGAGCATCTCTTTGACTGATAATTGCCCCCAAGCTTCTGCTGTGAATATGAATTCTTCGTCACTGTATTCTATCTCTAAACCATTTTTTTCACAGATTTCTTCATAAGCTTCATTCCATGAAACAATATCTTTGATTTCTGCAGAAGAACCTTTTGCAACGAGTGCACCTTTACATTCTTCTACTGCTTTTTTGATGTTCGCATTTTTCCCTGCTTTGATCGATGGGTAACCGCGATAAGTAAGTAATCCTGGAGAGAACTTTGTATGTACATTACCACTGTTTAATACAATAATTCCTTCTGCTTTTATTTCTTGATCTTTTAAGAGCTTAACAATAGGCAACTTTGGAATTGCTGGCTTGACTTTTGGATCTTTTGTTTCAATTGCATCTGAGTATACAGTACCAGGGCCCTTGCCTTTAAAGGAGAATACTAATTGACAAGAAGCACAACCTGCACCCTTGCATTTACATTCTTCTTTTTTATTGTAGGATTTTAAATCTGTAGTCAATGGAACAAGACCTAAACGCAATGCAACCATTTCATCATAGAGCGCGGAGTCATTTCTGCTCATATCTATTTCTTCAATTGCTAAGGTAGGCACTTGTTCAATTATATATCTTCGAATAGTATTTGCCATTGCCGGGTTAATTCCATTTAGAGTGAAGATTGTTTTTTCTTTATCCTTTTTGATTATTTTAAGATCCATGGTTATACTCTGCGACCTCGCTTTCCGCCTTTTTTTCTACAACGATCTGTTGGTGTGGCAGTGATTTCTTCGATGACTCCGATGCGCAATCCTGAACGTGATAATGCACGTACTGCTGCTTGTGCTCCTGGTCCTGGACTATTTGGCCCATTATGACCACCTGGAGCTCTGATCTTGACATGAATAGCATTAATGCCTTTTTCTTTTGCAGTTTCTGCTGCCATTTTAGCTGCACCCATTGCTGCTGTTGGAGATCCTTCTAAACGGTGAGCCTTAACAATCATGCCACCAGATCCCTTAGCAATAGTTTCTGCACCTGTGATATCAGTAATATGAATAATAGTATTATTATAACTAGAATAAATGTATGCAATACCCCAACGATTATTGTCTCGAGTCATTATCTTCTTCTACCGCCTCTTCTTGGATCACGACGCTCTCTTTTTTCTTGTACTGGGCGTTCTTTTTTCTTTTTGATTCTTTCTGGATGTTCTGGATCTTTTAAGGTTGATGTTTCGTGGAACTTGATTGCAGGCTCTTCTATTCTCTTTACTAAGTAAGAAGGAATGTCAATAAGGGTTCCGTTTACAGTGACATGTCCATGTACAATGAACTGTCTTGCTTGACGCATGGACTGCGCTAATTTTTGGTTGCATACCATACTTTGTAAACGTCTCTTGAGCATGTCTGCAAGAGTTAATTCTAGAATAGCATCCATATTAGCACCTTGTTCAATTATACCCATGTTATATAATTTTGCTAACAGTGCTTCTTCTTCTTTCTTACTTTGAGCATCTGTGCCTGAAATTAATGATTTGGCTTGTGCTTTGAAACTACGCAATCGAGATTGCATCTTCCAAATTTCTTTTTTATTTTTTAAACCAAAAGAACCGAGAATTTTCTTTTCATCTTCAATGCGCTTACGCTGCCACGGATGAGATGGGCCAGAATACTTGGCGCGGATTTTTTTTGGATCTCCCATGTTATTTCTTACCTGCGTCCTTCTTTCCAGTATCTGCTTTTGCAGCAGCTACTCTTGTTGCTTTCTTCACGACACCGACAACTTTGCCATGTCTGAAGTGTGCTTTAGTACTTTGACCACGCACTGGTAGACCAAGCGCATGACGCATACCACGATAACTTCTGATTTTTTTCAAACGACGTACATCAAATTCTTGCATTAATTTTAAGTTAGAACCTATTGCATGCACGTCTGCACCAGTTTCAGTTTCTTTTCTTCTATTTCTTACCCAAGCAGGGATTTTTTCTGGGTGACTGATGGATGTTTCAATGTCTTTGATTTCTTTTTCGTTTAAAGAACCTATTTTTCTATTTTTATCCAAATTGAGTGTGAGACATAATGCGTTAGAAAAGCTGTAGCTGATACCATGAATGTTTGTTAAGCCATAATAGAGCTTCTTTTTACCCGGGATATCTGTGCTTGCAACACGAATTAATTCTTTAAAGTCAGCCATGATGGTTTGGGACAAAAATGCCTTTAAAAACCTTTCTCCTTTTGGCTTTATTGCATCATTTCTAGAAGAATTTTCAATACTATGGGTGCTGTGTCATCATTAAAATGCCCCTGCTTCTTCTCTATGAGGGTTTTTGCACCTAGTTTCTCTTGAAATTGTTTAGCATTACTTACAGGTACAAATGGATCATTATCAGAAAAGATAGCTCTTATTTGTTTTACTCTCTTTTTTACTTTTTCTGTATTAATAGGTCTTTCCAGCCATGGTTTCGCTATTGTTTTTTCTTCTTCAGTCTCTAATTTATTTAATGTAAAAAAACCAGCAACGAACAACACTCCGCCAATTTTTGTTTTTTCCTCTACTGTTTCTAGATATCTCATAATAGTTTGACAACCAATACTATGACCCACAAAAAAAGTTTCTTCATCTATATCTTTTATTTCTTTTTTTAGAAACGAAACCCACTTTTCTATTTTTGGTTTACTTGGATCTGGTATCTCAGGAATAAACACTTGAATATTTTTCTTCTCTACTTCTTCTTTTAACCAGGGATACCAATCCGCGCTTGGACTTCCATCCCATCTGTGCACTACTATTACTTTTTTCACGCTTAGTTACCTACAAAGAGAGTGTACTTATCTTCGCCTTTGATTTCCATCAACAGACGTTTGATGATTGCTTTTTGAGGATCTGGTAAAAGCTTGACTCTTTTTTGCATGTCTTCAAAGCTCTCGAAAGGCTTTACTTTTCTTTCTTCTATGATTTCCCACATGTGTTTTTTTCCAATACCAGGAATTAATTCCATCTGATGACGACGCATGTTAATGGGACCTGCAGTATTAAAAAAATCAACAAAACGTTTTTCATTTTGCTTCACTCGCAAAGCAATAAATTCTTCTAAAGATGACTGTGCTGTCTGCGTTAATTTATCAAACTCTAATTTACCAGTAATGTGATGAATTTTATCTCGTTTCCCTTCACCAATATAGACGTCTTCATTAGGTTGCAAGAAAATTCCTTTTTTAGGAACGAGCTCTAGTAGTACGAAGTGTTCTTTACCAATTGCTTGTGCTATTGGTGTTTTTATATGCGCAGGACGCGTGTCGAATGGATATCCATTTGGTAAAAAGTCGAGCACCATTGCTTTCTCTTCTCTCGATGGTCGTTTTTCCATTTTTTCCACAGTCCTGTTCTTCGAATTTTTGAGCTTGAGTTACTTTAAACATTCTAAAATCTTACCTAGGTCTTCTTGTTTTACTGTAATGTTCTCAGTTGCTAAAATCATCTTGAGACTTTCTGCATCTGTCGGTGCTAAGTCTATGATCTTTGCAATCACTTTATCTTTGAGACGCATGATATTAAGTTCTTCTATTTTTTTCTTTACTTCTGCAGCTTCACTTGGCTTTTGTTTCACAAATAGTTCTGTATACTCTGTGGTTTTGTTAGCACGGAACCCAAGTTCTGTACTTTTCTTAATTTCACTAAGCATTTCCTTTACTTCAGGAAGTGTCAATGGTTTTTCGCTAACGATTTCAATTTCAGTCATGTTACTTGGCTCCTCGTAAGTGTACTGGATGGACAATTAATGTTTTTTGTAAACTACCATCTTCAATTTGCACTTTGTAACATTCTCCTTGTTTTCCAATAACTAAAGCAGTTCGACCATGATATCTAGGGAAATACATACCTGTTTGGATTGCGGGCTCTGCTACTAAATTGACGTGATCTCCTACTTTAAATTGCTGGAGATATCTTCTGATACTGATTTTTCCTTTGGTTCGTGGAGATTTTTGTAGCTTATGTCTAGTTTTTCTCCTGAAACCACCAATTCTCTTAGTCATACTTCATTTTTTGCGTTGAGGCTTTATAAACATTGTGCTGTATTTTGTTGGTTTTAAAGCCCTCTTTACACAAAGCTTTATAAATAATAAGAAGCTTGCTTTCTTCAAGAGAGGGAAAATGTATGCGTGTTGAGCTCAGAGTCTTAGGACCAGTTTTTTTAGTACTCTTAGCTGGTTATTTAGCCAGTTCTGTTTATGATCTTGATGCTCCCTTCGAAATATCTTCCCCTACAGGACAAGCTATCAGTGATCAATGTTCTACAGACAAGATTCTTTTTCGTGTTTCTGGATCTAACAATGCTCATGCAGCTTTAGCAACTCAAACCCAATATACTTATGCTGTTTGTTGGGATGGTCAAGGAGCAACAAGTCGACAATGTAATACTGCAGGCACCAATGTTGTTCTTCGTTTATCTGATACTGTTAATGCTCATGTTGAAAAGAAAGAATTTACTGCTTACCAACAGCGTGCTTGTTTTGGCAATATCACTTGCAGCACACAACCACAAGGACAATGCTCTACTTTAGGACCTACCTGGAGATGTGTAGCTTCACTTTCTGCGGAAACGAATGCTCATGTATCTGATTGTGGTATTTATTCTGTTGACTTGTGTTGCTCTGACGGTACTGTTTCTGGTGGAGGACAGTATAGACCTGATACTGATACTGATGGTGTCTTTGATATTGGATTAGGCAGTTTAGTTAACACTCCTTGTGATCCAAGAGTACATTCAAACCTTCTTCAATGTGCTGATAATTGCAGGACTACTGTTAATGCTGACCAGCTTGACACTGATGGTGATGGTGCTGGAGATGTCTGTGATTTATTTATTAATGATTCCTGTTCTGTTCTTGTTGCAGATGATAATTGTCCTTATCGCCAACAATGTAGCAATCTAGCAGCTAGTTGGAGCAGAACAAGCGCCTTAGAAGGAGAATCTGTAGACTTAACTGTTACTGGCAGCGCTGACTGTCAAGGTAAAATCGCTCACTTCCAAGTCTTTGACAGAGACAATAATAATTTAGTTTTATCCTCACCTCAACCAGCAACTTTTGCTAATAGTACTAGTGCTACAGCATCGAGTACTTGGATTACAGAATATTTCTTGAATGGATCTAATCATTACTATTTCCAAGTCACTGTCACAGGAGGCAGTTCACAAGTACAAACTGCGTCTCCACAAAATGCTTTACTTACTGTTCAATCACAACCAGCAGCACAATGTGGCAATGGCATTGTAGAAGGCAGCAATAATGAACGCTGCGACGATAATAATACTGTCAGTGGTGATGGTTGTTCTTCTACTTGCAGACGAGAAATCAATACTAATGGACAAAGTTGTGAAGATCATCCTTTATGTAGAGGAGTACCTGCAACATTTATGGTTTGTCAAAGTGATCTTACACAATCCTACTTCTGTTTAACTGGACCTAGTGGTTGCAAAGTCTTGAGTAATCCTTTACCTTGCAGCAACGCTAATGGAGTACAAACTGTTTGCGACCGCGGAGCATTTACTTGCAGATCGCCTACTTGTACTTATAATCGTCCTTTGTCTCCTTGTGTTGGTGGACAACAAACTCGTACTTGTACTGTTCTTCAAGGGGGAACTCATTGCAGCTGTGCAGGATATCCACTTACTGAAACTTGTGTCAATTCTCAAGAAGGAGAAAACTTCCCAGTCTTTACTTGGTCTAACTTTTTAATAACCATAGTTTTATTAATAATCTTCTACTCATTTAGGAGAGGTGTGCAATGGAAATCAAGATAAGCATTGAAAAGAAATATGTTTGGTTACTTATCTTAGTTATTTCTGCTGTTGGCATTGTAGTTGCCTATGGAAGCAATAATCCACCAGTTATGGGACATACTATCGGAGAAGTTGATGGAGTAGATCAGAAAGTTATTGATGTGATGAATACACAAGCTGCAACTTATTTAAGTGGCAAACAACTTATCGAAGGACGACGCTATACTTATGGTTCACAAGACACTATTTTTACACCCAGTGCTCCTTTTCAGATCTCGAGTTTAGCACAATATACTAATATTTATACAGGAAATAATGATCGCGGTGGTTTTCAAGGATATAAGGGTTGTTTGCGGGCAATTACTGCCTATTGCCAGACTCAGGGGTATGAGTTAACTTCAGTTCAGTCCACTACTTGTGGCGCAGCATTTGCTGGAGACACGTCATGTCCGGATGTGCCTGGTTGTAGCATAACTTTTTATTGCTTAAAGGAGAAATAAACGATGCAAATTAATATTAACATTGAGAAAAAACATTTGTGGTTTTTGGTTTTGGCAGTTGTAGCTGTTGGCTTTGTTGTTGCTTACGGAGGCACCAATCCGCCAGTTATGGGACATAACTTTGGAGAAATTGAAGGTGTTGTTCCTACTTGTGCTAATCCACTTATTTCTGGCGATAATGTCTGTACTGGTCCTCGTAATTCTAATTGGGGATTAGGTGTAGTAGCTGGATGGGCTGGAATTGCTTGGGATAGTCAACGTCTTAATGGTAGACAAATGCGTATAGCTTCACAAACAGTTTCTGTTCAAGGTGCTGAAGCTCGCCAAGAATTTACGTTTTCACCTGCCTGTCCTAATGCAAACTATCAAGTATTCTTAACAGCCAAGAGAATGCCTTGGAGCAGTAGTGATGAGTATGGTCCAGTTTTTGTGCCTGTTATGGGAACTATTGTAGATGCAGACACATTCCATTATACAATAATGGATATCCAAGTACGCCCCTATACTGGAAACGTAGATGTTAATATGTTAATATTTTGTTCATAGGAGGGAAAAATGCAAATCAATATCACTATTGAGAAAAAATATGTTTGGTTACTTATCTTAGTTATTTCTGCTGTTAGTATTGTAGTTGCCTATGGAAGCAATAATCCTCAAGTTATGGGGCATACTATCGGAGAAGTTGAAGGTGCTACTCCGAACTGCGCAGCTAATCCACAAAATCCCTTATGTGCGGCTATTCCTTCTAGTGCCGGATGGGGAATGAGTGATGTTGCAGTAGCATCTGCATTATCTTGGTCTACAGAGAAATTAAGTCCTAACTTAGTTGTGTATAAAGAAAGTGCTGCACAACCAGGCACTGAAGCACGAGTTGATTGCGATCCCGGTTATATAGTTCTTGGCGGAGGTTGTCAAGCAAATTCACAGGGAACAGAAATGCATCAAACTCGATTTACTGATGATAGACGGGGATGGTACTGTCAGCAATGGGGTCCAGGATCTATTACAACAAGAGCTTACGTTATTTGTGGCAAAGTTTCTTAATTTTTTATTTTAATTTTTTACTGACATACGGACCATCTTGCTTATAGTTTAATTTCTTTTTGAAATATTCTCTTGCACCGATACCTGCAATCACAACCATTTTGTTACAATCAAATTCCTCTTGAGCTATTTTTTCTGCTTCTTCCATTAACTGCATTCCTAAACCATGATGCTGCACGTCTTTCAGTGTTTTCTGACCAACACGCACTGCTGCACCATAGACATGAATTTCACGAATACCTGCTGTTTTTTTTGTGATTTCTGGACGATAGGGCTTGTAAGGAATGCGCAAACGAGTGAATCCTAAAATTTTATCGTTTTTTCTATCATCAAAAGACAAAAATATTTCTTTTCCTTGAGCCGCTTCATAGTCATATCTCTGCATTTTGACATTTTTCCATTCAACATCCATAGCTTTTGGCTCACGACAACGGATACAACGACAGACTATTTTCTTTTTTTTCATTAACTCAAAAATTTCTTGTCGTAAGTTTGTTTTTTCTACACCTGCTTCTACCATGTAAGTTGGAATATCTCTTTGGACGCGCATGATTCTACAATAGGGTTGCACATATTGTTTTATTTCAATAATTCTTTGCGCTGCTTCATGCGCATCTATAGGCTGGAATTCTTTGTTTTCCCATTGCTGGTAGAGCTTTGTGCCTTTAAAAACTAGGCACGGATAGATTTTGAGTGCATCTGGTTTGTATGCTGGATTTTCGAAAAGCTCTTTGAACATACTGATATCAGAAGCTTGTGTGGATTCTGGAAGACCTAACATCATATGATAACCAACTTTTAGAAAACTATCCCTTAATCGTTGTGTTGCATCGATAGTTGCTTGATTATCGTGACCTCGCTCTACTTTTAGTAATACATTGTCATAGAGACTTTGCACACCTAATTCAACACGAGTACATCCTAACTTAAGGATATCATCAATATGCACGGGTAAAGAACAATCAGGACGTGTTTCAATGCAGAGCACAGGGCAACGAACAGCACTTGTTTCATTTCTCTTCTGCTCTTTTTCTACTGTGGATGTTTCTTTGAGCTTGAGCAACTTTTCATGGATACGTTTTGTTCGCTCTACATCTTTAACATCTGCTGGAAGTTCAAAAAACTCTCTAAATTTTAAGACATTAAATGTTGGTTTACAGAACATGTCAGCAAAATCATTCATTGCTTTTAACATATACATAATGAACTCATGTCGGTAACGCAGAGGATAACTTGTGAATGTTCCACCCATAATAATTACTTCTGTCTTTGAGAAATCTTGATTTAATAAGACATAATGTTCCAAACGATTGATAGTTTGCAAATAAGGATCATATTTATTTCTTTCTGCTCGCAAATGTGCAGGAGATCCACCAGGATAACTTTTTGGTGTGTCACCATAATAGGAATTTGGACCACCTGGGCAGAATGTACATTTTGCTTGTGCAGGGCAATTCATAGGAGAAGTCATAATTGCTACAGGAGCAACACCAGAAATAGTTCTTGTTGGTTTTGTTATGAAAAGAGGTTTATATTTTTCTATTTGCTGCGGTGATAAGTGACAAAGAATCTCCATATTCATCGGAACATTTTTCAAATGATACTTATGCGAGAGCGCCAGCTTTGCCTTTGTCAATTCTTCCTGTGTTTTTATTTTTGGCAATTGTTGTATTAATTCTTCGTGGAACATGGTAATAACCTTTAAATAGTATGTTTCATTCTTTTCTTGATGGATATAAAAAGATTGCTTCGCAAAGAACAACCTGCTCCTTTATGGAAACGCGTTCTGGCTTATGTTATTGATGCACTTATTCTTGCTTTAATACTTGCTCCTTTAGCCTCTTTTGATACTTCCTATACCTCTTTTTCTGATTTGTTTAATTCCTTCAAGACTACTACTTACACTTTTCAATTTTTCTTTTCAGTTTGTCTAATACTTATACTTTCTCTAGCTTACTGGACTGTTTTAGAGTATCGCTTTCAACAGACTCTGGGCAAATATTTTTTCCATTTGAAGATTGTTAGTGAGCAGAAACACTTACGCTTTTCTCAATGCCTTCTTCGTAATATTTCAAAACTTTCAAGTCTTTTGTTATTAGCTGATGTTTTGTATATGTTCTTCTCTCATACTTCTCAACGCTACTCAGAAACTCTTGCACATACCGAGGTGATTAGCTATGTCTAGATTCTGGCAAATTCTTTTTACTATTCTGGTTTTATGGTTTGTTAGCTATGCAGCCTCTTCTTTTTCCAAGACTGATTTTCGTGAAAAAATTGCAGTTATTCCTATTCAAGGCGCTATTGTTGGTCAGAGCAGTGTTGGATTTACTACTGCTTCTACTGTTCAATCTTCTACTATTGTCCAATTTATCAAAGAAGCTCAAGCAGATGATTCAGTCAAAGGTATTCTTCTAGAAATTAATAGTCCTGGAGGCACAGTTGTCGCTTCTAAAGAAATTGTTCAAGCTGTTAAAAACTCAGAGAAGCCTGTTGTTGCTTATATTCGAGAAATAGGAACCAGTGGAGCTTATTGGGTTGCTAGTGCTTCAGATCATATAGTTGCTGATGAACTTTCCTTAACAGGAAGTATCGGTGTTATCTCTACTTTTTTAGAATTCTCTCGATTGATGGAAGACTATGGAGTCACTTACGAAGGATTGAAAACTGGCAAATACAAAGATGTTGGCAGTCCATTCAGACAGATGACTGATGAAGAAAGAACTTTGTTACTTGGCAAGATGCAAACTATTCATAAAGTGTTTGTTGCTGATGTAGCACACAATAGAGGATTAGATGAACAACAAGTTGCTTCCTTAGCAAATGGTATTTATTATTTAGGCATTGAAGCAGTTGACCTTGGTTTAATTGATGAAGTTGGCAGCAGAGACTTAGCATTGAATAGAACTAAAGAACTTGCTAACATTGAAGATGCTGTTGAAGTTGAATTTAAACAAACTAGCTATTTAGGGGATATCTTAGGAAAGCTTTCTGCATATTCTTTTTATCATATAGGATTGGGAATTGGGAAATCTTTACAGATGATTAGTTTGGAAGAAAAAAACAGACCTTTTGTTCTTTAACACAAACCTTTAAAAGAACCTTCTCTCTTGCATATCTGACAGACTAGGCTGGCGTGCTAGTTCCACGCTGTTACTACAAGCGAACTTTAGGTAGAGCCGAAGCTGGCGAGGAGGCATAGATTATTATTGCCAGTCCTGCATCGTACAACGATCCTTTGTCCTGATTGGTTGAATATATGGAGAACCGGATCAGGTCAGGAATGAAGCAGTCCTAACCTATATGTTTGGCGCTTTCAGGGAAATGAAGGGGAGGAAAGTGCAGGGTTCAACTGTCAGTGGTAATTTGTATCCACTTGCTGGCGTGTCTGTCTTTTTTTCTTATACTAACTGAAATACAACGCTTTCTGCTAATGTACGCCATGTACGACGATCCATCGGAAAAGGTACAATATGATTTCCAGCATGGACATATCTTGCAATTCTAAATGTTGGCACCTGTACATTTACTAGATAATTTTCAGGAATAACATATATTATTTCTGGCTGACCTCCAAGTAACTTAGCAACATGTTCTTTTTTCTTCTCAATAAGACTTTCTTTTAATACTTGTTCAACACCATTTCTTTTACTATTATTAAATTTTGCTATATGTGTTTCAACAATAACAGGAATATCATTTACTAACATAACCATATCTATTTCTCCTATTGGGTTTCTTGCGTTATTATATACGACTATATTAGGAGTACCATCATTAGCAGGTGCATATTCTCTCTCTTGTTCTCTTGTCCTCTCTCCTAACCAATACACAGCCATAGTTTCTGGATGTCTTCTTACTAATTCTTCTGCTCGCTCCAGTGTATGTATTTCTGCGAGTTTACCTGTTAATTGTCCTAAGTCTCTACATTTTCCATTTGGTTGTGTGTGTTGGAGAAAACGAGCTTCCACTTTTTCAAATGCAACCGTAATTCCACCCATTTCCGCACACATATCTCTTACAGCATCTGTTCTTGCTATCATATTCTTTTTCGACTTTTCAGCTCTATAAATACTTTACTTTAAGAATTCATCCCTAGTTAGTAAGTATTATACTTCTCTCAACACTTTTTGCGCTTCTTTTACAATATCGCCTAACTGACTGACGACTAAAGAATACATGCGTTGAATAATAACTTCATACAATCCCTCTTTTAATGGACCGTGGCAATAACTTAAGAGATTATCAAAATTATCAAAGTTGGTTGCTGCTAATTCTTTTTTAGGAATCTTACAACTCATTTCTTTTCCTTCTAAGTTCTTAAATTCAGGAGGAGCACCAGCATCCATACGTAGTGCCTTGATATTTACTTCACAATTTTTTCCTAACTGATTGCCTACAGCATAGAGATAAGCATTATTATTTCTGATGACTGCTACTTGTGCAGGTTTGCACTTTTCTACATACTTTTGAAAACACAATTTATCTTGACCACATTCTTTTGGAAAATAACCAGTATAGTATCCTGCTACAAATAAAGCTAATAGGATGCCGCCAATGACGGCCACCTTAGCAAGAAAACTCCACTTTCGTGGTGTATACTCCATAGCTCACCTCTTTGTCTTTGCTTATTGGAGATCTTTTCCAGTTAAAATACTTAAGCGTACACTGCCTGGTCGTACTTGCGACTCATTGGCAATGAGGAATTTTACTTGCGCTTCCTGCGCGCTGTTTGCAACATCTTGTGTGATAGCACCATCCATAACTACAGCATAGATACTTCCTGTTAAAGATTCCATGGTTGTTGTTAGTTCTGTGGTTGGTACTTTTCCTAAGATGTTTGCATTTTCATCCACAATGTAAGCGCCACGTGTACCTACTAAATCATCAAGCATTTTCTTGAAATTGTCAGCGTCTTTCTTTTCTAACTTACTTGGAGCAGAGGAACGACGTACAGGTGCACGTTCTTCCCGTATTTCTCTTTGAGGACCACGATCAGAACGAACCATGCGATCACGGCTTTCTGGACGACGCTCTTCTCGACGAGGGAAATCACGACGCTCTTGTTGTGGGGGGCGTGCTTCAAATCTAGGTCTGTCACTCATTTCTCTTTGTGGACGATCGCGGCCAAGATCTAATTTGGAATCAGACATTCTGTTGCCATTTAATTCCATCTTGACTTGCTCGATAGCCACACGAGAACGTAAAGCCTTGTGGATTTCTTTCTTAGCTAGCTCCTCAACTTCTTTACCATCTGGTGCTTTAGTGACGAAGTCAATTTCTGTGACTAAACTTAATTCTTTAATAATTAAATCGCCACCACGATCTCCATCAACAAATACAGTTACTGTTTTTTTATGACAGAGTTCTGCAATGCTTTTTGGCACTGATGTTCCATTGAGAGCAATAACGTTTTTGAAATCTGCCTTTAACAAATTCAAGACATCCGCTCTTCCTTCTACAATAATAAGTTCTTCTGACTCGTCAACGCCTGGACCTGCAGGTAATCTATCTGGACCCCATTCAATGATTCCCATAGTTCTTACTGCATGCTCAACTTCTTCACGAATATCTTTAGAGTCTGGTAGAGTTCCATGTGTCAATTGACTGAGCAATGCTTTAGCACGTTCAATCACTTGTGCACGCTTAGATGTACGCACATCTTCTACCTTGTCTACTTTTACTTTAGCATTACAAGGACCAATTCTTTGAATAGTTTCTAGAGCTGCTGCTATCAAAGCAGTTTCAGTTTTATCTAAAGAAGAAGGGATTATAATGTATCCAACAGACTTACCAGTTTTGGTGTCTAAGTCTACTTCAATACGTCCTATTCTTCCTGATCTTTGCAATTCTCTAAGCTCTAAATCAGAACCTAGTAATCCTTCTGTTTGACCAAAGACTGATCCAATTACGTCTGGTCTGTCAACTACGCCCTCAATTTGAATTTGGGCATGAATCATATATTTTGCTGCGACTGGGCTGATTTTTCCCATGGTATTTGCCTCCACTTGTTTCGAATGTGTCTTTCTTCGATAAAGACCTCTTTATACCTCGAAACACAACGGCAACTCAGAATTAGCTTATATTTCCCGATTCTCTTTTGTAATTAAGACTCTTTTACTCTTTTTTTTGTATTCTGTCTCTTTTTTATGGGATGAATATAAACTTTTTCTTGATTTGACCTTGTTTTTGCGAATATGAGGTATTTTGCCCGGCATTAACTCCCAAACTCATTGCTTGGCGTTTGCCGTACTCCGTTGAGTATTCTCATGACGGGCTTAATCTTTTTTTAGTTATCAGTCCTATATATAGTTTATGTTTATGAAAAATGTCTTCTCTTTAGAGTAGTTAATAGGAATATTTATATATTGACCCTAAGACTTGTCAGATTAAGGAGAAACCAACTATGACAACAACTGAACCTTTAGTAACACAAGATCAAGGAAATTTAGTTTCTAAATTAGCTGGGCTTGCAGTTGGAACATTTACTACTCTTACTTGTATTTATAATCCCTCTTCAATTCCTTATGTTGTTCCTTCTGCTCTTTGTACTGTTGCTGCAGCTGATATTGGTAGAAAGAATAAACTTACTAATCCAGGAGCTACAGGCATTGCGGTTGCTAGTCTTCTTACTGTTTTTAATCGCGATGGTTTTATGACTTTTGGAATCCTTGCTGGCTCTGCTCTTGTCGGTGCTGGTACCGGTGTTCTTTTACGAGAAACATATGGTGAAGAGAATGCTCTTAGTCGACTACGAAGATATACTACTTCAGGATTTTTAGCCGCCACATTACTTATGGGTGGCTATTTAGTTGGCAGAGATCAAACTCCTATAAGGGAAATTGCTCCACAAAAACTAGAAATTAAACAACCTGATGGAACGACAACTTCTTTTCGTAGACAAGTAGATGGTACTTATACTCCTCTTGAACAGCGTTTACCTAAATAATTTTATTTTTCTTCTTCAGCAGTTTTTAATCTTTGGACTTCTAAGAATGCCTTGATTTCTGAAAGCAGCTTATCACGATCTCTGAGCAGCTCTTTTTCGAGCCTTTGCATCTTGCTTTCCGTAAGATATTTATCAAAGACTTCACGCGTGAACTTAATTAAAGGATTTTTTCCAAAAGCATCTTCATAATCCTTTTCAAAATAAGCAATCAACATAAAATCAATATCTCCCTTATAGTACTTTTTTTTAGCAGCTTTAGTTTTGACTTCTTTTAGACTTTTTACCTTAACTTCAGTATCGATCTTGAACTTAATATAGTCTGTTGGTTTTCTCTCAATAGTCCAATTAAATACATAATCTTTTCTTTCTAAACTTAAAGCAGTCTTATGCTCTTTTTCTATGACTTTATATCCATAGAGTTTAGCCCACTTAAAAATAGCCTTATAGAGTTCCTCCATGGGAATAACACCTGAGAAGCTGTATTTTATTATCTCTCCGACAAAATCTCTTTCTGGCATAGGTTGTTCAGACTGCTCATTCTTAATAAAACTTACTATTCCTATTTCTTAGGCACTTGCAAGGTTGTTTTGATCTCATCCATTAGCATCAATGTTTCATTAGTTAATTTTGTTTTGAGATCATCCAAATGATTTTTTCCAATAAATCGCTCATAGACTTGCCTAAAGAATTCCTGTGTTTTTGATGATTTTTTAAAAGTGTCTTTGTAGTTTTTACTTAGCCATGATTTAACCCCGATATCTAATTCTGCCTGTTGCCTCTTTTCTTTTCCCTGGGGTGTTTCCACTAAGACATCAATTAAACGATAAATAACAATTTTTACTACTGCTTTAAAAGTTACATATTCTGTGACTTTTTTAACTCCTTCATACTCAATGACTAATTCTTTGCCAGAGGACTTAACTGCTTCAGAATGCTCTTTTTCTGTTAATTCATAATATCTTTTTGCATACCATCCCTTAATGCCTCCTAATAATTCTAGTATATCAAATGTACCGGAGTACTTGATAACACTGGATGCTCTTTGAGCTCCTATGGCATACACGTCTGTTTTTTTCTCGTCACCCATTGCTTTCTTTACTTTTTTTGTTTCTTATAAGTGTTGCGTTACTTCTTTCTTGGCTCAAAAGTTTTAAATAGAACACTACTTGTTGTTTATTCATGACTGTGTTAGTAGATCCTTGGGGATCAACGCTTATTGAAGATTATGAACGACTTCTTACTGAATTTGGCCTAGAAGCTTTCAGCCAATCACTCTTTCCAGAGCCTAATCGCATTATGCGCAGAGGAGTAGTATTTGCAGGCAAAGATCTTGGGATTATTGCCGAATGCATCAAGAAGAAAAAACCTTTCTATGCTTTAACAGGCATTATGCCTAGCGGCGACAAACTTCATCTGGGGAATAAATTAGTTGTAGAAAACTTACGTTATTTTCAAGATCATGGAGCAGAAACTTATATTCTTGTAGCTGACTTAGAATCTGCAGCAGCTCGAGGAGTTAGTTTAGAAGAAGCAAGAAGACGCGCTTTGGACTTTCACATTCCTGCTTATATTGCTTTAGGACTTGACCCTAAGAAAACTACTTTTTATTTTCAATCAGAGAACATGGATGTCATCAAAATAGGCTTTGAAGCAGCACAAAAAATCACTCTGAATGAATTTCGAGCAGCTTATGGCAATGCAGAACCGTCAAGAATTATGGCTTCAGTGACTCAAATAGGGGACATGCTTTATCCACAACTCAAACAAAGAATGCCTGGGATTATTCCTGTAGGCATAGATCAAGCACCACATCTACGCCTAGCAAGAGATTATATTCGCAGAGCCAAAGACAAGAAATACTTTTTGTTAAGCTCCATCAATCATAAATTTACTCCCGCACTGAATGGGGATTTTAAAATGTCTAAATCCATTCCTGACTCTTGTATCAGTCTTCCTGAAGATATAGACTCTCTTACAAGAAAAATTCAGAAAGCTAAAACTGGCGGCAGAAAAACTCTGGAAGAACATCGAAAACTTGGAGGCATACCAGAACAAGATATGGTTTTTGAACTCTTGAAACAGCATTTTATTGAAGACGATGCAGAACTTATAAAAATCTATAAAGCCTATAAATCTGGAAAAATGACCAGCGCAGAATTAAAACAATTAGCTCTTGAAAAAATTACTACCTTCATGCAAGATTTTGAGAAAAAATTAGAGAAAGCACGAAAGCAAGTGAAAACACTTCGCTTTGTTCAGCGAGCGTAGTCTTTAAATAGCAGTTTCTCCTTCTTTTTTTGGGTGATCTTATGAAAAAAATCTTTGGAATATTTATTTTATCCTTTTTTCTCCTGAGTTCTTTGTCTATAGCTTTTGCTGAAGAAAGTAGGGGATATGGTGTTCGAAATACTTTGGAAGAAAGACAACAAAGCATACAAGAGAGACAAGTACAACGCGAAGCAAAATTAGATGAACGTCTTACTAAGATAGAAGAAAAACGTCAGGAACTTCGCAAAAAAATGCAAGAACGTCTAGACGCTGCAAAAACTCGCAAAGATGAGATCAAAGATGCAGCAGATGTTCTTAAAATACAGTGCCGCCTTAAATGCGGGGCTGATACTAAATGTATTACAGATCAACCCATGACTGGAAATTGCGGAGAAGCCTTTACAAAAATCAAAGAACATTTAACAAAAACTGTTGATCGCATGATTGAAGCATTTACTGCTTTGAAAACTCGACTAGCCACTGCTGATGCAACTCAAACTGAACAACTAACAAAAATAGACGCTGCTTTAACAGAGTTACAATCCTTAAAGACACAAATTGACGCAGCGAAAACTCGTGAAGAATTGAAAAAGGTCATGACTCAAGTAAGAGAAACCTGGGTTAAATATAAACAACTCTTCAAAGAGAAAAAGGCTGATGCTTATCAACAACGAGCTGCATCCATGCTCAAGAAAGCTGAACGAATACAAACTCTTTTACAACAAGCGTTAACACGAATCAAGGCTAGTGACGCAACTGCTGAACAAGTAAGTCTTATTGAAACTTCCTTGAAGGCTATAGATGCTCAAATTGTTGTAGTACGAACGGCATTAACACAAGAAGACAAGAATGTTGTCAAAGATTCTTTACAGAAATTACATGACCTTCTCCAAGAGGCCATCAAGAGTTTTAGACAATCAGGCAAAGGCGATGCAATAGCTACAGTGACTACAACAGAACCAGCACCAGTAGCAGGAGTTACCCCATGAAAAAATTACTTTTAGCTTTTGTTTTCTTGACTGCTTTTTTTGTGATTGGCTGTGCAGTTCCTCAAGAACCAGTTGTACAGCAAACGTCTACTGATGCACCTACAGTTGAAGGCTTACAACAAGATTTGACTGGATTAGACACTTTAGAGGAAGACATTGATGTTAGCGATCTAGAAGGCGTGGAAGACGACTTAAACGTTGACTTCTAATTCTTTTCTTTTTCTTCTTTCTCTTCTTTCTCTTAGTAACTCTGAAGTAGCAACAAACCGAAAGCTTTATAAATAAACTTAGTCGTATTTTAGTAATTAACAAGGGGTGATAGAAGGCACACCAATGTTAGTTAAAGAAGACTTGTTAAAAAAACTCAGATCAGCATTTGATTTAAATATTTATGAAGTGAAAATTTGGACTGCATTATTGGCTAGAGGCATGGCTACTGCAGGTGAATTAAGTGATATTTCTCAAGTTCCTAGATCCAGAAGTTATGATGTCTTAGAAAGCTTAGAAAAGAAGAGTTTCGTTATTATGAAGCTAGGCAGACCTATTCGTTATCTAGCTGTCAAGCCTGAGGAAATTGTTAGGAGAATGAAGGATGACATTCAAGTGAAAGCAGACAGTCATGTTGGCTTCTTAGAAGATGTCAAACAAGATCCAGTCTTCCATGAAATTGAACTCCTCTACAAACAAGGCATCCAAAAAGTTGATCCTTACTCTTTAGCAGGCTCTTTCAAAGGACGAGACACTGTTTACAATCATTTACGCAGCATGCTAGACAAAGCACAGAAATCTGTTGTTGTGGTTACTAGTGCTGCTGGATTACAGAGAAAAATTAAACGCTACAAAGGATTATTCCAAAAGTTAGCTGATCAAGGTGTTAAAATTAGAATTGCAGCTCCTTTACCTGAAGGTAATTCCAAAGTCTTACATGAAGTTAAAGACTGTGTGCAATTCAAACCTCTCGAAGGCTTCAAAGGACGATTTGTCATTGTTGATGACCAAGAAGTTATGTTTATGGTCTCTGATGATGTTGATGTTCATGAAAGCTATGACACTGGTGTCTGGGTTAATACACCTTACTTCACTAAAGCGTTTAGCAATATGTTTAATTCCTATTGGAATGAACTGCAAACCGCAAAGGTTATGAAGAAGTAATTTTACGTGAAACTCTATGACAGAAACACCTAACCCTAGTCCACTTGAAAAACAAGTAGCTGAAAAAAAACTACCAGAAAAAGAAAAACCTTTAACTTTAGCAGATTTAACTGGAGGTCTTGCAAAAGGTCTTCTTCCTCTTGCTGCTGGCGCTGGTGCAGGATACTGGGCAACTGGTAGTCCTGGAGGAGTTGGTGTAAGTCTCTTATTAACTTCTTTAGGTATGTCATGGGCAACAGAAAATGATACTTCTAGATCTGATTTTATAGCAGACTACTTTTATAGAGTTGGTGCAGTCGTAGGTGCAGTGACGGGAATTGCGGCTGCTTATGTTTGGTTCGAACAGAACGGAGGAAAAAAATAATATGAGCTTAGCACAAAAAATTGGACGATGGACTTTAGGAACTTTAGCTGCAACTATGGTGCCTCTTGGTGGTATGGTTCTTATCGATCGTGTTGCTTCTGTTCAGCATGTTGTTGATTATAAATTTATTCCTAGAGAAAATTCACAATTCTATGATAAAAATTTTATTGGACCTTTACTTCCTCTTTATAGAGCTCAAGAATATGTTGTTCTCAAAAATGAGTTAACTAATGCAACAACAATTCGATCTCTTTTTCAACTACCTGCTCAAATGAGTTGGTATGACAACAGTGGTGATGGAATTGTTGACAAAAAAGAATTTGTTATCGCTTCACTTCGTCCACCAGGCGTATGGAGATTTGCAGAGCCTATTACTCCTGAAGATCAAGATCTTTTTACTAGACTTGTTGCGAAAGCACGAGATCAACACTAGGAGAGACTCACAATGAAATTAAAAGAACTCTTGCTTCCCGTTGGTGTTAGTGTAGCTGTAGTCGGTACTACTTTTGGCTTGGCTTATTTGTCTACTCCAAAAAGTGCATTGACTATTATTCGCGACAAACCTTATTTCACAGGTCAATTTACTTCTTTCTATTCTCCAGGACATCCTTCTGACTTAACTCCTAAAGCAGTTACTGATGACAGATATGTTATTGCCAGACACCCTTTAAAGAATGGTCGCACTGGCGTTAGCATTACGCCTTTGGTAAGGGGTGACGATGCACACTGGTTTGAATTGCTTGATTTAGATGGAGATCATACCAGTGTTGATAAAAAAATAACTGGAAGCGCAATCAAAAATGTGCAACGCGTTCAAGTTCCTGTTGTTTTTGAGACAGACATTTCTTTCTACTCTTTAGATCTTAATGTTGCGCGAATACCTACAGCAGAAGACCATAGTTTATTACAAAGATTAGTTAAAAATGCTAGAATTGAATAATTTTATTTCTTTTCAATCACCTAAGCAAAGCTTTTAAACAAGGTCATTTTAACTCTTTTCATGGGTGATCATGACAAACTTATTGCAACTTTACATCCTCTAGAGAGACAAGTCTTGCCTTTTTTGGCAGATGGGATAACTGTTGAAGAACTTAAGACTAAGACTGGCATGCAGGATGTTGAGATCATAAGAGCACTACAATGGCTTAGCAATAAACAGGTGCTTACTCTAGACAAGACGTCACGATTTCTTGTTTCTTTAGGCAGCAATGGCAATTTTTATTTATCCCAAGGACTACCAGAACGAAGATTTTTGGATGCACTAGCAGAAGGCCCTTTGTCCTTGCATATGGTTCGCGAGAAAGCTTCTTTGAATGGCGATGAGTTGAATGTCTGTGTTGGCAGATTAAAAAAACTAGGGGCAATTCTTTTTGGACAAGAACTGAGCTTAACTCCTAAAGGCAGACAACTCTTACAATCCACTTTTCCTGAAGAACATTTCTTAGGCTCTTTACCTAAAGATACTTCAACTTTGACTCCAGAAGAAACTAAACTTTATCAAGATTTGAAAGAAAGAAGAGATTTTATTCAGACTAAAGAAGAAAAAATATTTACTGTTACTCTAACTGACTTGGGAAGAACCTTAACCACTGCTGAACTGCCTACAGATTTTGTGGATGCTATCACTCCTGATGTTTTACGAACTGGTGTTTGGAAGACTGGAACATTTCGCAGATATGATACTGAAATTAATGTCCCTAAGATTACTGGCGGAAGAGCTCATCCTCTATCTTTTTTGATCAAACAGATTCGTCGTATTTTCATGGACATGGGTTTTCAAGAAATGGAAGGACCTTGGGTGGAAAGCGCTTTCTGGTGCATGGACAGCATGTGGATACCTCAAGATCATCCCTCACGTGAAACACAAGATACTTTTTATTTACCTTATCAAGGATCTTTTCCTGAAGCACTAGCAAAAAAAGTTGCAGTCAGCCATGAGACTGGAGGACAAACAGGATCAAAAGGTTACAAATATACTTGGAACCCAGCTGTCGCAAAACAACTTTTGTTACGAACTCATACTACTGCAACTACTTTTAGATACTTTGGAGAAAAAAACATTCAATCTCCAGCAAAATATTTCTACGTTGGAAGGATTTTTAGAAATGAGGCTTTAGATGCAACACACTTGAATGAATTTCACCAGGTTGAAGGCTTTATCATGGATGATGGATTAACACTCAGAGATTTGATGGGATATATTAAAACTTTCTATGCACGACTAGGCGTAACGAAGATTAAATTCAAACCTACTTATAACCCTTATACTGAACCTTCTCTAGAATGTTATGGCTATAATGAACATTTGGGCAAATGGATTGAATTGATTAATTGTGGAGTCTTTAGACCTGAAGCATTAGAACCTTTCGGCATTACTAAACCTGTGATTGCTTGGGGCTTTGGACTAGAGCGATTAGCCATGATGGTTTATGGACAGAAAGATATTCGTCAAGTCTTTGGCACTTTGACTGATCTAGATTTTTTGAGGAGCTATCCACTTCCTAAGTGATGTATCATGGTCAAAGTCGATATTAGTCATCGGATGTTGGAACAGTTTGTTGGGAAAAGAATTACTCATGATGAATTAGAAGCATTATTATTTACTTTAGGTTATGAATTGGAGCATGTTGAAGGTGATGTGTGGACGATAGATATTACCGCTGACAGACCAGATTTAGTTTCTACTGCGGGTATTGCACGTCTGTTGAAATCTTATCTAGGCCTTGCTTCAGGATTGCCCAATTATACTGTAAAGAAGAGTGACTATCGTGTTGTTATTAATCCTAATGTAAAACACGTACGTCCTTATACTGTTGCCGCTGTTGTGAAAGGATTGCAGTTGACTGAAGAAAGCTTAAAAGAAATTATTCGCATTCAAGAGAAATTGCATGCTACCTTTGGCAGACAGAGAAAAAAAGTCGCTATTGGCATTTATCCTCTAGACAAAATAACTTGGCCTATTGCTTATTTTGCTGAGGATCCTAAAAAAATACAGTTTATTCCCTTGGACTTTGATAGATCTTTACGCGCTGATGAAATTCTGGAACAACATCCTACTGGCATTAGCTATAAACATTTACTTGCAGATATGCAGCAATATCCTTTCTTTATGGATGCTAGAAGACAAATACTTTCTATGCCTCCTATTATTAATGCACAGCAACTGGGAAAAGTCACGACACAAACTCAAGACGTCTTTATTGAATGCAGCGGCCATGATTTTCACGCGCAGAATATTATCTTGAATATTTTAGTTGCTCTTTTAGCAGATATGGGTGGCAGTATTCATGCAGTTACTTTAGAATATGGACCAAAGAAATTATTGACTCCTCATTTAGTTGCTGAAAAAATGGCAGTACCTTTATCCTTATTTGAAAAAGTTATAGGCATTACTTTTACTCATGATCAATTGCAAACTCTCTTGAAAAAGATGCAGTATGGTGTTGAGAAGCTTGATGATAAACATATCCATGTACTCATTCCTAGTTTTAGAAGTGATATTTGGCATCCTGTGGATGTTGTTGATGATGTCGCACGCGCGTATGGAGTTAATAATCTGCCTTTCTCACAAAAACCTGTCGCTACCACTGGTGGAACAACGAAGCGTGTTCAGATTGAAGAACAAATTACTGATCTACTCACCGGCTTGGGATTCTTACAGACATTTACTTTTGCTTTAACTACTCGAGAAGATCAATTTACCAAGATGCAATTACCTCAACAAGAGCATATCTCCTTGGGAAAGACTGCAGATGAAAGCGTGAACATGGTTCGCTGCTGGTTATTGCCTGAACTTCTCAAAGTCTTGTATCATAATAAGAGCAGATCTTATCCAAAAAAGTTGTTTGAAGTCAATTATGCTGTAGAAGCTGATGCACAAGCAGATGTACGCTCTAAGAATGTCCTGAAGTTTTCTGGCGTTTTATGTGATGAGAAAATAAGCTTTACAGATGCGCGACAAGTTGTTGAGTATGTGTTAGATAGATATGGATTAAATTATGTTTGGCAAGAAACTGAACATGCTTCTTTTATTCCAGGCAGAGTTGCTAAACTTGTTGTTGACAGCAAAGATGTTGGCTTCTGTGGTGAGCTGCATCCGCAAGTCTTAGAGAACTGGGGATTACAATTACCCATTGTTGGATTTGAGATTGATTTAGATAGATTGTTTTGTTGAAATCTAAAAACTATAATTTTTGCTAGAACTCTTCATATTCTATTTTCTCTACATATTGTATTTTTATTTCCTTACAGGTTATATTCTTACAATATGCACCCGGGACTAACTTTGGAAGACGGAAATCGATAATTGCTCCTTCATTTCCCATCTCAAATTGATAGCAATAACCAGGATAAAATGTCTTAAAATCTGTCTTCGTTGGAGCTTTATTTCCGAAGCAGATTACATATTTACCCACCTCAAGTTCAAATTGATATTTTCCTAAAGTGTCAGAATTTTCAAACCTATAACTTGGTAAAATATCTTTTTTCTCAATATCTCTATAATAAGTATATTCCACATACTCACTATATCTCTCTTTTCTTACTTTCAAACTTTCTATAAATACTCTCAGGTCAGATAAAGGAAATACTAAGATATCAATATAACCTATCTTTGGTAGGTCGTTTGGTCTAGAATCATCAAACCAAGTTACTTCTCCAGATAAAATTCCTTTATTTTTAATATTTTTAACGTCAACACAATTATTACCTTCCCAATTGCAATTTAAACCACATCGATTATATACACAATTAGTTTTGTCTTTTAGATCACTACATTGTATACATGTTGTGTTGGTATCAAATATATTACTACAACCTGTAACTAACGCTAAAGCCATCAATAGAATTGCCAATGGTGCTAGTTTCATTCTTATCCCTCTTTTTAATATTTTTACCCTCTTACTTCTATATTAATCTTTCTAAAACCAGTAATTATTATAATTGATATGCCTCAAAACCACCTAGCAAATGACAAGCTTTTTTGTATCCTTTAGTTTGCAGGAATTTCAGAATACGATGACTGCGAATACCATGCAAACAATACACTACTAGAGGTTTGTCTTTTGGGATTTTTCCTTCACGTTCAGCCCATTCGAATGTGCTAAAAGGAATATTTTCTGCCTCTTCAATGTGTCCTTCTCGATATTCCCAGTCTTCACGAACATCAATGAGCTTGTATTTCTTCTTTTCTTTTCTTAATTCTCTTGGAGAAATCTCAGCTTTCATTTCTTTTTCTTTTTGAACTCTATTTTACAACTTTCACCTTCAGCAATGCGTGTTGCCACTGAAGCTCCTGCGATCATGAGCAAGACTATACTAATAATTCCTATTTCTGCTCCTTTGAAGGGAAGAACTGCTAATGAACTTGTTAAACCGAAGACAGACAACACTCCGAGACCACAAGATGCACAACCAGGTGCTGCTACTCCCAATATTGCTCCGACAGTTGTTATTTTTCCGCCTTGCATAGCTGATCCCTTGATGGATTTTATTTTATAGACAATGAGACTTATGACTATTCCTAATAAACATGCAATAGTTATCAAAAGTATGGCACTGAGCAGAGTCATAGTTCCGAAACTTCCTTCGAGCAAGACCAGAGCGAAGTGACTAGAAGCTGTAATACCTTGTGCTTTAAAAATTTCCAGAAGCGTTTTGCTATTGGGTAATATTACGTTAATGGCGAAGAAAACTATGGCTATTCCAAAGCTCAAAAACACGTATTTTTGGCTGCTAAATGCCTCTTTAAGACCATTTCCTATTTTTTCCACTTTACTCTTTTTCACAATATTCTTTACATCAATCCCCTTTAAATAGTTCACTATGACAGCTCTGGAAACACAACTTATATATAGTTTAAACGATTTGCAATCCTCTATGCAGAAATCCACCACTCGTACTGCAGTTCCGATCCATACGAAAAGAGATCGCTCTTATTTAGGTATTTTTGTCGCATTACTTCTTGCATTAGTTTTTTTTGGAGTATATTCTCCAGTTAGTTTTACTAGTGACATTACTGGCGGACCAATTGTTGATATATTATCCAGCAGTTCTCCGTCATCCGCACTTTTATTATTTGCACTTTTGTTTGGTGTTTTACTTTTATTTTTCTTTACTCATCGCATGATGTCGCGCGTGATGTAATTTTTTGCACATTTTTTCATTTTTTTCTTGAAATGTGTTCTTCTGCGCATTTCGCAACATTTAAATATCAAAACGATGTACTAATTCTATTCAATATTCATATTGAGGAGGAAAAAAACATGGCAGCGAAAAAACGTAAAGCAGCTTCACGAAGAAGTTCATCTCGAAGAACAACTAAAAGAAGAACTACTGCAAGACGATCAACAGCAAAAAGACGTAGAAGATAATTCTCGTCATTATCGAGGAGTTTTCATGCTCCTCACTTTTTCTTTTTTATACTTTTATCTGTTGAAGAATACTTTTTTCATCATGCGCTTTGGCAATGATGACTTGAAGGACAATAATTCTATCAATCCTGGCTGCATTTTGATAATATCTTTATAAGAAATAATTCCTTTTAATGTCTCTTGTTCCACTACCGGCAAATGCTTTATTTTTTCTTTTCCCATCTTCACAACTGCCTCATAGATATCTTGATCTGGACCAATAGTATGCACTTTCTTTGTCATTAATTGGCTTACTTTTGTAGTTTTAGGGTCTAAGCCTTTTGCAAGGGCTTTTCTAGCCAAGTCCTGTTCTGTGATGATTCCCAGCACTTTTCCATTTTGCTCTATTACTAGACTTCCTACTTCCTCTTTAGCCATCTTTTGAGCGCATTCCATAATGCTCATGCTGTCCGCTGTCGAGGCTACTTTGTTTCTCATAATTTCCCGAACACGAATGCCTGTTAACATGTTTCTTTTGTTCTCTTTCTCTTATAAATACTTTATGGCACTAGAACTCTTATGTTGGACTATGACCATTTATGACCAAATTTTACTAAGTCTATTTTATCGTTTTCCATATTTATTCCTTCTTTCTTGAGCATTTTTATTTTCTGTTTTAATCCTAATGCAAATCCACCTAATTGTCCATTACTATTAATAACGCGATGACAAGGAACGATTGGCGCGTGCGGATTTTTGTTCAAGGCTGATCCGACTGCACGATATGCTTTACAGTTGAGCTGATGAGCAATGTCTTTGTAACTAGCTACTTTTCCTTTTGGAATTTGCTTTGTTATCCTATACACTTTTTCTGCGAATGATTCTTTAGCCAAGATAACTCACCATCGGATGTATATTTGGTTCTTCTGTATATGTTTTTCTTCTGTTTTCATCTTCAGACCGCATGGGATTTTCTCGATGACCTATTTCATGTTCTACTACTTTTTCTCGATCTCTTCCTCTTAAACCTTCTAAAATTTCTATAAGACCACTATAAGTATGACAGAGACCAAGAATATTTTCTCCTATTAGATATTTATTTCTCTCTACTACTGGTTTTCCGTCGAGCATTTGGATGCCCCTAGGATAGACTTCTGTATGTCCATATTCTTGGACTGCTACTGGTTGGGGTTCATAGAATCTTTTATTTGCTTCTGAAGGGGAAGTTAAACTAGCAATAAGCAATAATCCTTCCAGTGACTTCTTTACAAATTTCATTTTCGGTTTTTAACTCCTTGATATTGCAGAATGACGTCTGTTATATTAAATTTCTGGTTACAAAATAGGAGCTTGTTAAGAGTACAGTAGTTAAACATGCAGATTTAGCAAAATTTGACATTCTATTACGAGCCTCTTTTAGATCATATCTATTCTGTAAATATTTGTCAGCAGTGGCGATAGCAAGAGGAACAGCCACACCAACACCAGTAGCAAGACCACTAACAATATTTTCAATATTCTTGCCACTAAGAAAATTATTAAGACCAGTAACTACTGTAACAGCAAGTCCAATAGTGATACCGCCTGCCGCCTTTGTAATTGTAACACCATCATGAGCAAGAGCACTACCAATAACAGCACCCATAGCAACATAAGGGAATAATATCGGATGGTCCATACAGGCAAGAGTTCCAGCAGCTAGATTCATACCAGCAACAACTCCAGCTAGTCTTGAAGTTAAACTTCCTTGCTCTTTAGTTTGAGTCTCAGTAGTCATCGTGTTTTCCTAATGTTTGATACTAACATATTTTTATATCAATATATAAATCCTTTCTCTCTTTATTTATACTATATATTTACTATATGTTTTTATCAATAAGACTTATAAATCCACCTTAAAACTAATATCTATGCCACCAACTGTAAAATCTCATCGCCCTAGCACTCTTGCTATCCAGAGCATTTTGGCTTCTGTTTTTGGAACTCTCCCTAATCATGATACTATTCACTTTATTCCTTATGGCACTGTTACTTATGCTTATACAGCAGAAGTACCTTCTATTGGTCCTGTAGTAGTCAAAGTACGACGAACCGAGAAAGATTCTTTTTCTAGTTTCTTTGCTCATTTTTGGGCTACTAATCAATGGCGCTCTCTAGGCGTTCCTGCTCCCGAAGTCTTTTTCTTTGATTCTGATCATTGCGTTGAACAACGGATGCCTGGTTATCATCATACAGACACACCCCTTTCTTCTCAAGAACAAGATACTTTTCTAACACATATGGCAGAACTCTTTCAACGTTTACATAGTGTTACTTGTAGCCATTATGGCTATATTAAAGACAGAAAAAAAGCAATTACCTGGACTGCTTTACTTGAAAATACTTTTGGACATGCTTTTCTTACTCTTCGAGATTCACCTGTTCTTTCTTCCCAAGAGTTTGCAAAACTAGAAAAACTTCTCATGACTGCTTTACCTTCTCTTACTCCTTCTAAACCTTCTTTATTACATGGTGATCTCCATGGTTTTAATTATTTAGTTCAAGGCGATACAGTTACTGGAGTTCTCGATGCTGCTGAATCTTTGGGCGGCGATCCTCACTATGATCTTGCTTCTTTTGCAAATACTCATCCTGAATTTCAATCGAGAATGACTACTTTTTATGATCACTATAAAGGATGTGATGTTGAACGCGTTCGTGTTTATCGTGCAGCTATAGGTGCTAGGAAATTAGTCAACCAAGGCATTCGACAACAAGATCATCAAAGGATAGCACGTGAGAAAGCAACTCTTCTAACTCTCCTCTAACTCTCTTTCACCTCAATCTTTAAATAGATATTTCTCTTTCCTTTTGCTATGAGAGGTTTATTCTTATTGCTCAGCATGCTATTTTTTGGAGCTAGCATGTATTTGTTCTATAATCCTGAGCTTTTACAAGATACTCCTGATGGTATTACTGGGCAAGCAGTTGTGGATGATCGACCGTTAATTGAAAAAATTACTGCCAGTATTCATAAACCAGTTTCGATAGAAGAGACTGTCCAGATGGCACCAGTTATTTTGCTTTTTTTGAGCGTTGTCTTTGCTTTTGCCAGTGTTTTGATGCCTGATGGAGAAAGATAGGTTTTTTCTTATTTACTATCCTCCCCAAGCCCTATCCAATTCCCTCTCTATATGTGGCATTAGATATTTTAACCGAATAACACCTATCTTATCCGCTCCAAGAGGGATATATGCATCAATAGTTGAATCTTTGTGAACTATAGTAACTCCTGAACGACTAAGTTCTACCAACAAATCTGTCTGAGATGGGCGTAACTCATAACCATTCCTTCCACAACAAGCAACTAAAGAAACACCTCTCCACTCAGGCTGACGTAACTTAAAAAAATCACCCACTCTAACAAATTTCCTCAACAGTCCTTCACCACTTGGCATTACATCAAAACCTTGTCTAGTCAAAAAATCCACCAATTTTTCTAGTAATTGTTCGTTTTCATTTTCAGTTGTCATTGTAATCTAGTTCCTCTTCAGTGTATGTTTGAAAAATTATTCCTTTATATTTTACTTCTTGCAGATAAGCCCCTGCTTCTGGCCTATTCCCTCTAACCAACTCTGCTCCAGCTACGATTAGCATTTTAAACTCTGAAGGATCAATAAGAGATTTATCTTTAATATTCCCTATTTTTCTTACTCGTGTTACTAGGTCATCAGCACTCTGAGGATTTCTGAATAATTCTCTAAGTTTGTCTTCGTCGTCCATTTTTTCTCCTACGCCCCTTTCCCTTTCTTTACTGAAGGAAAAACATATATTTAAATACTATCTGTCTATTTTTAGACACTACTATGATAGAAGAACAAATCATCCCCGGACTTACCAAACCAGAAAGCAAACTCTACTTCACTCTTCTCAAACTCAAAACAGCAACAGCAAGAGAGATAGCACAAGCAACAGGATTTCATCGCACCAACATCTATGATGTTATGGAAAAACTTAAAGAAAAGGGTTTAGTGACTTTTTACAAAGAAGGAAATGCTAACTACTTCAAAGCAGCAGATCCTCATAATCTCCATAACTATCTTGATAACCAACATGATACTATTAACGTACTCCTCCCAGAACTTAGTCACTTATATCATCAAAAGAAAGAAGAAATAGACATAGAGATATTCCAAGGAAAACAAGGAATTATAGCAGCATATAAGGACATCCTCAGAGAGAAAAAACCAGTGTTTGCCTTTGGAATTAGTGCAAAACTAAAAGAAAAAATCCCTATTTTTCGTGAACAATTCATTCAAAGCGTTGTAAAACAAAAAATCCCCTATCAACTGATCTACACAAGACGCATCACCACACTTCCAAAAGCTATGCAACAACGTTTTCTCCAACAAGAGTTCATCAGTCCTATAGAAGTACATCTGTATGGAGGAAAAACATTGCAAATCATCTGGGAACCAGACATGAGAGCAATACTCATTAAAAGCAAACAGTTTACAGAGACCTATAAAAAACATTTCAAATTACTTTGGAAACAAGCGGAAGTTTAAGATGTTAGAGGCACTCTAAAGATTTAGTAACTTTTACAAGAATAGAATACGCCGCGACCCGGATTTGAACCGGGATACCCTTGCGGGTCAAGCTTTCCAGGCTTGTGCAATACCGGGTTATGCGATCGCGGCACACACTCATGATCAAAAAACACTTTATAAACGTTCTTCTGGGAATTTTAGGGACGTCCTGATTTCCATAACTCTTCAAAGTATTGCTTGAATGAATCTGCAGTTTCCTGATTGATAATTCTGATAGTTACAGGATCTTTACGGAGAATAATTATAAGTGTTGTATCTTCTATGACTGCGACTTCAGTTGGAGTTTTTCTCTCAAAAATGAATCTTTTGTTATGAGGCTTTCCTATTCTTTTTTCCAGGTTTTTTACATAGGCTCTTGCAGTTTCATCGAAGAGAATGCGAATTTGCATACCTTTTTGATAAGCCATTCTTGAATATTTGCTGAAAAATCTCTCAGTCCTTTCCTGATCTTCCCCTTGACTACCACCTATGACTATCCATGCACTTTGTGGTTTTGCCTTTTCAATAAGCGTTTCATAGACAGTTCCTAATCCTTCCCATCCAAAGAAGGTGCTTACTTCTGGCTGCATGCTCTTTGTTTTTTCTAGAGACAGGAGATTGGGGAGAATTTTTTGGATTTTTTTTTCAGCATCGTTAATTGCTATTCTCTTATTTTGCAGATATTCCTTGATCTTTATGGGTTGTGCAGCATTGAAATGTTTAATATTTCTTTTAATGATCTCACTGACCAATCCCTTTTCCTTTAACTTGTTCAACACGTCATAGACTTTTGATGGAGAAATTTTAGCTTCTTTTACTAAGGGAGTTTTTGTTAATTCTCCATTTCTTAATAATGCCAGATAGACTTTTGTTTCTGACTTCGTTAAGCCTGCTTCTAATAATGCACTAGTGTACATAGTAGTCCCCTACGGGGGTACTTGTATTTAAGAATTTCTCCCTCTTTTCTCTGAGGTATGGTTGAGGAAAAGAAGTGTCTAGGCCAGGATAAAAGCGGAGCACCTTGTCTAGGATCTGGTAAATATGCTGACAAATTTTGTTGGCGACATACTACATGTCGAAAATAAACATACAGATTACTCCATAGGTTTAGCTTGATCTGGTGTTTTATCTATTTATTCAAACATTTACTCCCACAAGAGTGTTTCTCTCATTTCTGTGAGATGTTTTTTAGCTTCCTTATCTAGCAGTTGTAAAGCTTGTTCTCTCTTTCCGAAGAGTCTTCTCGGTTCTCTTAAGAAACCTTTTGCTTGTGGATGTGCTTTGTATAATTTTTCTTTATCTCCTTTAAATGTCGTTGCTAATGCTTCTGCATACACATTTCTTTCTTTGAGAATAGCATGAGCAATAACACCCATTAACATAGTATAGTCTGCCGGAACTGAAACTGTGAGAGCATCTTTCTGCAGTTTTCCCCAACTAATTGCTTCAGAAGGGAAACAGCTGCTGAGACTTCCATCAGTTACTGGTGCTGTTGTCATTTGCACACCGATTTGATATTTCTTAGCAGGTACAAATAAGATCTGTTCCAATGCTGGTTCTGGTTGCAATAAATAATTTTTTACAGCTCCACCACCACACACAATATATGCTAATTCTTTATTTCCTTCTTTTTTTTGACCCCAGAGATGATAAGCACAGAATTCATACACGTCTTTTGGCAAATCGATTTCTAGCTTGAATTTATGAGGTAACTTTTCTCCTAACCTTTCTTGCATGACCCATAATTTCATTGCATTTAAGAATGAAGAACCATCAGCAGGTGAAGGACAGAAAGCAGGTACATCGTAGGCATATGCTGTTGCTAACAAACCATGAGGAATTTTTCTCTTCTCTTCAAGAGCATGCAAATGTTTTCCTAATAACCAACGATATTCTGTCGTAGTCATCTTTCGCTGGAATTCTGGCAGTGTAAAGAGATAAGTCATGAATTTATCTGTATTAAATAATACTTCTTCTGGAAAACCGATGTCTGTTATACGAATAACTTGTCCATCTCGATATTGTCCATCATCGCCATGTAAATCAACATCATGAATTCTTCTTTTTCCTTCGACTGCGTCATGTGCATCATGGTATGAGATAGCGTCAGAAGCAGTGAAAGCACTCAGATATCCTTGTTGTATAAATGGAACTACCCACGTACGAGCATAATCTGAAGCAGTTATAGGACCTGCCAAAGAAGCAAATAAGGTATAATCATCACCAATGGCTTTTCGAATAAGTTGATAGGCTTTTCTAAAAAGCTTTCCACCGAAAGCAGGATGGCTTTGTTGTAGTACTTCTGTAATATCTTCATGACCCGTTATGGGTTTTCCCTGGGCAACATCTCCCAATAGTTGTTGTTGTAACTTTTTAATCTTATGTTCTAGAGAATTTCCTGTTTGTCTATGATGTCCACGAGTACCCATGTGATCACTATAAGTTATTACTGCTTACTCAAACATTTCAATTTCAATATTCACATCTTCTGGAATAGGAACACGCATTACTAAACGCAGAGCACGTTCGTCAATACCTAGTTCAATAAGTCTTTTATGAATACGCATTTCGAAATTGTCAAAAGAAGCTTTACCATTACCACAGGGTGTTTTTCTTGTAGTGTGCTTGAGGCGTTTTGTTGGCAAAGTTACTGGACCTGACATTTTTGTCTTGGTTTTTTCAGCGATATCTTTGATGCTAGTGCAGACCTGATTAATTTTGTCTACATTGATGCTCGATAAGCTGATACGTGCTTTTGACATAGGAAGAAGACAAGGAAAACGATTTATAAAGGTTTCTGATTATTCCAGTTGATCTTCGACTAAACGCCCTTCTAGAGGTTTAGCATGACCCTTTCGCTGTACCTGACCATCGACCTTATGAGTATCAACTTTTCCTAACATTTTGAGATCAGCAAGACATTGTTCCAATAATTCTTTTTCAGGTCGAGTCATTAACTCTCTTCCATAAAAGTGAAAAACACTTGTACTTCTATTATGCGTAGGCCCATCATGAACTAAAGGTACATATTTTGGATCTGTTACAATTTCTCCTAGTCTTTGCTGGACTGAAGCAAATGGCATTGTTCGATCTCCTGTTAATAAACGATCTCCAGTATGGAAATCTCTATATTGTAAGTCTTTATTATAATTTACTGTTACTTTTATTACTGGTATATCGTTGGTTGTCATTGTTATTTCCTCACTGCGCCATTTAATTCTATTCTAGCTACAATTCCTTTTGTCCTAGCTTTCAACTCTTCTCTGACTTGTTCATCAAGGGCTCTGCTACAACAAACTAAAGCTCTTCTTCCCTTTGGTTCATAGCCAGTGACTATGCCTGTAAATGGTTGTGATTTGCATAAAATTTCTCTTACTAGTTCATGTGCATGAGTGTATCTATGATCTTCATTTCTTGTTTTATTTCCTTCTGCATCTACATACCTCATACTTTCTTCTAACATGAAAATATATTTAGGACCTTTTGCTGGGAACATTGTTTTCTTTGTTATTTCCTGTAGTTTCTTAATAGGTGTGCTCTAAAATGGAAAACAAAAAGAATGAGAAAAAAAGAAGGAAAAATACCTTCTTATAATACCTTAGGCACTAAGTCAATACACATACCTGCAGCGACTGTTGAACCAGCATCACGAACTGCAAAACGAGCCATGTGTGGAATATCTTTTTGGCGTTCAATGACTAGTGGTTTTGTTGGTCTTACTTTGATAATAGCTGCATCACCATTCTTGATGAAGTCAGGGTTTTCTTGTAATACTTGACCAGTTGCCGGATCTAATTTCTTCACAATTTCCACAATTTGACATGCTACTTGAGATGTGTGGATGTGGAAGACTGGCGTGTAACCTTTAGTGATAACGGTTGGGTGGTTTAAGACTACAATTTGTGCTGTGAATTCAGAACATACTGTAGGCGGATTAGATTCAGGACCTAATACGTCACCACGTGCGATATCTTTTTTGGTGATACCACGAACGTTGAAACCAATGTTGTCACCAGCAATAGCTTCTGCAACAACTTCATGGTGCATTTCGATGGATTTAACTTCACCCTTGATACCTTTACCGTCTCTAGCAGGAACTACGATGATCTTATCGTTAGTCTTCATCTTACCAGTTTCAATTCTACCTACTGGAACGACACCAATACCTGGGATGTTGTATACATCTTGAATTGGCATACGCAATGGTAAAGTGACTGGCTTTTCAGGTTCCTTGAACAAGTCTAATTGTTCTCTGATAGTTGGGCCTGTGTACCATGGCATGTTAACAGATTTCTTAACAACATTGTCACCATTGTAGGAACTTGTTGGGATAAATTGGATGTTCTCAGCTTTGAATCCCACCATGGCTGCTAATTTCTTTAAGTCAGCAACTACAGCGTCGAATTTAGCTTGGTCATATTTGACTACATCCATCTTGTTGACTACGACTGCTATTTGCTGTACACCTAAGGTTTTGAGTAACCAAATATGTTCTTTTGTTTGTGCCATAATACCATCTGGAGCTGCACATACTAAGAATGCACAATCAGCTTGGGAAGCACCTGTAATCATGTTTTTAACGAAGTCCTTGTGTCCAGGAGCATCGATAATTGTTACTTCGAATTTGTCTGTTAAGAATTTTTGATAGGACAAGTCAATGGTTACACCACGTTCTTGCTCTTCTTTTAGATTATCCATAATGAACGCGAATTCGAAACCAGCTTTACCTAATTGCTGAGCTTTTTCCTTGAGCTTTCTCATAGCTTGCTCGTCGATGTTACCAGAATCGTACATCAGACGTCCAACTGTAGTAGACTTTCCGTGGTCAACGTGACCAACGAAGATAACGTTAATGTGTGGTTTTGTTTTTGCCATTGTTTTAAGTATCTCCTTTATGGTATTTGGTAAAGAATTGCACTATTAATGATTTATAAAGGTTACGGTAGAAATGAGCTTTTGGATGTTTTTTATTAAGTTACAAAGGAGTTTCTAATTCTAAAACAAGTCCCCTCTTATTCTGTAGGAGTTTCTTCTTCAACCTTGAGACCTTTTCTCTCTCTAATTCTTTGAGCAACGCGAGGCTGCAAATCACCAGGCAATCTTTCAAACATTTGATCCACTAAGAAATAGGAACCACGACCGCCTGTCGCGGAACGAAGATCAGAAGCTAAACCTAATGATTCAGCTACTGGCAATTTCGCTCTGATGCTCATGGAAGTGCCTTCTTGCTTGACATTCAATAACTGACCACGCTTGTTCTGGACTAATTTACTAATCTCTCCCATGTAGTCAGCTGGAGCGTCAATCTGCAAGACTTGCAATGGCTCATAAATAATTGCATTACCTGAGTTCATAGAACCACGAATAGCTTCACGGATCGCTGGAACTACTTGCGCAGGACCACGATGAATAGAGTCTTCATGCAACTTACAATCTTTGACAATGACTTTCAACTTAATAACAGGTTCACGAGCGATTGGACCTTGCTTCATGACCTGCTCATATCCATCATTAATTAATTCCTGCACTTCTCCGATATAGACAATACCACGCGTATCATCAATTAACAAATTACCATTGTAAACATCACGGACTTTCTTCGCTTCTTTTGCGGACCAGCCTAATTTTTCCAGGACCGCATATAGACGAGTATCTTTCTTGGATACGCGACCTTCTGGAATGTCTCCTTTTTTGATAGCAGCATGGACATTTTCTTCCAAAGGTTCGCAAACGATATAGAATTTATTGTGCTTATTAGGGGATTTTCCTTCCATTTCCTGACCTGGCTTTTGCATTGATTCACGATAGACCACAATAGGAGGAGACGTTTTAATGTCTAGACCTTTTTCTGTCTTGATACGATTTTCAATAATTTCCAGATGCAGTTCACCCATACCATGGATCAAATTTTCACCGGTTTCCTGGTTGATATCAATCTTGATGGATGGATCTTCTTTCAAGACTTTTTTCAATACTTCTACGAGCTTTGGCAAATCTTGCGGCTTGATTGGCTCGATAGATTTGGTGATGACTGGCTCGAAAATGTGCTTTAATTCCTCGAATGGCTGCTCTGGTCCTTCAGTAATAGTTTCTCCAGCCATACCAGAAATACCACCTAATGCTAGAACGTTTCCAGCTGGAACGGATTCTAAGGATTCAGGCTTGATGCCTTTGTACATAAAGACTTGGGCAATTCTTTGCGTTGATTTCGCATTGTTTAACCAGACTGTTTGCCCAGCTCTGACTGTGCCAGAAAATAAACGACCCGCGCATAATTCACGACCAAATCTCGGATCTATAGTGATACGAGTGATGACGAAGGCTATTTTTCCATTGGGATTGCCTACTAACAAATCCTTACCGAATTGCGTCTCTAAATCTCCATGCCAAATGTGCGGAATACGATATTTTTGCGCTTCTAGAGGATTAGGCAAGTGCTTAATGACCATATCGAGGATGACTTCGAAGACAGGAGCTTTTTCCCAGATCCATTTTTGGCGATTCTCTTCCGTCACGTCTTCTTTGTAGAGATTGACAATATCTTTGAAAGAAACATTTTTATTCTTCATGTAAGGAACGGACAATGCCCAGTTCTCACGAGCAGAACCAAAAGCAACACTACCATTTAAAATATCGACTTTCCATTTTTCTTTGTACTCATCTTCAGCAGTGTTCTCGATTAGGGTGTTAAATTCCATAATTAATTTTAAGAAACGTTCCTGCATTTGCTCAGGAGTAAATTTTAATTCGTTGATGAGACGATCTACTTTATTGATGAATAGAACTGGCTTGACGCGTTCACGAATAGCCTGACGAACGACAGTTTCTGTCTGCGGCATGATACCTTCCACTGCACAAATTAACACAATAGTACCATCAATAGCTCGCATTGCACGAGTTACATTACCACCAAAGTCAACGTGACCAGGCGTATCAATTAAGTTAATGAGATATCTATTACCATTAAACGTGTGACACATGGATACGTTCGCAGCGTCGACAGTCATCAAACGTTCTTGTTCATCTGCATGCTGCCAAGTTGCCATACCTGCGTCCAAATCGCCAGCTGCCTTAGAACTTATGTGACCAGAAGCTGCGAGGAGGTTGTCTGTGAGTGCAGTTTTTCCATGATGGATGTGGGCAGAAGTACAAATGTTTCTAATATGTTCTGGCACTTTAGCCAATTCTTTCATTTCAGATGGTGTGTCTGCCATAGTTGTTTTTCTCTTTGAGAATTATGCATGGATAACTCTAAAAATGCTTTATAAACGTTTCGCCAATTTCATGGATCGAGCTTTTTTTAGTATAGCTGATTTAGGTTTGCGTTTAGCCACTCTCCATAAAATTTCAAAGTATTTTGTATAACTGTCTGCAAGCGCCTTATTCTCTATCTTGATGACAGTGAATGGATCCCATATTAGGATTGCGACGTTACTACCATAGACATATGTAGGTGTTGGATTAAATGACTCCCTTGAGAGATATCTATAATTCACAGTATCATACTCATAGACATACGATGCCGCATCACTAGTCAAAATTCTTTCTTTGAATCCTAGTTGTTTTTCCTTTCTAAAAAAATGATCCATAAATGTTCCCATCTTCTCTTTGAACATGATTTCATCAATACCGAAGATGACATAATCTTTAGCGACACGCAATATATCATTCAGAATTGTTTTTACACCTTCTACACCTTTGAAGACTTCGACTCTAATTTCTTCTTGCTTGCTTTGTGAGAGCTTGTTGATCTGTGGTAAAATATCTTTTACTTGCTCTTCTTTTTCTTTGATAAATTCTAAGAGTTTATTTGTGGTAGTTGCATTATAAAATTTGACATTTCCTTTGATAACATAACTTATTAATCCCTTGTTCAATAATTTCTCTAAAAAATCGTAAATGGTAGTACGATGTAATTGTGTTTCTTCTTTAAGCTTATAGACTGGCACTGATCCTAGTTTTAGCAGAGCAACATATACTTTGCTTTCGCCTTTACTTAAGCCAATAGACTCTAGTGTCTCATATAAGTTCATCTTTTTTAGACTCTTATTTGTCTTTATAATGTTGTCGTTTTTCCGACAGCATAATTTAATATACTTCCTTGATATAATTACTCTAAGATATATATTGGAGAACACAATGACAGAAGAAAAAACATTATACACTACAGGTCTATGGAAACATTTTCTTGCCGAAGTATTTGGCATAACGGAATCTGATCAACATTATAGAGAAACAGCTTTAAAACCGGGAGCTCTGCAATATTTAGAAAGACTTGTAGACCAACGTTTAACAGGAATCCCTGAAACCCATATCAGTGCAGTTATTGAACAAGCTCTACAGGCCTTACCTTCTTTCCAACGACGCACAATTAAATCACTTTATGGATTAGGCGATAAAGACGGTTATGTTTATTCTCCTTTAGAGCTTGCTGGCAATATTCTTATAGGAGGAAGACTCAACCGAATAAATGATGCATGCGATGAAGGTATAGCAACACTTCGAATCAAGATAGTTCTTGAACACAGTGATCAAGGAAATACTCTCATTTATAAAAGTGAAAGTTAACTTTTTTTAACTATTTTTAGAATAATTATCTTGCTGCGTCAGCTTGACGTTCTAATTCTAATTTCTTTGCTACTGCATTGCTTGCATTAGTACAAGCTGCTGCCTTCATGATTTCGTCTGCTAATGATTCTTCGACTTTGATTTTTTCTCCGAATGCTTTATGTGCTGCACCTTGAACCATCATGCGTAAAGCGTAATCAACACGTCTTTGCGGAGCACAATCGACTGCCTGCGGATATTTTGCACCACCATATTCGATAGTTGTGATTTCTTCACGAGGCGCCGCATTTTCAATAGCGCGAACTAATGTTTCAATAGGATTTTTCTTTGTTCTTTCTTCAATCAATTTTAATGTTTTTTCTATAATGTTGAAAGCAGTGTGACTTTTACCGCCGTATGCTCCAGAAGAGATAAAATGTTTTTTACCTTTGTGACCAGAAATCATTAAGTGATTCATCAAGCGTTCAACAATGTTAGATTTATTTTTGTAAAAAGGATATTTTGCATTACGACCGCCACTTCGAGGCACTAAAACGGGAGACAGGTTGATATAATTTTTGAGACCAGGGTCTTTTACTTCTATTTGTGTCAAGTCCCATCGATCGAATAATTTGAGAGTCATGTTTATCTTCTACCCTTTTCAATTTTGCCACGCACTAATGCGTCTAGACTTTGATCATTTACTTTGATAACTTTCCAGCGTACACCGGGCAAGTCACCAGGAGAACGTCCATTTGCACCACCAATACATTCGATAATTACTTCATCATGTTCATCGATTTTTTTGATAGCTCCATCACGAGGACAGAATGCTGTTACTTGACGACCATTTTTGATTAATTGGACAAAAACACATTTTCTCATAGCAGAGTTAGGCTGCTTAGCTTCTAATTGACGTTTTTCAATAACAATAGCACGAGCTTGTGAAGAACCTTGTAAAGGATCAGATTTTGCTTTTAAGTTTAGCACACGGCGTACATACTTGGAGTCAGCCCATTGGAAATTTTTCCTCTTATTTTTGAGCTTCTTTGCTGCGTTTAAACCGTTTGATTTCTTAGCCATTTTGTAAGTGAGGGACTGCAAGGATGCTTTATAAAGATTTCGCGTCCTTGTTCTTTTTGCTAGTTTTATTCTACTAAGACCTCGATTTTGAAGAACTTTTGCACTACCATGTTGAGCTCTTTCAAATTCTGCTTTTCACGACCTATTAGCATGCCTTTGACTTTAGTCTCTTGACTGGTTAAAGTCATCTTATCTTCTTTTACTGTGATACTTTCCACTTCCAAAGGAGCAATATAATTCTTGACGAACTCTTTTGGATCTGTACTGAATTCAACAACCTTGATGCGCTTTTTGAAAAGCTTTTGTAATCTTTGGATATTCATGCCGCCCTTACCAATGGCTTTGCCTGCTTGTCCTTCTTCAACAATAAAGACTAACTGACCACGTTTATCTGTAAACAGCCTTTTGGCGTGAGCTTGCGTAATTTTCTCGAATAGAGAAATAAGTCCCATACTCTGCAAATCGTACTTTTCCATCGCTAACAACTGAGAATACTGATGGGATAATTCTTTTTACACAAGAGCGCAATTTCAGAACTTGGTACTGCCACTTCAATTATTTCTATCTTGTTTAAAGATGCATATCTTTTTACTGTTGTACGAACTGCGTCTGGGCAACTAGTTGCTACAAATACTTTCTTTACTTGTCCGTGTTTGAGCTTTCTTATTACTTCTTTTGTACCTATAGTCATTTTTTCATTTTTTAATGCGGTTTTTAAATCTTCGACAGTCATTTCTTACCTTCCTTTGCTGTTTCTTTTTTACCACGAGTCACTAACTCTGGAAGACCTGTTCCTAGAGGGACTGGCTGATTGAGCATTACATTTTCAATCACTGAATTGAGATCATCTTCTTCACCAATAATAGACGCGTTAATTAAGTGCTTGAGAGGAGTTTCGAAACTTGCACGAGCTAGTACTGACTTTTTCTCTCCAGTGATACCTGAACGAGTGATACCTTTGATAGTACCAGAAGTAGTCATAGCATCTGCAATGAACATGATATGCCTGATATCTACATCAAGACCTTGGTCTTCAATCACTCTTTGCGCTTCACGGATGATATTTTGACGAGCAGCTTCCACACCGAAGACTTTCAAGACTTCGAACAAGCTGTTTGTTGTCGTTCTTGTTTCATCTACTTCCTCAATTTCAATAACATCTTTTAAGTTTGAACCTGCAGTGATAATTACATACTCTTCATTATTCTTTACTGGCAAGACTTGTGTTATTCCCTTGACACCTTTGATGAATACTTCCTTTGACTTTTCTTTGATCTTGTAAGTTTCCATTAATTCATTTTCTTCTGCTTTTGTCTTGATAATAATTTTTTCACCATTGACACTTGCTTTAACGCCTTTCATGTTTGCGTTTAAAGCTTCAGCTACTTGATCTGGTTTTAATTTTAAGTCTTTAAGGCGGTGCTGATTTAACTGCACTTCCACTTGTAACTTTGTAAGATCGATAGAGAATTCTGTTGCAATTTCGTTTAATTTTGTTTCCTTGATCAAAGCCGCTACACGCTTTACTTCAGCCATATCTTTGCTAACGCCTTTTTTCAAGTAAATTTCCATGGATGGAGTTGAAATCTCCTTACGCGCATCTAAGATTTCAATAAGACGCGGTAAACCTTGCGTGACAGACACTTCAGCTACTCCAGCGAAGTGGAATACATTTAATGTCATCTGAGTACCTGGCTCTCCAAAGGATTCAGCAGTTAAAATACCTATAGCTTCACCAGGACTTATTTTTGCAGTATCATATTCTTCTTTCAAATACTCAAGCACTTTCTTAGTCTGGTCTTTAGTTAGACCTTGTTCTTTTACTTCTGCCTTTACTTCTTCAATAATCTTCTTGGTCAGCTTGCCTTCATAGTCCTTGAATAGTTGTTCTTCCATGTTATTGTCCTACTACATCGATGATAGCTTTCTTGACACTGATTTTTCCACCTTCACTCTTGGATACATCAATACCATCATCACCATATTTGAATTGTACGATTCCTTTTCTAGCATTTCTTACTGTTCCATCATATTCTATCTTGAGATCTTGCAATGCATTAGCGAGACGTCTGTACAAGTAACCAGATTTTGGTGTACGAAGAGCAGTGTCCATCAGAGCATCACGACCAGTCATAGCGTGGAAAAAGAATTCCACAGGCGTAAGTCCTTTTTTGAAAGAACTTCTGACGAAACCATGTGCGATTGGACCTAAGTCTCCTTGCTTGAATAAAGATAATGTTCTGTTCTTGTAACCACGTTGGATACGTTGACCGCCTAAAGCCTGCTGACCTACACAAGCGGACATCTGCGTGAAGTTTAAGATATTACCTTTTGCACCAGAGCGCGCCATAATTATAGTTGGTGTATTTTCATCAGCATACTGAGCAGCCAAATTACCTACCTTATTTCTAATCTTGTTTAAGATTTCCAAACTTTTTACTTCCAAAGTTTCTCTTCTAGTTTTACCTGGCAATTCTTCTAATCTTCCAGCTTCATATTCTTTGACGAGAGCATCTACATCTTTGTATGCATTAGCAATTAACTCATCGATCTTTTCGATAGCTTCTTCTGGAATGTCTGTATCAGCAATGGAAGTAGTAAATCCGTATTTTGCCAAGACTTTGATACCTAACTTGAAGAGGTTACCTAATAAGACAAGCGTTCTATCTTGACCATATTTTCTATAGAATTCTCTGATAAGCTCTCCATTGTTTTCACCAATACTACTATCATCAATGTATCCAGAGATAATTTTTCCTTTTTTGATTGTCAGGAATGTTTCCACACCAGCTTCATCTTTTTGCTTCGCGGTTCCGTAGAAAAAGAAATCTTCAGGGAATAATCTGCTGAATAATTCTGATCCTTTAACCATTTCTTTGTCGAACTTAGCATCGAAGATACCCATAGAAGTCAATAACTCTACTGCATCTTCGCGTGAAATAGTCAATTTCTTGGACAATAAGTAATTACCTGTAACAGAGTCTTCAACACAACCAATGACATTATATCCATTCTTTGGAGACATAATTTGTGTCTGTACTTGCATCAGGATTTCAGCTTCAGCACGCGCTTCTTCAGTTTGCGGGATGTGCAAGTTCATTTCATCACCATCGAAGTCTGCATTGTAAGGATTACATACACTAGGATTCAATCTGAAAGAACGACCAGGCAATACTTTGATCTTGTGACACATGATACTCATACGGTGCAGAGAAGGCTGACGATTGAATAAAGCAATGTCGCCATCATGCAATTGTCTTTCTACGATATATCCTTCTTTAATTTCCAGCAATAATTGTTCTTGTGTCTCTTTAGTGATCTTACGTTTTTTACCATCAGGAGCAATAACATAGTTTGCACCTGGGTATTCTTTAGGACCATTCTTTACTAAAGATAATAACCATTCTTTGTTCCATTCAGTAACTTTTTCAGGCACAGTTAATTCCATAGCAACAGATTGAGGAATACCTACTTCATTGAATTCGATTTTCGGATCTGGAGAAATAACAGTACGTGCTGCAAAGTTGACACGCTTACCAGCCAAGTTGTGGCGGAAGCGACCTTCTTTACTCTTGATACGTTCAGTTAAAGTCTTTAATGCTTGACCAGAACGGTGACGAGCAGGAGGAACTTGCGCGATAGTATTATCGAAATAGGTTGTTACGTGATATTGCAATAAATCCCATAAGTCTTCAACGATAATTTCTGGCGCACCAGCATTGATATTTTCAAATAATCTCTGATTAATGCGAACTATATCTCCTAATTTATGTGTTAAGTCATCTTCTGAACGCTCCCCAGTTTCCAAAGTAATAGATGGACGCATAGTTACTGGAGGAATGGGCAATAATGTTAAGATCATCCACTCGGGACGAGCTTGTACAGGATCAAATCCTAATAATTCTAAATCTTTTTCTTGGATTTTTGCCAAGCGAGCACGCACTTCAATAGGAGAAATGCGCTTGTCTCCCTCCATGAATGTTGTTGGCTTTTCTACCTTGATAGTAATTTGTTTTGCATTACAATGAGGGCATTTTTTAGCTAGTTTTGCCTTACCAATTGCTAATTTCGCCAACTTTCTTAAGTATTCGAAGTTTCTTTCTTTTTTGAAACGTCCATGAAGTGTTCTGTATTTGCTTGCAGTTTCTTCATCGACTAAAATACGATTACATTCGCGACAAGTTGCCTTTAATATTTCATAGACTTTACCAGCATAAGAAACGTGCACTACTGGGCGAGCAACTTCAATATGACCGAAGTGACCTATGCATTCTTTTAATTTTGAACCACAGGTTTTACAACGGAGACCAGGATCAATGACGCCCAAACGAATATCCATTAAACCACCATCTACAGGATATCCTTCTTTGTCATATAATTCAGCTGTCACTACTTTTACTGCTGAACTTTTTTCTACTTCTTGCGGACTAATCATACCGAAAATGATCTTGTCCACTTCTTTGAATTTGTAGTCGTTTGCTGCCATGGTTAGTACTTGTTCCTCAATTTTAATCTTGGCGCGATACCAAGAGCTTTTAATTCATCTAAGAGTAATTTGAATGCGTAGGAAATCTCTACAACATTGATTATAACATTGCTGCCACATCTATGACAGAATCTATTATTTCTGAAGTCATCATAGACTGCTAACATACCACATTCTTCACATACATGGATGGTTGTCTTGTCTGAATCGAAACGTTCTTTCAAGAGCAAAGATGCTCCGTGAGCTACTAAACAATCTTTCTCCATTTCACCTAATCTGAGACCTCCACCTTTAGCACGACCCTCAATAGGCTGACGTGTTAAGAGCTGGATACGACCAGATGCGCGAGCGTGCAGTTTGTTAGCTACCATGTGTTTCAAACGCAAGTAGTACATGTTGCCTACATAGATTTTTACTTTGAGACGTTCTCCAGTGACTCCACTGTACATAGTTTCAGTTCCATTTTCTCTGAAGCCCATTTCTACCAGAGATTTACGCAGATCTTTTTCTGATTCAGATGCGAATGCACTACCATCAATAGTTCTACCAGATAATGCACCTGCTTTGCCTGCTACAATTTCAATCAAGTGCGAAATAGTCATACGAGAAGGAATAGAGTGAGGAGAGAAAATTAAGTCTGGCACAATACCTGAAGCAGTGAATGGCATATCAGCTTCTGGAACTATGATACCAACAACTCCTTTCTGACCGTGACGAGAAGCAAATTTGTCTCCAATTTCTGGAATACGCAAATGACGCACTCTTACTTGGATTAATTTGTTCCCTTCTTCATTGTCTGTGATAACAACTGCATCTACTTTTCCCACTTCATTATTTTTTGTAGTAATGGAACTTTCTCTGCGCTTATTAGCAGCAATACTGAATTCGTCTAACTCTCCTAAGAAACGAGGCGGAGAAGTTTTACCAATAATAACATCATCTTCACCAACAGTAGCTTCTGGGTGAATTAAACCATCATCTTCAAGCAAGCGATAATCATGTTCTGCTCTATATCCCTTGACTTCTTTATTCGGAATACCAATTTCATCTACAAGACCACCGGAATATCTTAATTCTTCAGCATTGTAAGGTCTGAAATAAGTGGAACGTGCAAGACTTCTTTGAATAGAGCCCTGATTAAGAACAATAGCATCTTGCATATTGTAGCCCTCATAACTCATTAAAGCAATGATAATATTTTGTCCTGCTGGATGTCTATGCTGAGCAGACATTTCATAAGTGAAGGAACGTACAATTGGATTTTGCGGGTAATGGAGAAGATTTACATCAGTGTCCATTCTTTGCAAGTAGTTTGCAGTATAAAATCCGAGAGCCTGCTTTTGTGCTTTGGATCCTCTGTTTAAACGAGATGACTGACCATAATTTGCAAATGGCACTAGCGATGTTGTTAGGCCTAAAATAGTCGTAGGAGAAATTTCCATATGTGTATGCTCAGGAGAAATATCAGTTTCACTTAGAGCAACGTAAGCGCCCTCTTCTTCAGCAGCATCAATATATTCGATAATGCCTTCCTTGATTAAATCTTTCCAAGTCATTTCATTTTTTTCTATTTTCTTTATATGCTCAGCAGTAAATTTACTTTTGCCGTTTTCAACAATGATTAATGGACGACGTACACGCCCTTTAGAAGTTTCTACATGGATTTCATTTAGTTCTGGTTTGTAAGCTAGGTTGACAGTTCCGGATATTTTACCTTTTTGCCTTTCTTCACGCACTTTCTTCGCAAAGACTTTTGGATTCTCTACAGATCCTACAAATCTTTGGTCGATGAATACGTCAGTCATATTGCTTTCATTCCTAGTTCTTCAAATGTTTTTTTGAGTTTTCCATCTACTATTTCTTCTTGCGTGATTTCTGCTAATAATGCCAGGTTTTTTCTCAAACCGATGGAAGTACCTTCTGGAGTTTCAATAGCACAAAGTCTTCCCCAGTGTGTTGCGTGTAATGCACGAGCAGCGAAGTTTTCCTGCGTTGCTGATAGTAAGGAAACTACTCTTTGCAAGTGTGATGTCGCAGCTAGGAAGTTAGTTCTGTCCATGTTCTGGCTTAATCCTTTACGACCGCCAACCCAGACACCAGTAGCCATAGCACTGTTGATTCTAGAGGTTAATAATTTATCACGGATGATAATTTTTATGGAATGGAATTTTCCTCTCTTCACTAATCTTTGGAAATTGTAAAGAATATCATTGACTAATGCTCTTAATTGCACACGGAATAAATCAGATAAAAGATCTCCGCTTAATTTCAAACGCTTGTTCATGTAATGATCTTTGTCCTGGCTTTTGATATCTTCTTTGGAGATAATGAGGAAACGTCTTAATAATTTACACAAGTTGATTGCTTTATATTTACGATCTTTTGGCTCGATACCTAAATGCGGCAATAAGTATTTGTCTAAATTATCCTGTGTTTTTTCCAAGCGCTGCTCCTGTAAAGGAGACATACCAATTTTCTTGGAGATAAAATCGACAGCATCTGCTTCGTTCTTGAGATCCGCGGTACTGAAAAGATTGATGAAAATGTCATCAAATTCTCTGTCTTCTGAGATTGCCTGCACAATTTCACTGTCTTTTATTAGACCTAGAGCTTTAATGACTGCAGTAATAGGAATCTTCTTGAAACGAGTGAAAGAGAGGTAAATAAGACCGTCTTTTGCTTGTTCTATGACGTGAGGCACACGATAAGAGCCACGTTCAGAGAATACTTTAGCAGTATATCTACTGGTTCCAATTTTGTTTTCTTCTACGAACATCGTATTTGCTGCCAAGTCTTCGACAGTCATCAAGACACGCTCATTTCCATTTAAGATGAAGTAACCACCATTGTCGTGCGGATCTTCTCCGTGTTTAATGAGTTCATCTTCTTTCATACCATGCAGATGACAATATTTACTCTTGAGCATAACTGGCAATAAACCAATTTGTGTAGTGAATGCTTCTCTTTGCACTCCATCAATATGAGCAGAAATTTCTAAATTAATAGGGGCAGCATAGGAAATTTTTCTTAAGCGCGCTTCCATAGGATAAATGTCTCTTTTAGAACCATCTGCTTCAATTATTTGCGGTTTAGTGATACTGATTTTTTCGAGCTTAATACGGAAATCCTGCATATCTTGCGGAATAATAGTAGGGATAACATCGCCAATTTCTTGAATGATCTTATGAATATCTTTCTCGATGAAATTATTAAAAGAACGGATATTGGACTCTACGAAAGAGTTTTCTTCAAAATATTTTTGGATGATAATCTTTTTGTTCATTTAGTCAGCCTTAACGATGCGAAAAAAAACTGCATCTTTTTCTGTTTGTGAATTGCGCAAAACTTTGATGACATCGCCTACTTCTGCATTGAGCTCTTTGATAGCTGGATCTTTTGCTGAAATCATAGGCATTTGCGATGGAGTAATATTATATTTTGAGAATAAAGCCTGGGCCTCTTCTTTAGTTAAAAGAACATGTTTAGGTACCAAGATGTGATCTTGGATTTTGATGGTTTTCGGCATTTTTTGTGTTGAGATAACGGACCGGAGGGGATTTGAACCCCCGACCCCTTGGTGTCTTCGTTCTTTTGGCTTAATTAAAAGCCAAGTGCTCTAGCCAGGCTGAGCTACCGGCCCAAAACGCCCTAGGCGGGAATCGAACCCGCGCCACGGCCTTTCTTTGGGCCTGATCAACATGAGTGCCCGCGACAGGGCCGTATCATAGCCACTAGACTACTAGGGCACGTCTTTGGGGATGGTTGATTGGTTCTTGGTAGTGCTTACTAATGTGTGGAAAATGGTTGTTAAAACTCTTTTACCGTCATCATTGTAGGCTTTGACCAGAACGCTTGCTCCATCTACGAAAAAAAGTCAATCAGGGGTATATAAAACTTTCGGGTCTAGAGCAATGTCTATTCAACCCCTTTTTACCTCTTAACACACTCTTTTTAGAGATGAACTTGCTTTTAAATATTACTGTTCACGAGAACTATATTTTACAGTTTACTCTTTTGCTCATTTTATGTCTTAGTTAACACTTTGTTACATATTTTTGACCATATTTTGTATTCCATTTTGATACTGTGCCCGAGTTTTTTTAATTTATTCTTAATTTCTTTTCTTTCTTCTGCCTTTTTTGTTTTATAGACCAACACTAGCTTATATTTTTCCAGTAATTTATTACTAAGGCTTTCTGTAATTTTTTTTACTCGCACTTCAACTTTTTTCCATTTCTGCTGACCGAGTATTTTTATTTTTTCCAATACTCTCCGTTCATCTTCCAAAATTAATTTTCTCTTTATCAAGGGAAATTCCACTTTCTTGAGGTTCTTTGTTATTCCTACTTTTGACAGACACCAGATAAGTACTTTTGTCGGATCATACTGATACCATCTGACTCCATTTCTATAATCTGAAGGGAAAGTATGATGATAATTGTGATATCCTTCGCCAAAGGTGAATACTGCTACTAGCTCATTATTGACTGCAGAATGCTCTTCTGAATAGGGTTTTGATCCGAACATGTGCGCCCAAGAGTTGATGAACCAAGTTAGATGATGCGTGCAAAATAACCTTATTAAAAAAACCATTACGAATGCACCGAAGAAGTCTTGCACTATTGCTCCTGTTACTAATACTAACAAAAGATTTACCACTAACACTAACCATCCATAATATTTGTGCTGTAGCATGACTGCTTTATTGTTCACTAAATCAGGAACTACAGTATTATCTATTATTTTATTTTTTTTGAAAAGCCATCCCATATGCGCATACCAAAATCCTTTTTTAATGGAGTAAGGATCTTTTTCTGTATCTACATACCGATGATGGATGCGATGATCATGAGCCCATTGTAAAACACTTCCCTGAACACTGAGAGCACCAAGCATCAAAACTATTCTTTCTCCTATTTTATTTAACTCATATGTCCGATGCGCAAAATATCTGTGATATCCTGCAGTTATTGTAAAATTAGCGATACTTCCTGCAACTATAGTTGTGATTATTAATCCAAGACTTACTTCCCAAAAAATTACATAGAGGGGAAATAAGGCAAATACTAGAAGATGATAGCCGATAATAAAAATACCTGTTGTCCAATTAAACTCTCCTCTTTTCATCCAATTTAGGGGACTGTGTTTCTATATAATAGTTTCTAGAAAATAAGATATTAGGAAAAAATAAACCTATAAATTACCAACTAAATGTCTTTTGAAGAGATTTTTATTTTTTATTTGCTATTGTTAATGCAACTTTTTTCTTTTGTACAATATAGATTACTCCTAAAATTCCTAGAACATATACTAAGTCCATGATATTACTGCCATTTCCTACTTCTTTTATTGCATTTCCTGTAAGGGGGTTTGATAGTGCGACGAGCATAATGAGGACTATACTTGCTGCAACACTTGCTTTATCTCCCTTAATATAGTCAAGATCTCGTCGTGTCCTTTCTAAAAGCCTATTTGTCTTCCCCATTAATTCTGAGATCGGATTATAGAGATAACCCATGGGTCTAGAGTCATATCGTGGTTTTACAAGCTCATAAATTTTACCTGCCTGATCCATAACTTGTGCAAGATAGTGTCTTCTTTCATTACCATCATCTATTCTGTCTATATCTTTCTCTGTGAATTCTATCTTTTCAAGAGCTGCCCAAATTCCATTTAAAGTGTTCTTTTTTATTGCGACTCTTATGTCTCGTTCGCTAAATCTTAATGTACTTCTAATTCTACCTTCTAATGAGTATTCATCATCTAAATCTACTTTTCCCATTCTTTTTCTATAATTCTCTTCTATAAAAACCTTTTTAGAAAAATAATCGCAATACTCTTCTAAGATTCAAACATCTGATAGCGGTTATTTGGTTAATTTTTCTGCTTCTTCTATCATTTTTCCTACAATGCCTATAAACTCTTTTGGATTCTCTTTTCTAAACTCACTAGAACACATATATCTTGCAGATTTTCTTAATTTATTTAATCTACTTAAGACATCACTATGTTTTTTATCAACATTTCCTAATTCACTCCAGTTCTTGAATTTTTTTAAATTATCGTCATGGTTATAGTATGTTCCTCCTAGGCTTAATGAATGGCATGCTGAAGATAATTCTGCCGAAGCCCAGCAATCTTCAAAGAGAGGTCGCAATCTACCTTTCTCTAAATTATCTCTTGCGCTTTCATAAAATTCTTTAGAAGCTACAATAAAATCTCTTATTTTTTCTTTATTATACCGAGAATTGAATATAATAATCCAGCTATCTAAAAAGCGAAATACTGTAATATGACCAGAATTAGCTGGATAATCTACAATAAATTCTTCAACTTTTTGCAAGTTAGAAACACTTATCTCTTCTCCCTTAACCACTGCTCTATTTAGTTTAGACTTGGCTATAATCTTTATTTCTTCATTAAATCTAATTTTATTTTTTTGATTGGGTGTAAAAATTACCTGTGCTCTTTTTAATTGGAAATCGTCTTTTAACCATCCATTTTTCTTTCTTTTTTCTATTTCAGGATTTATCCAGATGTTCATTGCTTGATCTAAAACTCTTTTGATTTCTTCTTGGCTAAACATAAAACTCTAATATCTAACTAGCTTTTAAGTATTTCTGGCTTCATATTATATATTTAGAAAATAAATCCCGCCCCCTGGATTTGAACCAGGAACCTGTCGGGATCGGCTAGTGAATTTTCACTGTTTCCGTGTGGAACCTCGATTCACGACATCTACAGCCGACCGTTCTACCGTTGAACTAGAGCGGGAATAAGGAGAAGTACCTTTCTTTCGTTTTTAAAGATATTGTTTTCAAATTTCTAATTCATTCAAGAATTACTCTAATGGATTGTGCTTGCGCGAATTTATCCTTGTCATCCACATATTGAATTATTGCAGTTGGCAAGACTATGTCGCCTATGATGTTATGCTTTCTTCTTACTTTGTAGGAAAAGACTCTTTCTTCGCCAGGCTCCAGCTTAATGACATTCCACAATAATCGTGTTGCACGCTCACCATGCTGAATTCTATCGGGCTGCAAAGAGCCAAAATCAGAAGTCAAGTCCAAAACATTAGGCACTAGATCCATGACCTTTACATCATTTAAAGTATATTTTTTTCCATTACGAATTAAGATGAATAATTTATATGCTTTTACACCCTCAACAATTTCCTTGCCATGGAAAATGCGCTTTTTGACAACGACACTGCGCTCAATGCTAAAGAGAATAATTGCTGTGAATATAGCAACGATGATCAATCCATAAAGCAACGGTCTGTAATTACTTTTGATTTCAATAGTCTTCTTTTCACCAGGCTGCAAATTAAACTCCCAGATTACTTTTCCCTGCTCTACTTTTGGTTCTGGAGTCATGGATGAAAAAATACGCTGAATTAGATTGTATCTTGCTTCTATCCTTTGCTTGCTCACTATATTACCGCTGTTTTCCCGCGTGATTACAGTTGTTGATGCCAAGAAGCTTCGTTTTATATCTTTGTCTTCTTCAACACGATCTTTTGGAAGAATTTCTATCTCCGCAACGAAAGATCCACGCAATTCATTTTGCTCGTAGACACCAATGGTCATTTTTTTCATACCTGGATTCGCCGCAGGATCTACATTGATAGTGAATTCTATTTCTTTTTCTTCTTGCGGTTCTAAGGTGATTATGATTGGATCAGCCACTTTCATTATCTCTGGAATAGCAGCGTTGATTTCTAGATCTCGCATAGTCAATCGAGAACGATTCTTTATTTTTACAGGGATTTTAATTTCTTTTCCTGGCGTGAGCTTGGTTGGCAATTGTGGTTCGACACTGATGATGTTTTTTGAGGAAGCTATGTATGTTTTCAAATCAATAGTTTCTTTTTCTGTCGGATGAATAATAGAAGCAACTACAATTCTTGCATCATAAAATTTATTTGGAGGAGTAACGTCAATAGTTTTAATCAATACTTTGACTAGAGCACTTTCACTTGCATCTAATTTTACTTGATAGGGCTTTGCTTCGATTTTTTGTGCAAATTCTGAGAAAGGATAAATGCTAAATTCATCAGCTTCAATACTAAACACATCACGTTCTAATCCATTATTAGTAATTTTCAGCGTGAATTCTGCAGTACTGCCTGCTTCTATTTCATCTTGAGCTTCTTCTACTTCGAGAGTGATAGTGCCTGCCAAGGTTAAAGGAGCTAAAAGAAGTACTGCTACGATCATCCATAACCATCTTTTGTGCGTCATGTTCTTCTCCCGTAAAATTCGTGTTTTTGTTTATAAGTCTTTCTGGTAAAATTCTTATTACTGGGTAGCAATAGCACTAATATGGTCTTTTTTCTCGATTTTAATGACGTGCTGAACGAAGCTTTCTATCTTATTTTCATGAGAGACAATGATGATCTGCTTGGTTTTTAACTCTTCCAAGACGATGCGAAGACGATCGATCTGCTCTGCTGAAAAACCATCTGTTGGCTCGTCTAAAATAATTAACTCCTTGGTCCTGATGACGCTCATAATGGAATTAATTACTTGATTTAAAGCAAGACGATAAGCAAGAGCTGCTGCTGTCTTTTCTCCACCACTTAAGAAGTTATAATTGATTTCGTGGCCATTTTGCTCGATTAGAGGACAGAACTCATCGTCCAAAGCTACTTTAATCGCTTCTGTATCTACCAGAATTTCAAACCATTTTCTGAAGAAGGTTGAAAAATCAGCGTGGACTTTGAGCATAATCTTTTTTTCCATGGTTGTCATGAGATTGATGAACATATTCTCTAACCAAAATTGGACTTCTTTCAAGTATCCTATATTGTTTCTTATTTTTTCTTTCTTCTGAATGTCTGCTTCCAATACATTGATCTGTTTGTCGAGATGATCTATTTCTCTTTCGTTGGTTGCTTTCTCTATTTCTACTTTTTTCTTATGCTCCTGCAAGTCTTCAATTTCTTTTCTGAGCTGGAGATAGAGGTCTTCAGGAAGATTTATTTTTATCTGCTCTTTTACTATTTGCAACTGCTGCTCTAGATGTTCTTTTTCTTTTCCTGTACGCATGGATGCTTCTAAGATGCGAATTCTTTCTCTTCTCTTCTCTTCTAGACTTCTTTTTTTGAACTCATGGACCATTATGAGGTGTTCTGCTTTTTTGAGCTGCTCTATTTCCTGCTTTTGCATTTTGAGGATTGCTTCTTTTTCCTGCGCTTGCTTCTGGAATACTTCTATTTCTTGATCCTGTACTGTTATTTTACTTCTTTCCTCTTTGGTTACTTGCTCTTGATGCTCTTTGGTTACTTTTTGCTTACAAATAGGGCAGTTTTCCAGCTTGGTAATATCAGCAATAATTCTTTCTGCATGCACCTTGGATGTTTTTCTCTCTTGCATACTGTTGAGGATTGTTCTTACCTGTGTTTCTCCGAGCATTATTTCTTTTTCTTTTGCTAGCACTATTTCACGATTAGCAATAGGAGGAGCTTCTTTAGCTATTTCCAATTCCATGGCTCTGATGACTGCTTCTATCTCTTGTATCTGCAAAATATTTCTTGCATACTCTTCTCCTTTATGCTTTAGAGAATTCTCAGTTACTTCCTTCAGCTTTCTTTTCTCATTTTGCTCTTTGATCTCTTTTTCCAACACTTCTACTTTTTTCTTTTTTTCTTCCAGCAAGAAATGATACTCATTTAACTTGGGCAGCAGACTTTCTATGATTCCTCTAATAGTTTTTGCCTGCAGCTTGTGCTTTTCTTTTTCAGATTTTTTCTGCTCCAGATCTGCAATCATAATAGCATTTTCTTTGTTTTTTCCTTTGATATAACTCATGACTACTTCTGCATTTTCTTTAAGGCGTTTATATTTGTCAATACCAAAGACTCGACGCAGAGTATCCAAACGATAATCCTTGTCACCTTGAAGAATAGTCTTCATCTCTTCTTGGGGAGTGTAGACTGTATATCTATAAATCAGTGATTTTGATTTTGTCAAAAGCTCTTCTGGATAGTTCAATAAGGTCAATATACTCTGTTTAAGCTCAGTTGCTGTTGCTTCACGATGAGCATTATTGATACTAATATAACCTGCATCTTGTGTAACAGAAGTTCCACGCTTCAAATTTCTTTTTATGATAACATTTTTATCTTCAACTGCAAAATGTAATTCTACACTGCCGCGATCCTCACCATTGCGCAACAAAGAGGAGCCTGACAGTTCTTGCGTGATACCAAATAAAGCGAAATCAACTGCCTGCAGAATTGTAGATTTTCCGCTACCGATGTTTCCAGACAATAAAATACTTCCTTGTGGAAACTCAATCTCTTCATTAATATAACTTCGAATGTTTTCTAACTTAATCTTCTTCAATAGCATGGTTGCCCCAAATTTCCTTCAATTGTAAAGTATCTACCACCTCTTTCATCAAACGGATTTCGAAGTCCGCCTTTCTTTCCCCTTCATGCTTTTCCTTGTTTAATACTGATAACATTATTTTTGTCAATTCATGCTCTTTGATTTTAATCTGCTCCAATGGAATTTGTCCTAAATGCTCCTGGATAATCTTTTCTTCAATCTCATCAACAGATCCTGTGTCTGCTTTGACTTCTTCATATTCTTGAGTTGTCAAACTATAGGTATTTTTGAGCACACAATAAGTTCCTTGCATATTTTCTATGAGCTCTGCAAAATTAATGTCTGCAGGCTTTCCAGTTTTTAATGTACCTTCTACTCTTAAAGTGACTATTTTATCTTTGAGGTCGTTTGTTTTTATTTTTTCTTCTATTTCTCTTTCTATTTCCAAAGGAGTTTTGTTATTGGCATTGATCTGGAGTGAAAGTACCTCTTTTATTTTTACTGACACATGACGCAAGACCATTTTATCATCGCAAATATAGAAGCCGCCATGTTTTAATTCTTCTAATTCCTTGAAATTGTTAGGCATCAAAGGACCTGGATAAGTGATAACGCCATACTCTGGAACACGTTTTTCCATGACGAAATGTGGATGGCCTCCAGCATAATAGTTAAATCCTTTTGGCAAGAGAGTATAGGATTCGCCATCAACTTTTTCTAAATCTTTGGGACGGAATTCATTTAATAAGGTGTGAAACATAAAAATCTTGAAGCCTTGTTCTGCTTCTAAATTTGTTTTGTCTAATACTTTATAATGTGCTTTTTCTAATCCACCAGCTAATCCGATAACTCCAACTATTTTAGTATTGGTCTTGTCTACAGTAAATTCTAATTTATTGTCTTTGAACTTGAAAACATTATGACAAAGTCCCGCTTTTTCCAAGACGTCAATCATAGTTTTTCCTGAGGGAGAATAATCATGACTGCCCGGGATGATATAGACATCAATATTTTCTTCTTTTAATCTATTTAATTGAAAAGCAACTTCCTTGATCAGATCAATTTGAGGAATGGATGTGTTAAATAAATCACCAGCAATAAGCAGAAAACCTACATGCTCTTGGATACAAATGTCTATCATCTTTTGGAAGGAGAGCAAGCTTAGATTCTTCATTTCTTCTTCCCGCCAACCGCCTACATGACAGTCTGATGTATGTGCAAACTTCATTCTTGTATCTACCCCCAACGACGTTGCATCTTTCAGGTTTAAAAGGATTTAT
>JAGVZA010000016.1 GCA_018302985.1 Candidatus Woesearchaeota archaeon | reverse complement strand
TTCTTTGGCTTTGTCTTTCAACTCATCCATGTAAGTAGATTCACAAATAAGGACATCAGCATGCTTGGCTAATTTGACTGCATTAGCACAATATTTAGTATCTGTGATAAAAGTTATTTTTTTGCCTGGAGAGCGTGTAGTAGCATCTTTCGCTTTGATTTTTTTGCCTTGCCATACTACATCCTTGCCTTTCTGTAAATCACTCAATAAAGGATTGTTCAGTAAACCAACTTTTTTAATATAAGGTAAATTAATATGGAACTTATCTTGTTCAATAAAAGAATAACCTAAGACCGTAGTGCTATGTTCCAAAGGCAATGCTTCCAGCTTGAAAAAATCATTCTCGTAAAAGACTCCTTTGTCTACTTCTTTTAAAGTAAGAGGTAAAGTATTTTGAGCAACAAAAGGTTTACGAAGATCTGCAAGACGTTGTTTGCTTTTCTTTGGACCATACATCTCTAACGTGCCTTGATAATGACTTGATCCAAGAGTCAAAATAAGTCCTGGTAATCCAAAAACATGATCACCATGCCAATGACTAACTAAAATTTTAGTAATCTTAGTAGGAGGGATATTAGCAATCCGTAATTGTCGTTGTGTTCCTTCTCCACAATCAAACAAAATACCCTGATCTCTATAGGTCAACAGCACAGCTGTGCCATTACGCTCCTTTGTAGGCAACATCGAACCAGTCCCGAGAAAGGTTATTTCCATAAACCAACACAAAGACAAGCTTTTTATATAGTTTCCGATTCACTCAATGATGATGGTAAAAAAACAAGAACAAGTACAACAAGGAACAGAGAAACAAAGTTTCAGCAGCAAGAAAAAGATCAAAGCAGTGCTCTCAAGAGAAAGAGTACTTACAGATGACAAGGGAGAAGCTCGTTCATTATATGATCAATCTCGTTTTGGTGAGCCACAAGAAGGAAAACAAGTATACTCATTAGTCGAAGCCTGTTATTTAGTAGAGAAGAAAAAAATATTGTGAAAACTGCCTTAAAATTCGGCGCAGACTTCAGAGTGTATGATCGTGGCATCAAGCCAGGCGATGATCATGCAAAATGGATTCTCTATCCAGTGCACGAAGGCGAAACACAAACCTGGTACGAATTCTCTGCTAAGAATCGTGTAGCGCATTCGACTAGGAAGAACTTGTTAATTGGCATTGTCGATGATGAAGGGGATGTTACGTATTACACAGTCAGCTGGATAAGACCTTAAATTTGAAGTTGATTTCTATCTAGAGCTAAAATATAATATTAGTATTTGTAAAGTAACAGTTAAAGTCCCTAAAAAGAAGTAAAAAAGAAGAGCATACTTTTATAAATAAACTATAATTCTCTAAAAAATGACAGACATACAACAAGTTACCTTAATAGCAGAAGATCTACAAACGCCTCCTTATTCTCGTTGTAGAGTTGGTGCCGAAGTTTTGATAGGTGCAGCAGCAGGAAGTACTATAGGTACGTTAACTGGAGTACTAGGAAGTTTTGTAATGGCTTCCTTTGTAGAGCGTAGAATTAAACCAAGTATAGAGAGGTTAGTTGAAACATGTTTACCTGATCACAACCACCTAATCGATAGTAATATGCCTTCTTCTAACAAACAGATTTATACAACTGTAAGAAGAAACGTAGCTGATACTACGAGAAATATTATGACTCCTCTCGCAATGCTGGCTGCCAGTGGAGGAGCTATGTATTCTTTAACAATAGAAACATCGGAATTATTCCCTATCTGGTTAATAACTAATGCATGGAGTGCCATATATGAAAAATGGATACATTGGTAAATCCAAAGTAGTCTAAATCACAACAAACCTTAAAAACTTCTTTTCTTATTTTCATGCTATGGAAATGCGTGATAAAGTGCTTGCTTTTGTTAAAGCTAAGGGACCAGTAATTCCCATGCAAGTAGCAAAGGACTTGGGAAAAGATACTTTCTATGCCGGAGCAATTCTCTCAGAATTATTGAATAGTAAAATTATCAAGATTAGTAGTGCAAAAGTTGGCGGAACCCCCGTCTACTATTTTCCAGGTCAAGAAGAAAAATTAACTATGTTATACAATGGGCTTCCACAAAAAGAAAAAGAAGCCTTTAACCTCTTGAAAGAGAAAAAAATACTCAAAGATAAAGAAACAGAGCCAGCAATTCGTGTTGCTCTCCGAGCCATTAAAGACTTTGCAATTCCCTTTTATAATGAAAACCAAGAAATCATATGGCGATGGTATCTGCAAAACAAAGAAGAACAACCAGTCAAAGTCAATGTACCATTAACACCACCTCAACCAACTGTGTTAGTGCAAGAACCTGTAATGCAAGTGCAGCAGCCAATCCAACAGCCTGTAGTACAACCTCTTCCAAAACAACCAACAGTACCAGTTCTAGAAAAATCACCTTTAATGCAGGAAAAACCAATAGCACAGAAAGAACAGAAAAAATCAAGTGTTAAAAAAGAATCTACAGACGCATTCATTGCCATCATAAGAGCTTATTTACAAAATAACCATATTCAAGTGCTTGAAGAAAAAATACTGAAGAAAAATAAAGAATATGAGCTTATTGCCAAAGTTCCTTCTAATGTAGGATTGCTCGAATATGTGGTCATTGCAAAGAATAAGAAGAAGATTGCAGATTCAGATTTAAGTTTAGCGCATAATCAAGGCCAATTAAAAAAACTCCCAGTCATTTTGCTAACTAACGGAGAACTATCTAAAAAAGCTCAGGAATACAAAGAAAAAAATTTAAAAGGATTCATGTTGGTAAGGAAAGTATGAAAAGAGTTGTTCTAGTACTAGTATTGTGTTTATTCCTAAGTGCACCAATAACTTTTGCAGCAGTAGATTCTATCTATGAATATTTACAAAGAGTAGATGATCAGCATAAAATAGTGTTAGGAGCGAAAGCAAAAGGCGGAGACAGTTTTGCAGCCATAGATGTTGCTATAGGTATTAAAAAGTTCAATGTAAATGCACCTGATCTGGAAACTGTTATAGAAGATGAAGTAACGCCAGACGAATCAAAAATTCTCATTGGTCATCCCTGTGACAATGGACTCATCCCCATAAGCTGTGAAGAATGGCCTTATAAGCAAGGAGAAGCAGTGCTTCGTGTTGCAGGCAACGATTTAATTATTGCTGGAAGTTCTTTAGAAGATACTCGTAGAGCAGCAAAAATCATTGCATACTATAAGACTTATCCAATCCTCAAAGAGTCCTTAAGTATAATTGTTACAGGTGAGAAATTTGAGAAAATTAATACAACTAAAGAAAAAAATCCTGCCGATTTAATTTGCGGAGATGGTATTTGTGATGGTGGTGAGAGATGTTATTCTGATTGCGCAGATATTACTTGTTTTGATGTCTGTCAAGAAGAAGGTTATGGTGAATCATCATGTCGTGATCAAAAAAGCAATCCTAATGTAGTCTCTTGTTTATCAGATGAATATAGCAAAGGAACTGGGTATTGTGCTACAGGAAAAGTATGTTGTTGTAAAAAAAGTCAAAAAGAATCCACCCAGTCAGAAGTAAAAAAAGTGGAAGAACAATCACTCTCTTTATGGCAGAAAATTATCTTATTTTTCAAGCGTCTCTTTTAGTCCTGAGCAAAGAAATCATAACTTCTAAAAGAAAATAGAGAGTTATGCCTACTAACAGAATAGTTAAAGGTTGTTGAGGGAGCATGGAATAGAGAAGGAAATACTATTTATAGCACTTCTGTAGAAAAAAGCGAAAAGCTTACGAAAAAAGCGGAGATAAGAAAGTTTTTTAAACGTCATAAAAGCCCTGCTTTATAGTGCCTTGGTAGCTCAGCCTGGTAGAGCACATGGCTGTTAAATACAGCAGACACCATGTGGTCGGAGGTTCAAATCCTCTCCAAGGCGCTTTCTTTTTCCTACTGGCAAAACTTTATAAATGATTTTTAGTGCTTTTAACCTCTGAGCCCGTAGTTCAGCCTGGTTAGAATACCGCTCTGATAAGGCGGGGGTCGACAGTTCAAATCTGTTCGGGCTCATTTATTGTCCAAAGTTTTATAAAACCACAAACAGCAAAAGAAGAACATGACTCTACGTCGCATGAAAAGAAAGATTCGACAACACAAGAACAAGATAGTTGTCGCATTGATTACAATTGTAGTTATTGCTCTGCTTGTTTTCTTAGTAACTTCTGTAAACTTTTCATCTCTGAAAAAAACATATGAGCTCACAGAAGTAGACGTCTTAGCAGTCAAAGGTATCGAAGGTGATCAAATCACTTTGAAAGGCATAAAGATTGGTGATGGTATGCAGACAGTGTTAGATGCTGTTGGCTATCCAGACTCGCAAACAATTTACGCTCCAGATATTACTAACATGGAATTTGGCAAAGCTTTTAGCTTGAATGAAACAGGAGTTATTCTCCAATTTAAAGGAGATTCTTTAGAAAAAATAACTGTCTTGCCATCATTCAATGTATTTTTACAAGGAAGAACTCAAGTGACTTATGCTAAAGATGAATTTTTAATTGCCTTCGGAAAATCAGACAGTGTGAAGCAAATGCCAGTAACTCAAGGATCTGCAATGGTGCTTAGAGTGTATACTTATAATGAAGGTATTCATTTTATTACAAGAAGAGGAATACAAATAGCACTTTCTTTTACAAGACCTAATATTGATATTACTGAACCTTAGCGCCAGAAGGAATATCTTTCTCAGGTTGCAATAAAACGACTTGATCTCCATCTACTGCTGCTAAGACCATACCTTCAGAAGTAATGCCACGCAAAGTTCTTGGTTGCAAATTGGCGACAACAATAACTTTTTTACCAACTAAATCTTTGGGGTTGTAGTGATGTTTGATGCCTGCAACAATCGTTCGTTCTTCAGTTCCTATTTTAACTTTGAGAATAAGTAATTTGTCAGCTTCAGGATGTTCTTTGGCTTCCATTACTTCAGCTACACGAAACTCTAATTTTCTCCAATCATCATAAGAGGCTATTTCCATGAGAAGAGCAAGAAAAAAGGATTTAATAAAGTTTTCTTCTATAGAAAATGGAAAGACCTGCTAAACCCAAACCGCAAAGTAAAAGCAAGGCAGCATCAGGTGATGGAGATTGAGAAGACGTTTGAGGAACAACAGTTGCTTCTAGGTTGGAGATAGGAAGAGCTGCTTGATAAGCGCCAGGTTGTGGGTTAGGCATATAAGACGTTAAACTAAGACTTGCAGCTAGTACAGTTGTTGAAAGAAGAACTCTCTTGGTTGTTATGGGAGTCATAAGAATAATACGAAAAATGGCTTTATAAAGCTTCGTAATTAGAATTACTTTAAAGTAGTTACAAATGCTCTAAACTTTAGTAAAGAGATTTGCTCCCTTCTTAACTTTATAACTGGCAACCTTGCCAAAAGAACAATCTTTGAAAGTTCCTAGTTTGACTCCTAATTGTTGATTAATTTTGTCAGCAGCACCAGGAATAAAAGGATACAAGACAATACCCAAGACACGTAAGCATTCCAAGAGAGTATAGATTTGTTGATGTAAGTCATCTCCTTTACATTCCCAAAGTTTCTTTTCATTAATATAACGGTTGACTGCATGTACGAAAGTCCAAATTTCTGAAAGAGCATTGTGTAATTCATAAGAGTCTACAATATCTTTAATTTTTTGTAAATCAAAAGCTGCACTTAAAGTCTTGTCAACGGGAACTTTCTTGATTTCTTTGAAGTTTTTCTCAGCTAAAGTTAAGACTCTACTGACGAGATTACCAAGATCATTGTTGAGCTCATTATTCAATCGAGCTTTCAGAGATGCTTCAGAGTAATCACCATCTTGTGAAAATGGGATCTCACGAATAAGGAAATAACGTAAAGCATCTACACCATAAGTCTGGATTAAAGTAAGAGGATCGATGACATTTCCTAAGCTTTTAGAAATTTTCTTTCCTTCAGCAGTTAAATAACCATGAACTAAAATAGTCTGTGGTTGTTTTGCTCCAATACTAAATAAGATACAAGGCCAAATGACTGAATGGAACCAATTAATACCCTTACCAACTACATGAACATTAGCTGGCCAAAACTTTTTGTAGTTTTTCTGATCAGGATATCCTAAAGCAGAAATATAATTTACTAAAGCATCAATCCAAACAAAGATTTTATGTTTTTTATCAAAAGGAACTTCAATACCCCATTCAGCACCATATCTACTGACGCATAAATCTTTTAATCCATCAGTTTCCAAACGCTGAACAATCTCATTACGTTTACTTTCAGGCAAAATAAAGTTTTTAGATTTCACTAATTTCAAAACTTGTTTTTCATATTTGCTTATTTTAAAGAAATAACTTTCTTGTTTAATCCAAGTTGGAGCTTTATTATGTTCTGGGCATTTACCATCTACTAAATCCTTTTCATTGTAATAGGCTTCACAACCATAACAATAAAGTCCTTCATACATTCCTTTGTAAATATCGCCTTTTTTAGAGAGCTCCTCAAAGATCTGTTGTGCAACTTGAACATGTCTCTTTTCAGTAGTTTTTATGAAGTCGTCATAACTAATCGCTAAAGCATCACATAAGTGCTTAAATGCTAGAGAATTTTTATCTACAAAAGTTTTTGTATCGATCTTTGCTTCTTGTGCAGCTTGAGCATTTTTTTGTGCATTTTCATCAGTCCCTGTCAAGAAATAAACATCTTCACCAAGAAGACGATGCCATCTAGCTAAAACATCAGAAATAATCTTCTCATAGGCATGGCCCACATGAGGTTTTGAATTCACATAGTCAATGGCTGTGGTTATGTAAAAGGTAGTCATAGAAAAAAGAAAGAAGAAGGTTGTTTTAAACCTTTCTAACTAGTTCCAGCGATAGTCTCCCAATCGTTGTCCATGTTTTGCCTCACTTGCATACCAACTATCCACATAGCCTTGTTTTGCAGTAAATCGCCATAACAAAACTTCTAATTCTGCTTCATTCAAAGGCCTATGTCTTGTAGAAACTTTGCCTTTAGGAGTAAGCTTTTTTTCTTGCAACAAGACTTGTGTTCTGCATTTTTTATAAAAGTCAACAGTTGCCGGTGTTGGCAGTGCAAAAGGTTGCAGCATAATATTTCCTCGTCCATCAGTAGCTGCTCTTTTTGAAATTTCTAGATAAGCTGCAATTTCATGGGGACAAAAAACATGTTCTCCACCAACACTGCGAAAAGTAAGTTTGTCATATTGTTTTGAGCCGCAGCGAGTATCCAATCCTTTGCCAACTACCCCACCGCCATGTCCAGCGCTATGCAAGTGTGTCCAGACATAGTGTTGTTCTTTCGTTCCTAAAAGAGGTACAGAGTGCAAAACAAAGGAAAATTGCAGATCTCTGCTGCGAGAAGGGACTAAACAATCAAAAGCACCACCAGTTTTTGCAACTCCTTGAACTCTAGTATAATCTTTGACAGTGATAGTATGGGGAAGCTCTGGAGATTGCTGACTAAAAGCATAGATTTTTGCTCCTTCTAAACAATCCACCAAATGTACTTTTCTTCTGAGTCCATCTCTGAGTGATCTCCATACATAACCACATCTTTGTTCATCAGGTTTAACAGATTCAAAAGCGCGTAATCTTCTTCGTCCAGGACCTATCTGATGTGCTTGTGCTTCTTCTTGAGTGTGAGGAATAGGAAGAGAAACTTCTTGCCCGCGTTTTAAGAAATTTTGTGCATGTCTATAGCCTTCTTGCATGCGTTTGCTATAAGGTACTACATGTTCTCCAGTAATCACTACTACATCTCCAGCTTCGACGATAACATCAACGAGATCTCTTCCCAGATGTTCTAAATTAGTTCTTCCTTCTCGAATTGCTTTTACTCCAGGATAACTAAAAAATTGTTCTTTGTCTATAGTTGTTTGTGTCATAGTATTTCCTCCATGGGACAAAAGCGAAGAAAAGCAGTAATAAAATAGTGTGGTGAGAAAGAACACCATAAATTATATATAGAGAAAGACCTAAAAAAGAGTATGGGAAGTCTTACAAATCTCTTCGGTTTAACTATAATGGAAGAAAAAGTATACTTAACCTTGCTTGATCTAGGTCCTTCCTTAGCAGGTTTAATAACAAGAAAGTCAGGAATTCATCGTAGATCTGTATATGATGCATTAGAACGTTTGATTCAGAAGGGATTAGTGGGATACATAGTCAATAACAACAGGAAATATTTTGAAGCTACCAATCCAGAGCGATTAGTAGATTTACTCAGGGAAAAAGAAGCTACAGTCCAAGAGCTGCTTCCGCAATTACAAGCAAGATACAACCAAACAAAAGAGAAATCAGAAACATTATTCTATCGAGGGAAAAACGGTTTGAAAAGTGTTTTCGAGGATCATTTAGCAACAGCAAAAGAAATTCTGATCATTAGTGCCTCTTCTCTGGCTAAAGAAGTCTTGGAATATTATTTTCATAGTTATAATAAGAGGCGCATCCAAAAGAAGATTAAACTCAAATTGTTATACAGTGGAAAAGAAAGAAGAGAAAGAAACATCAAGCTTGCAGAGATAAAATATTTACCAAGAGACTACGACAATCCAGCATCTATGAATATCTATGCAGATCGTGTTGCTATTATCCATTGGAGCAAAGAAAATCCATTTGTTATTTTAATTAGAGATAAAGAAATAGCTGAGGGATATAAAAATCATTTTAATTTGTTATGGAAAATTGCTAGAAAATAATTACTTTTTGTCTTCTTCAGATTCTTCATCTACTTCTTCTTCATCTTCTTCTTCTACAGTTATGTTTTCTAAAATCTCAAGAATCTTATCAAGTTTAGTATTAAGCTGTTTGAATTGTTCTGGACTTATACCAGCTCCACCAGTGCCGCCTCTCTCAGTTCTTCCGCCTTCACTTTTGAAGCAGTCACTACAATAGACAGGTTTATCGCTGGTAGGTTTAAAAGGAACTTGACAATCTTTGCCGCATTTAGCGCAGACAACATCATGCATTTCCATAGGTCTTCTTTCAAATCTTCCACCGCCTCTGCGTTCACTGAAACCGCCTCTTTCTTCAAAGTCGCCTTCAAAACGCTTTCCGCTAGATCGTCCTCTAAATCCATCTCTACCTTCTGATCTTCCACGGAATCCGCTTCCGCCTCTGCGGTCTGATCTGTTGTCTCTCATAGATATGTGCTAAAAAATGGGTTTATAAAACTATGGCATGGGAGAAAAGAAGAGCGCTCCCTCCGGGATTTGAACCCGAGTTTAGAGCTCGAGAAGCTCTCGTCCTTTTGGCTTAACCTGCTTTCACAGTATTAATTGACCACTAGACGAAGGGAGCACTGACTAAACTGTTTGAAAAATGCTATTTAAGCTTTCTCATAAAACGATATGCTAATTTTATATAGCTAAAGGAGAGGTAAAAAGTATGGCTAAAACAGTCCTTATCTCTTGCGTCAGTTCTAAGCTAACCCATCGAGCAAAAGCAAAAGACCTCTATATTAGTCCTTTGTTCAAATATAATCTTAGATATGCTCGTACTCTAAATCCAGAAAATATACTTATCCTCTCTGCAAAATATGGTTTAGTACCTTTAGAAAAAGAAATTGATCCCTACAACCAGACATTAAATACTATGAAAGATAAAGAAATAAAATCCTGGGCTGAACAAGTAATTCATGAGTTAAAAAAAGAAGTTGATCTTAATACTGATGAAATAATATTTCTTGCAGGCAGTAGATATAGAAAATATTTGATTCCTCACATAAAGAACTATAAAATTCCTCTACAAGGATTGGGTATAGGTAAACAATTACAATTTCTTAAAGGTAAGGTGCAGCATGAGTAACATCTGCGAGGAACTACATATATTATTTAATAGTATGAAGCGAATGACATTTCCTTTTAATGAAAAAGATATTCCTGAAAATGGTATATACATTCTCTTTGAGAAAGGAGAGAAAGCTCATAATACAGAAAGAATAGTAAGGGTAGGAACTCATACAGGTCAAGATCAACTGAGATCAAGACTAAAACAACATTTTATCAATGAAAATAAAGACAGAAGCATATTTAGAAAAAACATTGGAAGAGCACTGCTAAATAAGAATAAGAATCCATTTTTACAACATTGGGAGTTGGATTTAACCACTAAAAAAGCAAAAGAAGCTTTCTCAGAAAAAATAGATGCGAATAAGCAGAAAGAAGTAGAACAAGCAGTCACTAAATACTTGCAAGAACACTGCAGTTTCATTGTATTTCAAGTGGATGATAAAGAAAAACGACTCGAATTAGAATCAAAAATAATTTCGTCAATTTCTACATGTGATTTTTGTAAACCCTCTTCCACTTGGTTTGGTAAACATTCTCCAAAAGAAAAGATTAGAGAAAGCGGTTTATGGTTAGTTAATGAATTGTACAAAAAGCCTTTAAATGGGACAGGTATGAAAGAATTAAATAAAATCATTATAAAAAAATAATAGCCCCTGACAGATTCGAACTGTCGTCGCAGCCTCCAGAGGGCCGCATCCTTGACCGCTAGACGAAGGGGCTTCAAGCAGAGCGTCCGAAAGAAACTTTATAAATCTTCGTGACTAGGCAATTCTATGATTATTATCTACACAACCTGCGCTGACCAAGAAGAAGCAAATAGCATTTCTGATCACCTCTTGACAAAAAAGTTATGTGCATGTACTAATAGTTTTCCAATAACTGCAATGTATGCGTGGAAAGGAAAGACTATGAAAGAGCCAGAAGTTGCTTTACTAATCAAAACAAGAAAGGAAAACTTTAATAAAGTCCAAGAAGAAATTAAAAAAGTCCATAGCTACGAAACACCAGCAATATTTTCTATTGCAGTACAAGACGTGGATAAACTTTACAAACAATGGTTGCAAAAAGAGACTGAATGATATGCCTATAACACCACCGGCTTCTATGGATGATTGTGTCTATTTTACGAATAGAACTCTAGGTGACAGTAGAATAAAAGCTTGGGTGATGAGAGAGCAATGTCCTAAATGCAAAAATGGTTTAATGCAAAAACCTCGCGATCCTAAAACAGGCAAATACAAATTGCGTGCAAAAGAATATCAATGTCCTTCTTGTAAACATCAAGCACCAATAGAAGAGTATGAAGGCACATTAACCATGTCCATCCTCTATACTTGTCCTAAATGTAAAAAATCTGGAGAATTGCAAACTCCTTTCAAAAGAAAAAAAGCAAAAATGTTTGATGAAGAAGCAGGGAAAAATGTAACTGTAGATGCAGTGCAATTTAATTGTCAGTCCTGTCAGCAAAAAATGTTTGTTACTAAAAAAATGCGTTAATGTACACCATTGAACATATGAGCAAGAGTAGTTTCTAAATCTTGAACAGTAATTCTCGGTACACTAGGATGAAGTGCATGTCCAATATTCCAGGGTCTATTAATGAGAATGACCTGAATACCATGTGTAAGAGCTTCCTCTGCATAATCTACTTGATCTTCAACAAGAACACTAATGCCGTTTTGTTTACAAACAGCTCCCTTATAGCCTCGAGGATTTTCTTCTGGATGATGAGATATATGGATGTTACTAAAACAATTAGGGTAATGTCGATCGCTAAATGCTCTCGATCTTTGCTGTGCTTCTGCAGTAAAGCGTGCCGTGACTTGAGAATGTTGCCCATACGTCTGTGCTAAACGTTGAACAATTGCAGGCATTTCTTGATAAGGTTGTATTTGCTCTACCAGAGGAGTTTGAACAAAAAGTCTTATGTCTGCATTAAGTTGTTCTCGAGTAACACCAAATATTCTATAAAATTCATGCGTCCAAAAATCACTTTCAACAAAAGCAGTCCCATAGCGTTCATTATACCACGGAACAAAAATGCCAGCAAAGTCTGCTAAAACACCGTCAATGTCAAAACCAATATGGACCATAAAAAAGAAAAGAAAAAAGTGTTTATAAGAATTATTCTTTTGATGCTAATTTGACGTCGCTGCTTTTAACAGTTTTTCTGCCAGAATGATGTGCGAATTTAATAGCCTTAGCACCCAAAGTCATAGCATATTCTTCTAAAACATCGCGTAATGCTTCTTTAGCGTCTTGTGAAACCCGTGCTGCGCCAGCCTTCTTCAATAATTTCTCCATGCCTGCAACCGGTAAAGTGCCTTCTCTCATAGGAATCCTCCTTTCTCAACCAGATAAATGTAAATAGGGCTTTGTTCTTTATAAAGGTAGTGGCTATAAAAAGGAAATAATATTGAGTTACTAAACAGTTTCTTTAGAAAAAATAAATCCTATAATAGTATAAATAATAAAAATCCACAAGTTTTATAAAGCCTCCACCGCTCGATTTTCTTACCCTTACGAGGGGCAACCAGTGGACACAAATCCACTAATAACACAAAGGCAGGAGCAAATAGACTGTTTTGGCCGCGTCACGGTTCAATGCAGTTCTGGCACAGATCACGTGCCAAGAGACAGCACCCCAGAATAAGAACCTGGGTCGAAGTAGATGCTTCTAAAGTGGTTGGCTTCATGGGCTATAAAGTGGGTATGACTCATGTGCTCATTCGCGATAACAATCCTAAATCCTTAACAAAAGGACAAAACGTAGCTTTACCCGTTACAGTCGTTGAATGTCCTTCTTTAAAACCAATTGCTCTACGCTTTTATTCTGTTTCTGTTGATGGTCTCAAGCTCGTCTCTGAAGTATATTCTGATAAACTCGATAAAGCTTTCAAAAAACCAAAAACACAAGGGAAAGAAATTGCTGACTTCCATGATCTGCGCTTGGTCGTACACACACAACCAAAGATGACAGACTTCGGCAAGAAAAAACCTGATGTCTTCGAACTTCCTATGAATGGAAAAACAAATGAAGAAAAACTCAAGCTCGGTAAAGAATTATTAAATAAAGAAATTAAAATCCAAGATGTTTTCAAAGAAGGTCAATATGTTGATGTACATGGTGTTACCAAAGGAAAAGGATACCAAGGTACAGTCAAGCGTTTCGGTGTTAAGATTCGTCAGCATAAGTCTGAAAAAACAAAACGTGGTGTAGGTACTCTCGGTTCTTGGCGTCCAAAAAAAGTTTCTTGGCGTGTTGCTCAAGCAGGTAAGATGGGTTATCACACCAGAACAGAATTCAACAAGTGGCTCATCAAGATGATTACTGATCCTAAGGCTGTCAATCCAAAAGGCGGTTTCCTCCATTATGGTATGGTTAAAAACGACGTTCTTCTCATCAAAGGTTCTATTCCAGGTCCAGCAAAACGTGCAATTATTATCACAGAAGCTGCTCGCCCAACAAGAAGAAAATCAGAAGTTGCTGAAGTAAAATTCATTAGCACAGCGAGTAAACAATGAAAGTTGACGTATTTTCTCTTGAGGGAACAAAGACAAAATCCATAGATGTTCCAGAACAATTCTCTGAAGAATATCGTCCAGATTTAATTCGTCGAGTATTCTTAGCTTTCATGAGTCATAATCGTCAGCCTTATGGTGCATTCCCTGAAGCTGGTAAAAGACAAGTAGTAAATATTCCTAAGCGCAGACGTGCTCTCAAGACATCTTATGGACACGGTATTGCTCGTACACCAAGAAAAATTGTATGGCATCGTGGTCGTCAATTTGGTTGGGTAGGTGCATTCTCTCCTAATACTCCTGGTGGTCGTCGTGCTCATCCTCCAAAACCTTGGAAAATCTATGATCTCAAAATCAATATCAAAGAAAGAAGAAAAGCTATCAGATCTGCATTAGCAGCAACTTTAGATCAGGAAGTTGTTAAAGAACGTGGTCATGAATTCAAGCATTTAGTATCTGTTGTCGATGCGAAAATCGAAACTTTGCAAAAAACAAAAGATGTTGTTCAAGCTTTACATGCTCTAAAACTCGAAACAGAATTAACTCGTGTTGGAGAAAGAAAAATTCGTGCAGGCAAAGGTAAGAGAAGAGGACGCAGATACAAGAGTAAGAAAGGGCCATTGCTGGTTGTTTCTGAAAGTTGCCCTCTCCAAAAGGCTGCAGCAAGCATTCCCGGTATTGAAATCTGTGAAGTAAATAAATTAAATATTAATGCCTTAGCTCCTGGTGGCGACGCAGGGAGATTTACTATATTCTCAGAAAAAGCAATGGAAAAAATAAAACAAGAACAACTTTTCATGAACACTCGCACAGTTGCTCAAAAAGCAGCACCTAAAAAAGAAGCTCCAAAAGTAAAAACTGTGGAGAAGAAAACTAAACAATGAACATTATCAAACACTTATTGTCCACAGAAAAAGCTGTACGTATGATGGAAGCAGAAAATAAATTGACTTTCATTGTAGAAGACACAGCAACAAAACCATCAATTAAAAAAGCAATTGAAACAAATTTCAAGGTCAAAGTTATCTCGGTTAATCTTTTAGTCACGCCAGAAGGTACAAAGAAAGCATTTATCAAGCTCGCACCTGAAAATCCAGCAATGGATATCGCGACACAATTAGGAGCAATCTAAGATGGGTAAGCAGATTATCACGCAACGTAGAGGACGAGGTTCTCCTACTTACAAGTCTCACAGTCATCGTTGGAAAATTGCTATCAAATATCGCGCTTATGATGAAATGGAAAAAACAAGTATGCTCAACGGAAAAATAACTGACATCTTTCACAATCCAGGATTTAATGCTCCTTTAGCTAAAGTCGTTTTCGAAAATGGAGAAAGTTTACACATTATTGCTCCCATTAATATTAAAGTGCATGATACTATTACAGTAGGCGTACAAGCTCCAGTAAAAACTGGTAATACCTTGCCTCTCAAAAATATTCCAGAAGGAACTGATATTTACAACATCGAAAATCAGCCAGCAGATGGTGGTTCTTTTGTTCGCTCTGCAGGTGGTTCTGCTCGAGTGCTCATGAGTGCTCCTGATAAAGTGACTGTTATGCTTCCTTCAAAGAAACAACGTGAGTTTGATCCTATGTGTCGTGCAACTATAGGTATTGTTGCTGGCGCAGGTAAGAGAGACAAGCCATTTGTCAAGGCAGGAAAAATGCATCATCACATGCGCGCTCATGGAAAATTATATCCAAGAACATCTGGTGTAGCGATGAACGCTGTAGACCATCCATTCGGTTCTGGTCGTGGTCGTCACCCAGGTAAACCAAAGACAGTTTCACGTAATGCTCCTCCTGGTAGAAAAGTAGGTCTAGTTGGAGCACGCAAGACAGGACGAGGTAGATAAGTATGGTACAAGACGAATACAAATTCCACGGAAAAACATTCGAAGAAGTTGCGAAAATGGACATGATTGAATTTATCAAGATGTTGCCAGCACGACAGCGTCGTTCCTTAAAGAGAGAAAGCTTGAAACGCTATGAGCCTTTCTTCAAGAAGCTAGAATCAGTAAAGAAAGGTGTTCGTAAAAAGCCAGTAAAAACTCACGCTCGTGATATGATTGTTTTACCAACCATGGTTGGCATGACTATTCACATCTTCAATGGAAGAGAATTTGTTCCAATCACATTCACAAAGGAAATGCTTGGTCACTTCTTTGGCGAGTTTGCAATGACTCGTAGAAAAGTAGAACACTCTGCACCAGGTATTGGAGCTACAAAATCCAGTACAGCACAAGCAAGTAAGGCGAAGTAAACATGACGGACGAACACACAGCAACAGCAACGATATCAAATGTACCAATCTCTACAAAGCAGTCTGTAGAAATATGCAGTGCAGTGCGAGGAAAAAGTCTGGTCAAAGCAAAAGCTTTCTTGGAACGTGTTATGAGGATGGAGGAAGCTGTTCCTTATCGCAGATTCAAAATGAATGTAGCGCACAAACCTGGACCAATGGCAGCTGGTCGTTATCCAGTAAAGTCTTGCAAGTTTGTATTAGCTCTCTTAAATTCCGTTGAGTCTAATGCACAGGACAAAGGATTAGATACAGACAAATTATACATTCATACTATCTTAGCAAACAAGGCTTCACGAGGTTATCGTGCTGGTCGTACACGAGGTATCAAAGCACGCAATACTAATGTAAAAGTAATTGTTGCTGAATGGGAAGTAAAAGAAAAGAAAGAAAAGCCTGCTCCAAAAGAAGCACCAAAGAAACAGGAGACTAAGCAATGATTGAACGTAAGTTCGTTGCACAAAAGCTAAAGGAATTCCAAATTCAGGAATACATGGCAAGTACCTTAGCTAAAGCTGGATACTCTCACACAGAAATCAGACGCACTCCTTTAGGTGAAAAAGTAATCATTTATACTACTCGCCCAGGTCTCGTTGTAGGTAAGAAAGGAGACAATATTAAGAAATTAACAGCTTACCTAAAAAAGAAATTCAAAATGGAAAATCCACAAATCGAAATCGGTGATGTGGAAAATCCGGCAATGGATGTTAATTATATCGCAGATCGTATCGCATTCAACTTAGAACGCTTCGGATCTAAACGTTTCAAATCTATCGGTTACAAAGTATTGCAAGATGTTATTGATGCAGGTGCTTTAGGTGCTGAAGTAGTGTTATCCGGTAAGATTCCAAGTGCACGTGCACGTTCCTGGAGATTCTCCGCTGGATACTTGAAGAAGTCTGGAGAAATTCATCTCTGCAAAGTCAAAAAAGCAATTATTGGTGTTAACCTGAAATCAGGTACCATAGGTATCAAAGTAAGTATCATGACTCCTGATATTGAATTGCCTGATAAGATGTTGGCACTCAAAGAAGATCCTGTGCTTACTCCACACGAAAAGAAAATTGAAGTCACAGTTACTGATGCAGCAGATAGTGTGCCTGCAGTTGCTCCAACAGAAGTAACTCCAGCACCATCTACACAAGCAACAGAAAAAGCAAGCGAGCCAAAAAAACGCGCTCCTCGCAAAGCAAAAGAGAAGAAGGAAGAAAATGTCACTGATAAAAAAGAATGAACTGAAGCAAATGAATGAGCAGCAAATGAATGGAAAGCTCGTTGAATTAGAGAAAGAGCTTTTGAAATTAAATGGTCAGAGAGCAATGCACACAACTTTGGAAAATCCAGGGAAGGTTAAGCTTATAAGAAAGACTAAAGCACGCATTTTAACACGTTTGAGTGGAATGCGAATAGAGCATGCAAAAAAAGTTGTAGAAAAAGTAAAAGCAAAACAAGAAGCAAAATCACATACATCTAAACCAAAGACTCCATCAAAGGAGACAGGAGGTAAGAGCAAAAGACATGAGTGAAATTTGCCCGAAGTGTGGGCTCTTTAAAGAGCTCTGTGTTTGTGAGACGATCGCCAGAGAAGATCAGCGCATCACCATCACAACAATCAAGCGAAAGTTTGGTAAGTTGACAACAATGGTTACCGGCATCGACCCAAAATCTATCGACATCAAAGATGTCGCAAAGAAGCTGAAGTCGAAGTTGGCATGTGGCGGCACAGTCAAAAACAGCATCATCGAATTGCAAGGTGAGCACAGACACAAGGTCAAAGAAGAGCTAATAAAACTCGGTTTCGCTGCTGAAACAATCGATGTCGCTTAAGATGCACCGAAGAGACATTCCACGTCGCGAGCTCATAGGGCTCGAAGTGAAGGTCGTCGATGCAAGCAACAAAGACCTCATCGGTATCCATGGAATCATGGTCAACGAAACGAAGAACACACTCGTCATTGAACACGAAAACAAAACAAAAACAGTGTTCAAAGATCAAGTCACGCTCCAAGTCAAGATGGATGGAAACACCGTCCGGATTGATGGTAAGATGCTCCTTGGAAGATCCGAGGATCGTGTAAAAAAATAACAATGGAAACAAAAAAACAAACAAAAAAAACAGAAGCAGCTCCTAAGAACGAGCGATCAATCGGTATAGATGTGCCTTTCCCGCAGAAAAGCTGCACTGAAGAGAAATGCCCATTCCATGGCAACTTGAAAGTACATGGTCGTATCTTTGTTGGAACAGTCATCAAGGATGTTTTCCACAAGACAGTCACTATAGAATTCGCGCGTCAATTTTATGTGCCTAAGTATGAGCGTTATGAAAAAAGAAGAACGCGTATCAAGGCTCATATTCCAGCATGTCTCGATGTAGCGAAAGGAGATATGTTGAAAATAGCAGAAACACGTCCATTATCAAAGACAAAAAATTTCGTTGCAGTTGAGGTTATGAAAGAATGAAAGCAGTCAAAGCAAATATTGTAAAATCATTGCCACATCGAGCGCAAGTGCCAACTTGTGATAACTCTGGTGCAAAAGTATTGCGTATTGCATCTATTCGTGGTCAAAAAACAGTCAAGGGAAGATATCCTAAATGTGGAGTTGGTGACTTCATTATGGCTTCAGTTATCAAGGGAAGTCCAGAAATGAGAAAGACAGTAGTCCCAGCAGTTATTGTTCGTCAGAAAAAAGAATATCGAAGACCAGATGGTACTCGTGTTTGTTTCGAAGACAATGCAGCAGTTGTTTTGAAAGATGAAAAAGGATCTCCAAAAGGAACAATCTTCAAGGGACCTATCGCTAAGGAGGCAGCAGAACGTTGGCCTGAAATTGCCAAAGTAGCTAGCATCGTGATTTAACTATGAATAACAAATTTTCTTCACAATGGAATAGAAGCACGCAAACACGCAAGCAGCGCAAATATAGACATAACGCTCCTCTGAATGTTCGTCAACGCTTCCTTGCAGCGCCATTGGCTGAAGCATTACGTAAGAAATATGGAAAACGTACAGCACAAGTGCGCAAAGGAGACACAGTGACTATTCTTCGTGGACAATTTAATAAACATAAAGGAAAAGTTGATCGTGTCGATATTAAAAGATCAAGAATATTTATCGAAGGAGCGCAAACAATCAAGCGCGATGGTTCAAAAATCCTCTATCCTATTCATGCATCAAAAGTCCGCATCGAGGACTTAGTTTTGGAAGACAAAAAACGCAAAGCAATGTTCGAGGTTAAAAAATAATGGCACACGTCAAACGCTTATCAGCACCTAAAGCTTGGAGATTAAATCGTAAAGAACAGACATTTACAGTGAAACCAAGCGCAGGTCCACAGAAATATGAGCATGCGCTCGCAATTACAGTAGTCCTTCGTGATATGTTAAAAGAAGTGCGAACGACAAGAGAATGTAAAAAGATTATGCAGGAAGGAAAAATATTGATCAATGGTAAGATAAGAAAAGATCATCGTTTCCCTGTAGGTATCTTCGATATTATTAGCATACCGGCAATTAATGAAAACTTCATAATGCTTTATGATAAAACAGGGCATATTCATCCTCAAAAAATCAGTAAAGAGGAAGCTGATCACAAGGTAGTCAAGATCATCGGTAAAAAAATGTTGGCAGGAAAGAAAACTCAAATCAATTTGTTCGATGGAAGAAATCTTCTAGTAGACAAGGGAGACTATCGTGTCGGAGATACAATTTTGCTGACAGCAGACAACAAGATCAAGAAGCATTTGAAGTTCGAAAAAGGTGCTACTATCTATTTAATTGGTGGTAAACACAAAGGAACCGTCGGTACCTTAGAAGAAATTAAACCTATGGAAGGCATCCAATCTGATCATATTATTTTTAAAACCAAAGAAGGTAAAATCGAAACATTGCAGGAATATGCCTACATCATTGAAAAGGCATTCACACACTAAACATGACAGACAAAAACCTTATGCGTGAAATCAAGATCGACAAGATCACCCTAAATATAGGTTCAGGTGGACCTGGTGACAAGCTTGAAAAAGCATTGAAGCTCTTAAAAAAAGTCTCAGACATGATTCCAGTAAAAACAAAAACCAAAAAGCGTATCCCAACCTGGGGAATTCGTCCTAATTTGGAAATTGGCGCAAAAGTAACCATCAGAGGAAAAAAAGCTGAAGAGCTTTTAAAAAGATTATTAGTTGCCAAGAAAAATAAGCTTGCTAAAAGAAAGTTCGATAAGTTCGGAAATCTTTCCTTCGGTGTTGAAGAATACATCAGTATCCCTGGAGTTGAGTATGACTCTACCATAGGAATTATTGGTTTCGAATGTGCAGTCTCACTCAAACGTAATGGCTATAGAATTGCAAGACGCCGTGTTATGGCCCATCCAATTCCAAGCAGTCATCGCATAACGCAAGAAGAAAGCATGCAATATATGAAAGAAAAATTCAACCTAACAATCGAGGCCTAAAATGACCACAAGCAACTACAACAAAGTATTCAAGCAATTGAAAAACAAGCCAGCAAAACTGGAGAAGTATAAGAAGCATAATGCTCCTAAGAAACGCAACTGTGGCGTTATGGGGAAAAAATGCAGGCGTTGCGGCAATACGCGAGCACATATTCAAAAATACGGTCTTCATTTATGTAGGCGATGTTTCCGTGATATCGCATTGAAGATTGGATTCAGAAAATACAGTTGAAGGAACAAAAAAATGTTAAACGACCCACTAGCAAATGTTTTGAATAACATCATGAACGCACAGCGCGTTGGTAAGATGTCCTGTATAGCAACACCCGTATCAAAAATGACTAAACAAGTCTTGCAAATGATGCAGGACGGTCATTATATTGGTGCAGTAGAATACAAAGACATCAGGGGCGGTATTGCTAATATTACTCTCTTAGGAACAGTCAACAAATGCGGAGTTATCAAGCCGCGCTTCTCTGTCCAAAAAGAAGACTATACTAAATTCGAGAAGCGTTTCTTACCAGCACGTGACTTTGGTATGATTATTGTCTCTACATCACAAGGTTTGATGACTCATGGAGAAGCAAAACAAAAAGGCCTCGGAGGCAAATTAATTGCATTCATTTACTAACATGGCAACGCAACAAAGAACAAAGGACAAGGGGATCATGTACAAGATGAATGTACCTGAAGGTCTCTCTTTAGAAATGAATGAGACTGGAGTAATAAAAGTTAAAGGAACAAAAGGCGAAGCAATAAGACAATTAATGCATCCTCTAGTGTCCATCAAGAAAGAAGGTAATGGCCTTACACTTATAACCAAATCAAGCAAGAAAAAAAGCAAGCGCATGGTAAATAGTTATCATGCACACATCCTGAACTTGTTTCGTGGTGCTAAAGAAGGATTCACTTATAAATTAAAGATTTGTTCAGGTCACTTTCCCATGACAGTCAAACAAGAAGGAGAAAAAATAGTCGTTAGCAACTTCCTCGGTGAAAAAATTCCAAGAACTGCACAGATTATGCCTGGTGCAAAAGTAAAAATTGACAAAGATACTATCACTGTCGATGCTGCAAATGTAGAAACAGCAGGACAAACTGCGGCTAATATTGAAATTGCAACAAAGATCAAAGGTCGCGATCGTCGTACATTCCAAGACGGTATTTATATTATTGAAAAACCGGTAAAAGTGCATTAACATGGAAAAAGCAGTAGAATTACGCAATGCAAGAAAGGCAAAGAAGCCTCGCTTTAGACGTAGTGATGCTCATCGTGTTCCTCGCCTGGAAATGAAATGGCACAAGCCAAAAGGCGGAGATAATAAGATTCGAAGAAAGCTACGTGGTCACCCAAGACAAGCAAGAATTGGTTGGGGCTCTCCTCGTGATGCTTATGGATTATCTCCTGAAGGGTTTGAACAAGTTGTAGTCTATACGCTAGAAGATTTAGCTAAAGTCAAAGGTGCATGCATTATCGCTAGAACTTTAGGCGGCAGAAAACGCATGATCTTATTAAAGAAAGCTCAAGAAATGAAACTCAAAGTGCTTAACTTCCAAGATACTGCTCAAACAATAAAAGACATCGAAGAAGATCTCAAGTCTCGTAAAGAACAAGAAAAAGTAAGAATGTCTAAGAAAGAAAAGACCAAGCAAGAATCACTTAAGAAAGCTGCTGAAAAAGAAAAAGACAAAAACAAGAAAGTAGAAACAACAGAAGAAAAAGAAAAGCGTGAAGCAGAAGAAAAACGAAAGGTGCTTGAACAATGAACATAGGATCACAAAGAAGATTGGCAGCGCAATTATTGAAGTGCGGCGAACATAGAGTATGGTTCGACCCAGCTAGACTTCCTGAAGTCAAAGAAGCAATTACCAAGAATGATGTTCGCAGATTGATTAATGATCTCGCAGTCCAAAAGAGAGCTAAACAAGGTATCTCTCGCGGTCGTGCAAGACATCACGAAGGACAAAAGAAAAAAGGAAGAAGACAAGGCGCAGCAACACGTGAAGGAAGTAAATTCGCGCGATTGCCAGCTAAGCGTCGCTGGATGGATAAGATTAGAACACAACGTTCTTTCCTCAAAGAACTCAAAACAAAGAAGATTGTTGATACAACAACGTTCCACTTATTATATAAGAAAGCAAAAGGTGGATTCTTCAGAAGTAGACGTCACATTAAACTCTACCTGGATGAACACGCTAAACTAACGAAACATGAAAAAACAAAGTAAACGATTCGGTCTGCCTTTCAAAAGAAAGAGACAAGGTAGAACAGACTATAGAGCAAGATTGGCGCTCTTGAAGTCCAGAAAACCACGTTTTGTAGTAAGACGTTCCTTAAAACATGTCTTAGTACAAATTATTGAGTATGCTCCTCAAGGAGATCATGTACTCTTAACAATAACTTCCAAAGAATTACAAAAAAACTTTGGTTGGGATATTGCTACTAGAAATACTCCAGCAGCCTACTTGACAGGAATGCTCGCAGGTATGAAAGCCAAAGAAAAGAAATTGAAAGAAGCTATCCTCGACTTGGGCTTACAAAAAGTCACTCACGGTTCCTTAATTTTTGCAGTAGTAAAAGGAGCGAATGACGCAGGATTTTCTGTGCCTTTCAATCCAGCAACATTGCCTAAAGAAGATCGCATGACAGGTAAACACATTAAGTTTAAAAACGCTTCATTCGATAAAGTCAAAGCAGCAATCCTACAATCCAAACCAAAACCATCAAAATAAACCATGCCACGAAAAACAACACCAAATGAAGTTAAAGCAACAGTTCCAGTAGCTGAAATAGTGAAGACTGTTGTTGCTGCAGAAGAAATAGTGAAGGAAATTATTCCTACTGCTCCTGTAGAAGCACCTATGGGCATTTTAACAGAAAAAGAATTCGATAAAGAAGCATGGCAACCTAAAACTGCTCTTGGTCTAAAAGTAAAGAATGGGGAAATTACTAATCTCGATCAGATTCTTGATGCAGGTTTCCCTGTATTGGAAGCATCTATTGTTGATGCACTAGTGCATAATTTGGAATCAGACTTATTAGCCATTGGCCAATCCAAGGGTAAATTTGGTGGCGGTAAAAAAAGTATCTGGCGTCAAGTACAGAAAAAAACTGCCGAAGGTAATAAACCTAGTTTCGCAGCACTTGTTGTTGTCGGTAACAAAAATGGATATGTTGGATTAGGATATGGAAAAGCTCGTGAGACTTTGCCAGCAAGAGAAAAAGCAGTAAGAAAAGCAAAATTAAACATGATCAAAGTACAACGTGGTTGCGGTTCATGGGAATGTGGCTGCAGCGGAAATCATTCTATTCCTTGTAAAATTATCGCTAAATGTGGTTCAGTAGTAGTAGAACTCTTGCCAGCACCAAAAGGTACTGGTCTTGCTATGGAAAAAGAAGCAGCAAAAATTTTAGTATTAGCAGGTATCAAAGATATCTATTCCAGAACTTACGGTCAGACAAGAACAAAATTAAATCATCTTAAATCCATATTTGAAGCATTACGTTTGCTCTCACAAATAAAAATGAAACCAGGAATGAAAAAGGTAGCAACTAAACAATGACTGACTTACAACGAATTGCAATCATCAGGATTAAAGGAAAGCCAGGTTTAAAGAAAACTGTAAAGGACACTTTTGATATGCTGAAATTATACAAGAAAAATAATGCAGTTGTAGTAAGCAATGCTCCAACATATGCCGGTATGCTTGTAAAAATTCAAGATGCAGTTACCTGGGGAGAAATAGACGAAGAAACTTTCAAACTCCTTTTAGAAAAACGAGGTAAGCTGCCTGGCAAAGCTCCCTTAACAGAACAATATCTCAAAGAAAAATGCAATACTTCATTCGCTCAATTTGCTAAAGAATTTATGGCTTGTAAAAAAGAATTAAAAGAAGTTCCAGGTCTCAAAGGATTTTTCAGGCTCAATCCACCAATTCATGGCTTTGAAAGAAAAGGCATCAAAACTCCTTATTCTATGGGTGGTGTTTTAGGCTACCGTAAAGACAAGATCAATGAACTATTGCGTAGGATGATGTAATAATGACAGTCAGAAGAAAGAAAAATGTGCATCGCAAGCGAGGTTCTCGTACTCATGGATATGGTTACAAGAAAAATCGTGGTTCTGGTAACCGCGGTGGTAAAGGAATGGCCGGTACAGGAAAACGTTCTCACAGTCAAAAGATTTCTATCTTGAAAGAATATGGACACACCTATTTTGGAAAGCACGGATTCATCGTTCCACCAGAAGTAAGACGTGTTATCAAGGCAATTAACATCAGAGATCTACCTCGTCAATCACCGTTAGATTTATCTACTCTAGGCTATGACAAGCTTTTATCCAAAGGTATACCTGCCATGAAATATGAAATTAAAGTGGCTCTGTGTTCCGCAAAAGCGAAGGAAAAGATTGAAAAAGCCGGGGGAAAAATTATTTCTGAAGAACAATGAGTGCTCTTGATAATGTCCTAGCATTCTTACCTGAAGTCGCAAGCCCACAGGAAAAGCATGTTTCCTTTAAAAGCAAATTAAAGTGGACTTTATTAGTTTTAGTTGCATTCTTCTTGCTCTCTGCAATTCCTTTATTTGGTTTAGGACAAAATGCGCTTGCACAATTCGAATCCTTATCCATTATTTTGGGTGCTAGTTTTGGTTCTATTCTTTCTTTAGGTATTGGTCCCCTCGTAACAGCTTCTATCGTTCTGCAATTGTTAGTGGGATCTGGTATGTTGAAAGTGGATATTACCAAGCCTGAAGGAAAAAAGTTCTTCCAAAGTTTACAAAAAATTATGTCCATCTTCTTTATTATTTTTGAAGCTATTATCTATGTCTTCATGGGTGGTTTAGCTCCTTCACCAGAACTTTTAGGTACTAGTGCTTATTTTACTATGGAACTAATTCTAGTATTGCAATTAATTGTAGGTGGTTTCATCGTCATGTATATGGATGAAATTGTTACTAAATGGGGCTTTGGTTCAGGACTGTCTTTATTCATCGCAGCTGGTGTATCTAGCTCTATTTTCATTAGAGCGTTCTCTCCATTAACTAGTGCAGGTACTTTTGCTTTCGGTACAGGACAAGCGCCTGTCGGTCAAGTCTGGGTATTATTTGCGTCATTAATTAACAGAAATCCAACTGGCGCATTCTTAGCATTAGCAGCAATTCTCGCAACTATCATTATTTTTGTGGTGTCTGTATATGGTCAGGCGATGAAAGTAGAAATTCCTTTATCTTTTGGTCGTATTCGCGGTCATGGTATTCGCTGGCCATTAAAATTTATGTATACATCAAACATTCCAGTTATTTTAACAGCGGCTCTGTTAGCAAATATTCAACTCTGGGCACGTTTAATGCAAAATTGGGGGCATGCTTGGCTCGGTACATTCGCAGGTAATACGCCTGCATCTGGTTTAGTCTTATGGATTTTCCCACCAAATATTATTCAGGAATTAATTACTGGTAGTCTCTCTTTTATGCACATACTCTATGCATTTTCCTATATACTCTTGATGGTTGTTGGTGCAGTAGTATTCTCTATTTTCTGGGTACAAACTTCAGGTATGGATGCAGCATCACAAGCGAAACAAATTATGGCTTCAGGCTTGCAAGTTCCAGGATTTAGGCGTGATCCTCGTGTCATTGAACAAATATTAAAAAGATATATTATGCCTTTAACAGTTTTAGGTGCAGTTTCTGTAGGTGTTTTAGCAGCATCAGCTGATCTTTTAGGAGCACTAGCAAATGGTACAGGTATTTTATTAACAGTCATGATTATTTACAAGTTATATGAAGATATTGCACAACAACATATGATGGACATGAATCCTATGATGCGTAAGATGATGGGTGGAGAATAACGTGGCTCTCTTAGGCGGCCTTTTTGATTTTATTTTTTATCCTATTACTAATTTTTTATCTCCTCGTTGGTCTTTAATTATTATTTCTATTATTATTACACTCTTATCCACATTAGCCTACAAATTTTTGACTAATCAAAAAGAAATGAAGACTTTAAAGGAAGAAATGAAGACCTTGCGCGATGACATGAAGAAATATAAAGATGATACTGCTAAAGTAAGTCAAATTAATCAGCAAGTCTTGGAAAAAAATCTCAAATATATGAAGCACAGTATGCGACCTATGCTGTTCACGCTCGTACCCATCCTTTTAATTTTCAGTTGGCTCAAGGTAACTTTCCTGCCGGCAGGAGAAATCTTCTCTTGGGGAGTAAGTATATGGCCTTGGGGTACTGGTATAGGCTGGTTATGGACCTATTTACTTGCTTCTATTGTTGCAAGTATGGTCATTAGAAAGCTTTTTAAAATACACTAAACGCCCTCAAAACATGACAAGCCAAAAACACCGTTCACGTTCATTTAGAAGAATTTACAAGAAAGTACCTGGTGGTGCAACTCACGTTCAATATGAGCACAGAAAGCCAAAGAAAGCACATTGTGCTGCGTGTCGCAGACCTTTAAGCGGTATGCCTCAATTGAGAGCATTCAAAGCACGTACAACAGCAAAAACCATGAAGCGTCCAGAAAGACCTTATGGAGGTATGCTTTGTTCTCCCTGTACACGATTAAAAATTATTGAAAATGCGCAAGCATTCATGAGGAAACAAGAATGACTGAAATTGGTAGAGTTTATGTAAAGACTGCAGGAAGAGATGCAGGTAAATTTTGCACTATTGTAGACACTTTAGATAATAATTTTGTTATGGTTGATGGTCAAGTGCGAAGAAAAAAATGTAATCTTGCTCACTTAGAACCTTTAGAAAAAACTGTAGATGTAAAAAAAGGTGCCTCTCATGCAGACGTTGTAAAGGCGTTTGAAAAAATTGGACTTGCAATTATTACTACAAAGCCAAAGACGAAAAAAGGAAATAAACCAATACATCAACGAAAGCAAAAAGAAAAGCAAACCAAAGCTCCTGAAAAAAATCCGGCAAAGGCAGCTGAAAAGAAAGTAGAGAAAAAACCAGCAACAAAGGAAGCTAAGAAGTAATACTTATGAGTGACGATCAACTGCTCCAACAGAAATATCTTGAAGTACAAACACTCAATCAACAGATCCAGCAATTGCATCAGCAATCTCAAGTCTTAGAGCAGCAAAAAAATGAATTATTATCTCTTTCTCAAACTTTAGATGAATTAGATACAGTAAAACCACAAAGCAAGATGTATGCTCCTTTGGGCGGCGGTTTATATGTGAAAAGTATTATTACAGAGACTAAAAAAGTATTGACTAATGTAGGTGCAGATGTAGTAGTCTCTAAAACTCTCGAGGAAACAAAGCAGATTATTGAAGAGCAGATCGATGATTTGCAGAATGTGGTTGAAACTGTGGAAAACAGAGTCCAAGAGATGATGAAGAAAGGACAACAATTGCATAAAGAAATGATGGCTCTCTCGGAAAAACAACCGAAGAAACCGAAAGAAATTCTCAAATAACCCCAGAAGTTATATAAACGCATTTCAGCTTGTTCTAATTCATGGATGAAAGAATCTTAAAATACTATGCAAGAAAGGATGTACAGCAAACTATTCTCACCCTATCCAAAGATCGAGAGGTAGGTGTCATGTATGGATTGCAAAACTTTGGCAAGCGTCCACAGATTATACAATACACTTCAGACATCTATGAATTTGCCAAGGAAGGAGCAACCTCATTTCACGTCTCAGAAGAACGTTGGAAAGATCCTCTGCAACTCAAAGCAGGCTTGTCCAGAAAACAATTAGATGAATTGCGCATAGGATGGGACATAGTTATAGATATTGATACTAATTTTCTAGAATATTCCAAGACCACAGCAGAGTTGTTAGTAGAAGCATTAAAATTCAATAACATCAAAACTCTTGGTCTCAAGTTCAGTGGTCGTTCTGGATTTCATCTGCTCGTGCCTTTTGAGTCTTTGCCACCAACAGTCAATGAGCAGGAAACTAGATTGCTCTTTCCAGAAGGACTGAAAACTATTGCACAATATCTCAAGCTCATGATTCAAAAGCCATTGACTGATCGGCTCTTAAGTATGAACACTATTGAAGAAATGATTAAAAGTTCAGGCAAGAAAGAAGAAGAACTCCTCGTGCATGGAAAATTAAATCCATTTGCTTTGGTTGATATTGATAATGTAGCTATTTCCTCACGACATATGTTTCGCTCAGTATTCTCTATCAATGAGAAATCTGGTATGGTGAGTGTCCCAGTAAACCCAGAACAAGTGAAAAACTTTTCTCTCAAGCAGGCAAAAATAGAAAATGTAGATACTTCCATTCCTTTCTTCAAAACTGCAGAGACAGCAGAAGCAAAACAATTGATTATTGAAGCCTTTGATAAGGTAATGAAGCCAGCTTATACTGCTTATAATCAAAAGGAAGAAGAAAGTAAAAAAGAAAAAAAATATGATGAATATCAAATTCCAAAGGAAAAAATAAAGCCAGAGTACTTTCCACCCTGTATTCACTTGGCATTAAAAGGATTGCAAACTGATGGTCGTAAACGGGCTATTTTTATTCTAACTAATTTCTTAACACATATGGGCTACACAGCGCAAGAAATCGAACAACAACTCTTAGAATGGAATCAAAAAAACTATGAACCTCTGCGTGATGGTATGATTATTTCTCATGTAAAATGGCATAAAAACGCGGGACAAACTATTCTTCCTCCCAATTGCAATAATGAAGCCTACTATCCATCTATGGGTATTTGCAAGCCAGATAATTGGTGCTCAAAAATTAGAAATCCAGTGCAATATGTAAGATACAGATTAAAAATAGAGAAACAAAATGAAAAGAAACCTCGAGGTAGAAAGCCTAAAGTAAAAATAGACAAGCATACAAAAGAAAATAATTCAGTAAAACAAAACATCCAATAAAAGTTTATAAGTTTTCATATCTTGCTTCTCTTTATATTGTTTGAGTAACTCACTAACATTTTTTTCTTTAAAAGGCGTATAGCGTTGTAAAAATTGTACAAATTGTGTTACATTCTTCGGCTTTTCAGTCCATCGACAGCGTTCAAAATCGATCATTACAACAGTCTTGCGCGAAGGTTTTCCTTGTTTGATTAAAATATGTTTCGTGGGGTGATGCATCTCAAATTTATTCACATGTAACTTATCCAAGACACAACATTGATCGAGAATTTCTTTCGCTAATGCCGTGCTGAGTGGATGTTTTTCTACATACTCTCCGATGGGCACTCCTTGAATATATTCCATAAATAACTTGCCTTCCTCCAGTTTGAAGAATTTCGGTCCAATATGCTCTGTATTCACTCTTTGTAACCATCCTGCTTCATTCTCTAACGTCGAAAGAGCTTGGCTAGTAGGTCTAACTTGCTTGACAACAACAGTTTTTCCTTTATATTGAGTAAGAAAGACTTCCCCTCTCTTGCCGCGTGCTAAAAACTCCATAAAAACACGTATAGAAAGCTATTTAAATAATTACTGCCGAAAATAAGGTAAAAGAGGGATACTATGCAGGCAAAAGTACTAAACAGCATCTTCATTACATTCACTTTGTTTTTAAGCGTCATAGCTATAGCATATGCAGAAGATCCTTTAAGTTTTAATCCTGTCAAAGGATATGAGTTTCTTGCTAGTAAAAATGAGAATGGAAAATATGAAAATGTTATTACCACAGCAATAGTTGCTCTTGCTTTCAAAGACGTTGGTGCAACTGCGCATGCAGAACAAGCATTCGCTTGGTTAAAATCTCAAGAAGATATTACACAACATTGTTGGCCAAAAGGAAATTGTAAAAGTAAAGATACTGCTTTCGCTATCTGGGCTTTAAATGAATTCGGAGAAAACACTGATGCTGGTGAAGAATACTTAAAAAGTGCTTTAATTCCAGCACTGCAAAGAAATTGGTATCTAGAGATTGTCACCACTAACAGCGGTTCTTGTCGTATTTCTTACCCAGGACCAAATGGCAGAGAAGAAGAAACTATTCAAGTAGAAGCAGGTACTTTTCCACAATGTACTGCAGCAACCACAAATACTTTTTTTGATCTCAACCAATGTCTAAGAATACGAGACGTTGTAGCAACTCGTTCTTCAGTTGATTTTGATATCAATTGTGCAGATTTAGGTGCTAGTTCTATTATCTCTATAATTTACAATACACAAAATAGTTATTCTTTAGTACAACAAGCAACAACAGATCGCTATCAAGCAGTCATTAACAATGGATGTTTTAGTGATGTATCCACTACAAATACTTGTAGCAAAGATGCTTCTTTATTCACCAATTGGATTTTAGCGCAGGTGGCAGCATCTACAAATGTTGAAATTTGGTTAAAAACAGTCTATGATCCGTTAAAGCCATTAGATAATGCCTTATTTGCTTTAGCAGCTAAAGAGACTACATCCACTTATATTAGCAATCTTATCAAAGCACAACGCAATGATGGAAGCTTCAACAATGATGTGCATGAAACTGTCTTTGCTATGCTCGCATTGAAAAAATCAGGAAGCACTACAGAATTAAATGCAGCTACAGAGTGGTTAAAGACAAAGCAGCAAAGTGATGGTTCTTGGGAAAATGTCCAAAACACAGCCTTAGCATTATACAGTGCATTTACAAATGTTCCAGTCTCTCTTCCAGCGCCAAACTTTAACGGTCCAAATGGAGCGCCTTCTTGTGGAGATGAAATCTGCAGTGGCGATGAAACAGTATTCACTTGTCCGCAAGATTGTGAAACAATTAGTTCTGTGTGCAATGAAAATAGTGCTTGTGAAGCAGCTGCAGGCGAAGACAGTGATAATTGTAGTGCAGATTGTTACTGCGGCGATCAAATTTGTGATGATTATGAACGCTCAACAAATGCTTGCGCAACTGACTGTGGTAATGATCAACCAGCAGAATTTTGTGGTGATGATGTAGCAGAAGGTACAGAAGAATGTGATGGTGCTGATGATAGCACTTGTCCTGGTCTTTGTACTAGTTCCTGTAGTTGTGAAGTAGAAGAAAGTGGAGGAGTAGGCAAATGGTTGCTCATGATTTTCATATTCCTCTTACTCGCAGCAGCAGGATTTTTCTATGTCAGAAATAAAGGAAAAGGCAGCAGTAAGCCAGCAGGCAAGACAACTCAAGAATACAGACCGTTCACTTCTCAAATGGAGAAAACACAGACACAACAACCAAAGTGGAATATGCCTTCCTCATCAGGATCCTCGCTCAAAACAAAAATAGAAGACGATCTTGATAAGTCCTTGGAAGAAGCCAAAAAGCTTTTGAAGAAGTTATAACGTCATTTCCTAATGCTGAAACAAATCTTATACGTGCTCCTAGGTATAGTACTTATAAATGCTGTCTGGGCAGAGCAAGAAGTAGTCGATATCGATTTTCTCAAAGAAGGGTACGGTGCCGGAGAAACAGTTCAAGCAATCATATCTACAGAGCCTCTAGAAAGAGCTCTGAAAGCAGAACAATTTGAATTATATGTAAATGATATAAAAAAACCAATAGCTCCATTTTTTACTCATTATAGTGTAAACTCATACTTACTCTACTTCGATTTACCAATGGTAGTCAACGGTCCCGTATATTTGAAAGTAGAAAAAATCTTGTATAAAGGAAGTGAAGTACTTAAAGAAATTAGAGTAGAAAAAGAGATAACAATAGTGAATGACCCTCTTTCTGTCTTATCCATTATTCCAGCGTTCGTAGTATTGGGCACGAATCAAAAAGAATTTCAGATACAAATTGAGAATAAAAAAGGCAGTACTGGATTGAATATTACAGCATCATCAAGTATAGCACACCCTTACAGTGAGCAATTACAAACAGTGAACCTCAATGGTAAACGCATATTCAAATTCAAAGTAGATCAAACAAAACTAGGATCAGATGCACATATTACTCTAAACCATAATGATATTTTGTATACTATTCCTGTGATGCAGCGACAAGAAATTGCTCAGCAACAACCACAGCCATCGCAAACACCAGCAGCTTTAACTTTCATAGCCACTAAATCAGAAGTGAAACAAATCATCCAACCTGGAATAGTATTGGCAGGTACTTTAAGTCTTAAGAACCAAGGAAATACTTCTCTAGACAACATTTCGCTTGCTCTTGTAGGCAATATACGAGCAATAACAACTATAGACACTACTTTTATTCCAAGTTTGGAGCCACAGCAAAGTGTAGATATTACTTTAACTATCAATCAAAATCGTGATGCTGTTCCTTTCCTCTATGAAGGTGTTTTACAGGCAGCAACAGGCACTGAAACAGCATCTTTCCCTCTAAGCATTGAAGTCCAAGAAGAAACTAGTGGTGGAGAAATCAATGCAACTGAAGTAAATCTAGACTTAAAACAGAACGAACTGCCAGATGACGGAGAGCAAAATCCTCTCAATATCAATCTCTCCAAACCAACTCCGCAGCAAGCACAAAAAGAATATCCTCTTGGATTAATAATCGTAACTTTATTTATCCTAGGAATTTTAATTGCATTCTATGTTTTGAAAAAGAAAAAGCCTATAAAAGAAGAAACATTCGATGAGTATATTAAAAAGATAAGAAAATAATTATTTCTTTTGTGCTTCTAGTTTCTTTTTGAGAAGAATATTTTCTGCATGAATGTTTTTCAAAACCATGTCATATTGGTGCAAGCGTGCTAAGAGATCATTCAAAACATCGCTTACTACATGATGTTGCAGTTGTAATTCTTCTGGTTCTACAATCTCAAGAGAAGAAGGCATGAAATCAAAGCAAAAACCAGTCAAGACTTGTATAGTTTTAACTTCCATATCAAGTTCAGCAAAGGTGCTCCATAAATTCTTATCGCCCATTTTTTCAGAGGGAAAGAGCTTTTCATTAGTTATCTTAGCATCAGGATATTGCTTAGCTTTCTCTAGAATCATCTGCATAGTCTTCTTAACATGCTCTTCTGGACTACCTAGAATTTCAAGAATTGCACGTGCTTTGAGTTTAGCCATGGTTCGTGAGTAATGCTGCAATCACCAAGAGCAACGTCAAGCAGAAAAAGTAGACTGCCCATCGTTTTGCCTTAGCATCGCTGGATTCATAGACTAGGCGCCCTGTAGCGTTTATAAAGTTGTCGGACACCTGTCGTTGCACAGTTTCTTTTTTGACAGTTGCAGAGCTTTGTTGTGCTTCTTTTAATCCCACACTGCTGCTGGTATTTTGCTCTAGAATAACACAAGAGTCTTTTGCAGTGCCCCGAATAGTTACAGGAAGTGTTGTTAGAGTATCAAGTCCTTCTGCTACAACTGTATAAGTCCCATCCTTTAGTTTTCCCTGACAATTAGATAGTAAAGGAATTGTTAGAGTAAAGACATGTTCTACAAATTTCTCTTCAATGCTCACCGTTGTTTGCTTGCTGAGATTAAGTACAGATACTTTGAGAGTAGTTTTTTCAGTATCTCCTTTATAGACTCGTAACCGTACACGAAAAGATTCTCCAAAGCGAACAACATCATCATTGCCTACATAAACTCGTTCGAGAACTAATGAAGAGTTCAAAGAAACTTCTACTGGTCTGTGACTTGCTCCGGGAGTCGGTACAGAAAGGCTAAAAGAGTTTGTAGTAAAATCTTGTGACCAGCTTAATCCCTCTTTAGAAAAACTATAGCTCACTTGATCAAGCAACTGGAGAGGAGTACTCAACTTAACTTGTTCAAATCCTGCATTATTAAGTAGTGATTGTCCTTGCAAATAAACAACTTGATAAGTGTTGGGCGTAAGCAAAGGATCTGTTACATGCATATCTGAGATAACTACTGTAGCATTACGTGCGTCTTCTAATAATAAACCACGAAGATCTAAAGTTTCCTCTCCATAATTATACAGTTCTATCCACTCTCCTCCTGGTCGAGAAGCTCTGTCATCACCTATAGGATCTGGTAAAAATTCACTAATGCGCAAAGTGTAATTCTGTTCCGGAGTGGTCTGATTCAAATCATTTTCTAGCCCAGGAGTTGGAGAACAAGGAGTAAATATATCATGAGAGCGGCAGAGAGCATGTCCATCATTGCTTGCACCATCACGATCACTCACATAGAAAAAAACATCCGAAATGGATTCATTATCGCGAAATAAGACAAGGTCTCTATCATTGTTTAAATTATTACCTAAAGTTGCTCCAGTGGTATAAGCAGTGACATTAAGATCAGTCAAATTAAATCCTTCTTCTACAATCAGAACATAAGGGGTGGCAAAATCCTGCATCAGAGTTAAAGTATCAGAGGAAGCAAGATCTTCAAAAAGAATGTCAGACAGAGAAGTTGCATTAGTAAACAATTCTATATATTCTTGGTTGTTATCATTGCCCTCTGGATCATACATAATCTCAGTAATTTGAAAACCGCATAAGAACGGTACAAAGAGCAGATACCAGAGTTGCATACTAAAACAAAAGAAGCAGTTTATATCTGTGTTTGCTAAGAATTATCGAAAATCTTACGGTGAAACTGAAGAATTTCCGCTGGTAATCAACTCTTCAAAGGTAATTCCCTTCTCTTTGCATAAATCTTTCGACACAAAGAAATTCTTTCCGCCGTTTCTCCCGAGTTCCTCAGGTTTAAAGAATTTCCATCCGGTTCTATCAAAGCGCATAGCAATCCAAGGTTCAGCACCAAAGCCATGAGCAAACTCCTTAAGTTCATTGATTTGACTTTCAGTAATATATCTTTTATCACTTTTACACGACTTGCATTCAATAGCAAAGCTTCTACCAGCTTTACCCACTAAGAGATCAGGACAGGGAAAGGGCATGCTTCCAGAGCCTGCTACTCGTAAACAAAAGTGTCCAGCTTCCCAGAACATATGTAATAACTCTCTTTCAGTGCGACTGCCTTTAGCTTTTGAGATAGATAATCACCCTAATAGAAAAATAAAGCCTTCTTTATAAATGTTAAGTAGAACTTTATTTAGCATGCTCTTTTACTAAATTGAGAACACTACTAGTTTCATGGTAGACTCTAAGACAACTAATTTTATCATTCGTAAAGTCAAAACGATTTATTCCTCGCAACTCTAGAGTAAAAGGTCTTGCAACTGCTAAACCAGCCACTATTGCGCCTGTTCTATAAGTTAGTTTTGCAGTCCATTCTACCATAGCTACAGCCTCTTTTTCTAGGATCTCAAGAATGTCAAAAGTACAGGAAGAAATTCTCTGTTGAAAATCAGTACAATAAGACTTGACACCCTCTCTTCCTTGAAAGACGGGAAAATGAACATTATAAATTGCAATATCATCAGTAAATATTGTCTGCAGTGCTTGAAGATCCGATGTTGCACGCGCTTTGAAATAACTTTCAATCAAGTGTTTTTTATTCATAGAAGTGCTTTACTAAGTAAAGTATATAAATCCAAGCTATCTCAAGGTAAAGTGACCTCTTACGAATGGAAAAAAGAAACAACAGAATATGGTCAGTATACTTGTCCTATTCATAAAACTATTCTGCTAATTGGCGATAGATGGACACTTTTTATTCTAAGAGAATTTCTCTATGGAGTCAAGCAACAAAGATTTAATCAATTGTTTCGTTCTTTAAAACCCATTAGTTCTAGAACACTTGCTCTGAAACTTAAAAAATTGGAATCAAATGGATTGCTATCTCGTACAGTGATTCCAGGAAAAACTCTTGAAGTACAGTATGCTATTACAGAAAAAGGAAAATCTCTGAAAAAAGCTTTAGATAAAATGGGCTTATGGTATAAAGAAAACAATCCGTCTACAGGTTAAATTTTATCGATAATAGGTTATGACTTATTTGAGAAGAGTTACACAAGAACTTTTTTTGCCTGTTGACTATAGGCTCTATAACGAGCTACAAATTCTTGTTGCTCTCTCCAACTAACAGCTACAACTCTTCGTACAGACGGTAATATAAGGCTTCCAGCTTCTTTTTCACTAACAAAATAAAAACTTTCAAGTGCTCGCTCATCACCTAAGAGTACAAGAGATTCAGCCAGTTGATCAAGTGTACGACCTTCAGGAATAATAACAGGATTTCTAACTACAAGAGGTTGAGTAGGAACATCACTCATTAAAGTAGCCGCATAGGAAAGCCCGCTTTGAGCTCTTTCCAGACCATAAATAGTGTACCAGTAATGCATAGCAAATATGCAAAAAGAGGAGTTTATGAAGATTTCGGAATGAGATTAAGGTAAATAAGATCGAATCTTTGCGACGGTTTGTGCAACGGTTTTGTTTTCCGTAGGGATTATAATTCCTGTTACAAATTTTGCGTCGAGAGTATGAAGTGCTATAGCTGCACCTTCACCATAGACTAGTTTCCTTTTACTATCGCGTTCTATACAGACACTTAAAGGAGCTTGTAGGGTAAATATAAAGCCTTTATACGCAGACAGCTGATGGACTAAATCCTCTAACTGTTCTTTGTAGTAAAAATTACCATCAAAAATAACAATCTTATCTTGTTGTAAGGAGTTAAGGACTTCAGGAAGGACAAATTTCTGTGCTTGTAGAAAATGTGAAACTGGAATGGATGGTGCATTAGGCGGTATTTTATCTAATCCATGTTTGGTCAACACAGCATCAAGAGAAATATAATAGCCTTGTACTAATTGAGTAAGCTTTGTAGCTATAGTAGTTTTTCCAATCCCTAAAGGACCGCGAATAATAATGTAATAGCTCATGCTTATGTTGTATCGTGAAGACTTTTTAAAGATTGAGGAGAAAGGAAGAAGAAAAAATAAAAAAAAGGAATGCGATGTTATAAGTCGCGTGCTTTAACTGTAGCTCTGCCGTTGTCTTTAGCGCGTTGAGCTGCATCTTTGATTAATCCAGCTACTTTTTCACTTAAAGCTTCAGCGAAATCACCTGCTACGTTCATTCCCTTTGCAAATTCTTTAACTTTTGCTTTAACTACTAATAAGTCTGACATGGTTGTGTACCTCTGCTTTTTGACGAGATACTAGTATATAAAGCTTTCTCCTAAAATGGCAGAAAAAGGCACTTTCGAGCTGTTTTACGAGAGTTTCGCTTAAAATATTTAGGCATTTATTCTTCTTCTTGTTTCATGAACGGAAACAGAATAACATCTCTAATAGAAGCACTATTTGTAAATAACATAATCATTCTGTCTAAACCAATGCCTAATCCACCCATAGGGGGCATACCATATTCCATGGCTTTCAAGTAGTCCATATCTACAGGATGTTGTTCATCTTTCTTCACATTAGTCTTCTGCATTTCAAAGAACTTTTTCTGGAGTACAGGATCATTTAATTCTGAATAGGCATTCGCAAATTCCATACCTGCAATAAACAATTCAAAACGTTCAATAATCTCTTCAGGACCATCACGTTTAGGTTTACAAAGAGGAGTGCTTTCACAAGGGTACTCAGTAATAAAAGTAGGTTGAATCAGATGCTCTTCTACTAGTTCATCAAAGAGTGCTTGCATAATCATTCCTCTGCTAGCTTTTTCATCTACATCTAATTTATGTTCTTTAATGAGTTTTTTAAGATCAACATCTTTGAGTTTGTCAAATTCTATTTTTGCATATTTCTTCAATGAGTCTTTCATGGTTATTTTCTGCCAAGGAGTCTTCATGTTGATAGTATGCCCTTGATAGTCAAAGGTTGAAGTATTGAGCACTTCTTGAGCAACAGTAGTAAAGATCTCTTGTGTCAATTCCATGACATCGTGATAATCCGCGAAAGCCCAGTAGCATTCCATCATCGTAAATTCAGGATTATGAGTTCTGTCAATGCTTTCATTTCTGAAGTCTCTGCCAATCTCATACACTTTTTCAAAGCCACCAACAACCAATCGCTTCAAGTACAATTCATCAGAGACGCGCATATAGACATCCATCTTGAGGTCATGTAAAAATGTCTTGAAAGGACGTGCATTTGCTCCACCATAGACTGGTTGTAATACTGGAGTATCCACTTCTAAAAATCCTTGTCCATCTAAAACTTTTCTTACAGTGTTTAAAATTTTGCTGCGCTTGAAAAAGACATGCTTGACATCTGGATTAGAAATTAAATCTAAATATCTATACCTATATCTCTGTTCCATATCTTTGAGTCCATGCCATTTCTCTGGTAAAGGACGTAAGCATTTAGCTAGGAGCTCAAACTTTTTGACTTTGATAGTGATTTCTCCCATCTTTGTTCTGAAAATAGTTCCTTGAACACCAAGAATATCTCCTAAATCAGTAGTAGCAAAATGTTTATACTCTTTCTCTCCTAACACGTCTTCACGAACATAAATCTGAATTCTACCGCTTTGATCTTGGAGATGTGCGAAGCCAGCTTTACCCATCACTCTATGAGTCATGATTCTGCCAGCAAGAGAAACTGTATGGTCTGTCTCTTCATGATTGCCTAAATATTCAAATTTCTTGAGAAGGTCAGCAGCATGGTCTTTATGTTCAAAATGATAGGGATAAGGATTTACACCCTCTTTGCGTAAAGCATCTAATTTCTTCTTGCGATCCTCAATCATAAGATCTTCAGGTTTCATGGAATATCTGCGGAAAACGGTCTTTAAAAAGATTATTATGCGCAAAAGATGAAAGGTTTCTGCTTAGTATCGGAAACTTTCCGGATTTTTTCAGGCAAAACATATAAACTAGTTTGATTTCTAAGTCCTATGCAAAATAAAGGTCAAACATACTCTATGATTGTTATGCTGATGATTATGATAGTCTTGCTTATTTGGCTCTTTATTATAGGGATCAAGTAATATGCAAAATATTTTACTTAATAAAAAAGTGCAGCTGGCAGTAGACATAATTGTAAGCTTGTTCGGTCTTTTCATGCTCTATCAAATTCTAAGAAGGATGTTTGGTGGTTCTTGGGGCATTGAAACTCTGATATTTGGTTTGGTAGTTTTACACATAGGATTTACTTTTGGGTTAGCTATGAAAATGACAGAGACAAAAACAGAGGTAAGACATCTAAGAAGTCAATTTCACAGCCTTGCTACAGATTTCAAAGAGCAGACAAGAGAATTTTCGGATTTAAAAAACGATTTTACTGGTTTAAAAAATGAATTTTCTAATTTAAGAAACGGGATTAACAAATTAGGGCATAAAGTAGAAGTATCATTGAAAAAAAGAAAATAATCTATTAGCGAATTTTATATATTCTCTGGAGATACTCCAAGAAGATGTCCAGTATCATTAATATTCATCACATACCATTTATGGTCAGTATGTTGTAATCTTGTTACTGCTGCATTGTCCAGCCATACTCTATAAGTTATCTTTGGAGTGAATTTCATAATACCTCGAAGTAAACATTTAATAGCAACACCATGAGTAAAAATGCAACAAATTATATTTTTATTGGGTTGATCAAGAGGTAAAAGTTCATTCTTAACAAATCTAAGCATTCTTTGTTCTACAGCTCTTTGTGATTCTCCTTTGGGTGGGGTGAAATTCCAATTATCGGCATTAATACGTGCAAGTGTTTCCGGAGTATAGATCTCAGTCCGTGGTTGTCCTTCCCAATCACCCTGTGAAAGTTCTATAAGATCATCAGAAATTATAAGTTCTTTTCCAGGATAACCTATTTGTTCTCCAACAAGACGTGCAGTGTCAATACTTCTCAGTAAAGGAGACGAATAGATTTTATGAAACTTAATGCCTTGTAATAAAAAACGTTTGCCTAATAATTGTGCTTGTGATTTGCCTTTGTCAGATAAAGGTGTTCCTTCTGATCTTCCCCCAATAAGATGTGCTTCACAATTCATTGCTGATTCTGCATGACGAATAAAATAAAGATCTAACATAAGTTCATTCTATGAAGAGTTACTTTTAAAGGTTTGTTTATTGCAAGCTTAGTCCTAAATCTTTTTGAACATTTAGATTCTCTCTTAATTCTTATGCAGCAAGAAATTTTAAAAAGTGTAATGCATCTTCTAATTTAGAAAATGGTCTTTTAGATATTCCAATCATCAATGGATCAGGAGCAGTGCTTTCATCTACATAGATCACTACACCCTTATTTTCAAAGCATATAGCAGCCTCAACAGCCATTGCTAAGCAAGGCTTTTTATCTCCTGGTTGATATGCAAGCAAGAAGTTTGAAGATCTGGCTGCCTCAATATCATCAGAGCTATAATGCATTTGACAGTCTTGTCTAGAGTCTTTTATAGGATCATAGATTATAAATAAAGCTTCTAACTCTCTGATAACTCCTTCTCTCCAATTTGGAGTCATGAGTCCTGCAAGATAGAGTTTTGGTTTTGTCATTATTGATAATTTTCTACATGATTATATAAATACATACTAGAAGTAATCTATAAAAATTCTCATTAAGTGGTAGTTATTATGCGATGTACGACAAGAATTGTATACAGAAGAAAAATAGAAGAACCAATTTACCGCAGGTAAGGAACGAATAATCACCTTTTTATAGCCTTTAAAACACGTCTAAGTATGACACAGTATCTCTTCGTCTTAGGTCGTAATCCAGACTTAAGTCTCTTGGAAATTCTAGCCTATTGTAAGAGAAAGAAGATTAGATACACTATGATAGACTCCAATGAGGAAATAGCAGTATTTGACATGCAGGGATTTGATGAACATATCGCTATCAAGGAATTAGGCGGCACTGTCAAGATTGCTCGTCCTCAACCAGAGCTCCTCAACTATAAAGGTACAAAAAATAAAGTCATCTATGCAGTCAATTATATTAAGGCAGATCCAGTCCAGATGGATCAAAAAATTAAAAAATTACTAGCACAAGAAGAATTGAAAGGAACAAGACGTCATGGAAAGACAAGAAAAATCGATCCATCCAAAGCACAAAATCTAGATTATGAATTTATTGCTTATAGAAACACTATTTATACAACTACTGCAGTCTCTAATCCAAAAGAATACAAGCTGCGAGATGCTACACGTCCAATCTATGATCCTTTGAAAGTTATCTCTATTCGCCTGGCAAAAATCCTTATTAATTTGTCTGAAGCACAGCGAGAAATATTTGATCCTTTCTGCGGTACAGGAACTATTCTGCAGGAAGCATTATTGATGGATTATTTAGTCTGGGGTGTGGATAAGGAAGCGCATGCAGCAAGAAAAAATCTAGAATGGTTAGAACAAAGATATACGCAAATAAAAAGTCATTGGCAAGTATTCCAAGGAGATGCAACAGATTTGAGAAAGTTCAAGACCATTGAAGCAGTCGTCACAGAACCTTATTTAGGTCCATTTCATCTCGGATTACCAACTGTAGAAGAAGCAGAAAAAATAGCAGACGAATTGAGAATTTTATATAGAGGTACTTTGATGGAGTTGGCCAAGAAAGTCACAGGAAAAGTAGTAATCATTTTCCCAGAATTAAAAACCAGAAGCGGAGACATTGTTTCGTTGGATATGTACACAATTATTACACGTTCAGGATTTAAGTTAGCACCCATTCTTTCTAGTATTCAAAACCCAATTCCATATATTGATAAAAAAGATAAGATAAATCGTTACATCTATATTTTACAGAAAGACAAAGCAAAAGAAATAATCAAAAAATAATATATTAGTACATGACGCCTTTTCTAAGCATATCCCTATTGACATCTTCTTTCTTAGGATCTGAACTGAACATTCTCTTTAATTTAGTCGAGAAACGTGGATCATCATAGCGTGCATCTATCAAGGAGGCTGCGATTTTCTTGAATTCAATAGCTACATCAGTATTAGGTTTATAGAGGGTTGCAGGCGTTGTTTCAGCGACAGATTCTAACATAGTAATATTTTCTGGTAAGACTCCAATGACTGGTACACCACAACTTTCTTCAATCTCTTCAACGCTTAACTCAAAGCTTTTATTGCGCACTCTGTTCAAGATAATACCCATGATGGGAACGCGTTTTTGTCTTGCGACTTTAACTGCATGCATAGTCGTGCTTAAAGTAGGAAAATCAGGGTTAGTAACTACAATCAGTTGTTCAGCTGCTAACATGACAGCACGTAACTCATCATTGAGATTAGGAGAAGAATCTAACAAGATAATATCATAATAACTTTTCAGTTTCTTGACTTTCTCTCGCAGATTATAAGGATTAACTTTATCATTCAATAAACTGCCTGGAACTATGTGGAGATTTTTATCATACTCATGAATCGCATCACCTATGTCAACTTTATTGCTTAACACATCATGTAAAGTAACAGTAGGCTGTGTAAGTCCGAAATGTAATCCTAAATTAGGAGCAGAAAAATTAGCATCTACAATAACAACGTTTTTACCAAATTCTCGAGCAAGTGCAGCACCGATATTAGCAGTAACAGAAGTCTTTCCTACACCACCCTTTATCGAAATAACTCCGATGATTTTGCTTTCCCTACTCAATCTTATACACCTCTTGTAATCCTTTCAATACACCATCTTTTGATGTCTTATTAATCTTTCTACTTGTTTGAGGAGCTTGTTTTTGTTCAACTGGAGCTGCTTTTTTAGTTTCTTTAATGTCATAATATCTAGTAAAGTCCTCTTCTCCTACTTTTTCTTTAATTTCTTTAGTGCGTGGAGTGAAAGAAAAGTTCTCTTGTTGTAGATGAGCTGTCTTTCCTAAAGTTTCTGGGAAAATCTTCCTCATGTCTGTTGCAGAAATAGATTTATTCTCTTTAAAAATATCTTTTTTTGCTTGTTCTAAGCGCTCATAATTGAATTTCTTGGGATGCACTTGAATATTCTTTTCTTGAATCTCTTTAGCAGTTTCTGGGAATTGATGAGCGAATTCTTTATCTTTAGGATCAACACGCTTCTGTTGTAAATTGTCTCCTTTTTTGAGTTTACTGAGAACTTCAGCGCTGACATAGCCTTGAAGTTTGTCCAGCAGCTGCGGATCTTTCACCATAATCTTTCTTCGCAGCTTTTTCATATATAAATGCTTCGTTGCCACTCGTCGTTCGCGTAAAATATAACTGATGACGAAGAAAAGTAGCGCTAAAATTAGGAATGTTGCTGTAATTTTTTTGAAAGTACTGCTTCCGGAAGATGCACCAATAGCTGCACCTGTTACTCCATTAGTTTCAGTTGATCGAGGAGGTTGTACTATGGTTTGCCCTTGTCGTCGTGAACTTTCTGGAGTTTGCGAAGAAGGTTGATTAGGTTGTGGTTGCTTGTTGATGATGGAAGTTCCAGGAGGAGCGTTACGTAATGCGCCCAATCCACTATTTCCGGGAGGTAAAGAAGATCCAGAACCGCCACCTGACTGACTGCCACTGCCAGAACTTTGATTAGCTGCTTCCACAGTAAATTGTTGAGATCCATCACTTTGTTCATTGCCTGTAGTATCATTGGCGAACCAAAAGACTGAGGCAGTACCAACTAGAGAAATATTAACTGTAAATTGATACAGATTACTTGTGTTGCTTAAAGTTGGTTCTAGAACTGTAGTGTCTGGTAAAGTGATATTTGCTAATACAGTTGCTACTTGAATATTATCAGTAATGGTTGCAGTGCAAGTAACTTCTTCTCCAATGGTGCTAGGATTTGGAGTGCAACTGCCAAGAGTAATAAGAGGAGTATCCGCATCAGGTGCGCTTAAAGAAAAACTTCCAGTTCCAGTATCATTAAGATTATTAGAAGTATCATTAACAAGAAGGGTAAATTGATAGTCACCAGTAAGGGAAGTGGTATAGTCTGTTACATAAAAGGTGTCACTAGTGTTAAAGAGTTGTACTAATGTTGATGTTCCATTGGGTAAAGTAATATTTGCCAGAACAATGTCCAGGCTTCTTCCATCAGTAATTGTCGCATTAAGTGATATGCTATCATTCGTAGTAAAATTAGCGCTCTGAGGTGCAACACTAGTTACACTCGGAACTCCAACATCTACATAATCAAGAGTAACTTGAGAAACCGTTGGTGTTAAATCTGTTGCATCTGCAGTTAAAGTAAGATGAAATTGGAAATATCTATTTGAAGTAAGACTCAAAGAAGCTTCAGTTGCGCTAAAGGAAGTATCACTACAATCTGACAAGGTACAAGAGCGTGCTTGAGCAGAAATATTAGTCGTCGAATTAATGCTGAACAATCCAACAACATCCCCATTGCCATTATTGAAGTCACTGCCATTGACTTTGCTCCAGTTCAATCCACCATCAGTAGATTTCCAGACATCTTCATCGCTTTCAATAATATAAAAATTAGCAAAAGAATCTATGGTTGCTCTAGTAACATGTTGTCCTTCGCCATTATAATCAGTGCGAATTTTTGTCCAGGTAAATCCAGAAGTAGTAGATTGCCAAATATCATCATCGTCTTCAATCGCGTATAAGTAATCTTGACCATCAATAACTAGATAATCAACATCACTACCTTCTCCACCATTAAAGTCATTAGCAACAAAATACCAAGCAACACCATCAGTACTTGCCCAAACATCTTCGCTATTGTCAACAACAAGTAAAGTGTTAGAGCTGTTAACTACAAAACCAGCAGGATCTCCATTGCCTCCATTAAAGTCACTACCATTGACTTTGCTCCAGTTCAATCCACTGTCAGTAGATTTCCAAACATCTTCATCATCTTCAATAATATAGAGGTTATTATTATAATCTGAGACAGCGCGAACTACATGTTGTCCCTCACTATTGTAATCATCATTCACTTTGCTCCAAGTTAATCCTCTAGTTGTTGATCTCCAGACATCATCGTCATCTTCGACTGAATAAAAATAATTTTGATAATCTCCAAAAGCAAAATCAGCATCACTACCACCATCACCATTGTTATAATTATCAATAAGAAGAACCCAATGTATACCATCATGAGACGTCCAGACATCATCATCGCCGTCTACACTCAGTAACAAAGGTTCTATAGGTAATACTGAAGTTAAAGTAAGAGTATTCCATTGACTAGTATCTAAACCGTCAAAGACAGCGCTAGTGTAAGTACCGCTAGTATTTCCAGGAGAAAGTTGCAGAGAAAGATTTGTGCTATTATACAGCGTGTTGTTATAAGTACCTTGATCAAAATCAGTTTGAGTAGTAAGGGTATATTGGAAACCAGCAACTAGACTTATGAGTAGTAAACAGCTAAGTACTAAGATCACCCCTTCTCTAGTCATCATGGTTCTATCATCACCTGTTTCTTAGTCATGCTACATTTCCATAGTTTTAAAAAGGATTCGACGTCAGCTGCAAAAGGTGAAGGAACTAATAAAACTGTTCTTCCTAATTGTGCAATGTGATACTCTTTAACAACACCAGTTTTGCCATCTCGTCCTTTCAAGGCATAATAGAAGCGAATTTTGTCTGAAGCAGTAAGATGAGTCAAGGAATAAGTAAATAAGAACTTGTCTAGGTAATTGCTACTATGTCCCATGAAAGTTACTTAACAAAAAGGTTATTTAAATCTTGTTATAGAGTAATAACTAACAAAAAAGGATAAAAAAGACTAATAAGATAAAAACAAAACAAAATAGTATAGTAAATAAGAGGATGTTAAATAGATTAACAGTAGTGTATATTTTAAGTGAAGAAAAAATTTATAAGTACTTAAGAAAACTACCTAATATGACCAAAGCAATCCTCAAAGCATATTTTGCTCCTGCAGATATTCAAATCAATGGAACAAGGCCTTGGGATATTCAAGTCCATAATAAGGCGTTCTATCAGAAAGTTCTTGCTGAAGGCTCTCTGGGATTAGGAGAATCTTATGTAGAAGGATGGTGGGATTGTAAAACCTTGGATAAATTTTTCTGCAAACTCCTTGTAAATGAGATCGATAAAAAAGAAAAACTAACATTCAAAGCAACGCTCGCTTATGTCCATGCAAAAATAACTAACAAACAATCCAAGAAAAAAGCATTTGAAGTAGGAGAAAAACATTACGATTTAGGCAACGATCTCTTCAAGGCCATGTTGGACAAGAGATTAACTTATACCTGTGGCTATTGGAAAAAAGCAAAGACTCTGGATGAGGCCCAAGAAGCAAAGTTGGATTTAGTCTGTAAAAAATTACACTTGAAACCAGGACAGAAAATTCTCGATATAGGTTGCGGTTATGGAAGTTTCATGAAGTTCGCAGCACAGAAATACAAAGTCAGTTGTGTAGGTGTAACCATCTCCAAAGAGCAGAAAGAACTCGGAGAACAGCTCTGCAAGGGGTTGCCCATTCAGTTTCGATTGCAAGATTATAGAGAACTCAACGAACGTTTCGACCATATTGTTTCTTTAGGCATGTTCGAACATGTAGGAATAAAAAATTATCGTACTTATATGCAAGTTGTACATCGATGCTTAAAAAAAGAAGGAATATTCTTATTGCATACTATTGGAAGCGCAGACGCAAAAAAAGCTTCAGATCCTTGGATTGCAAAATATATCTTCCCTAATGGATCCATCCCAAAGGAAAAACAAATTATGAAAGCGGCGCAAGGCTTGTTCGTTTTAGAAGACTGGCACAATTTTGGTGCTTATTATGATCCGACGCTTATGGCATGGTATAAGAATGTGGAAAAAAACTGGGATAAATTAAGTAAACAATATGATAAAAGATTTAAGAGAATGTGGTCTTATTATTTGCTTGCATGCGCTGGTGCTTTCAGAGCTCGTCGCACACAACTATGGCAGATAGTATTTTCTAAAAAAGGAATTCCTGGCGGATATACTTCTGTTCGTTAGAAGAAATACCCTCTGTTGACCTCTAGACGTTAAGGCTAAGAAAGCTTTAAAAACCCCTCTAAGTAAACCATTCCCACAATGGGTCGAATTAAAACACAGCTAATCAAACGCACTGCCAGAAAACTATTCGCAAAGTATACAGCAGAAATTAAGCCTTCTTTTGAAGAAAACAAAATAGTGGTTTCTACTCATTTACAAAACCCAAACAAGAAAATGCGCAACATCATCGCAGGGTATTTAGCCCGTTTATCCAAGCAGAAAACTACAGGCAGTAAGCCTAAGCCAAAGATGTCTCCTCTAGCTTCACGTACTCCTAGATATGGAAAACCTATGTCTAGACCACGATAAAGCTTATATCTAATGCTTTCTTCACCAATACTACTTTAAACACAATGGTGACAGAAAGTGACAAAGGCGGAGAAGAAATAACGCCGACCAAAAACGATCACACTATTTTTGTAGGTAGTAAGCCCTTGATGAATTATGTCACGGGTATTGTTATGCAGTTTACCAGTCATAATGCGCCAGAGGTAGCTATCAAAGCTCGTGGAAAGTTTATCTCCAAAGCAGTAGACATCGCGGAAGTTGCTATGAAAAGGTTTTTAGATAATCAAGTCCATATTCATGATATTAAAACTAATTCTGAACAATTTACCAATGAAGAAGGAAAATTAATTCGTGTAAGTACTATAGAATTATTTCTGAAGAGAAAATAAATCAATAATTGCAATAAACCTTTCCTGCAAAAGAACATCCTTCCTGATCAGGTGTTCTCCTAAAACGATCTAAAGGAACTTGACGTGGGGAGCGAATTTGAGTTGTTGGATAATGTTGTTTTGGGTGCTTTAGAGGAGGAACTAAAGTATAAGTAAGAATAACTACTGTAGCTGCTGTAAGTCTCTTGAATAAATCAGGTAAACCAAAAGTAGTTGTAGTAAGAGAAAGAGGCTGAGGATCTAGATCATCGAATTTTGGAATAGAAAGTCCAACAAGTAAACTGCTTAATTCTTGTCGTTGACGATCTTGGAGATTCATAAAAAAGTTGTCAAAGAAGAGCTATATAACCTTTTCGTCTGTGAGCCTTAAGATAAATATATAAACATTTCAAGTCTTAGAAAAGGAGAAAGAGGTGGAGAATTGGTTAGTGTTTTTGCTGAATTGGGAATCATTTTAATCATCGCGTCTATATTAGGAGTAGCGTGCCGCGCTATCAAGCAGCCTTTGATTCTTGCTTATATCGCGACAGGTCTGCTCATCGCGCAGTTCTCTCAAGGATTATTGTCTGCGGAAGCGTATCAGTCACTTGCTGAAGTAGGTATTGCTCTTCTCTTATTCATTGTAGGTCTCAATATGGATCTGCGCATTCTCAAGGAAGTAGGAAAAACTTCTCTTATTACGGGACTAGGTCAAGTGATCTTCACAGCAGCCATTGGCTATCCTTTAGTCAGATGGCTTGGATTTGATCCTCTGGCAGCACTCTATCTTGCAATTGCCTTAACTTTTAGCAGCACTATTATTGTAGTCAAGCTATTAACAGACAAAAATGATCTCGATGCTCTCTATGGAAAAATTGCTATCGGTATTTTGTTAGTACAGGATTTTATTGCTATCTTTTTATTGATCTTCATCGTTGCATCAGATGGCGGAAATATTAGCGCACAAACATTTTTACCTTTAATACTCAAAGGCATTGCTCTGTTCCTTATTGCTTTCTTTGCACAAAAACTTTTCAAAAAATATTTTGATGTCGTTGCTCGCTCACAAGAATTACTCTACTTGATTGCCATTGCTTGGTGTTTCTTATTGTCGTTAGTTGCTGAACAATTTGGGTTATCCATTGAAATAGGATCCTTCCTCGCTGGAGTCACCTTGGCAAGTCTTCCCTTTAGTTTAGATATTGCTGGCAAAGTGAAACCTCTGCGTGATTTCTTCATCATTATTTTCTTTGTTATCTTAGGAACACAATTAACATTTACTGGTGCTACTGCACTGATTCTCCCTGCAATCATCTTGTCTTTGTTCATCTTAATAGGCAATCCTTTAGTCGTAATTATACTCATGGGAATGCTAGGCTATCGTTCTAGAACAAGTTTCTTAACAGGATTGATCGTTGCGCAGATTAGTGAATTCTCTTTGATTATGATAGCCTTAGGTGTAAAATTAGGACATATCCCTCAAGAGATACTCGGGTTAACTACTCTAGTAGGCATTATCACTATTGCAGGTTCAACTTACATGATTACTTATGGGGATAAGATCTATGCCTACTGTGCTCCATTCATGAGGTGGTGTGAACGCAAACATGTCCATGAAAAAAGATTATCTTTACATACAAAAGAAAAGCAATATGACATGCTTCTTTTAGGATATCATCGTATAGGGTATAATGTCTTAAAACATCTGCAAGAGCAAAAAATAAAATGTTTAGTAGTCGATTATAATCCAGCAATTATTCGTAGTCTCATGGAAAGAAATATTCCCTGTCTTTATGGTGATGTCAGTGATGATGAAATCCTGCGGGAATTAAAAAAATACAAGCCAAAAACCGTTATTTCGACCATTCATCTTTTTGAAGATAATCTGGTAGTTGCACAAACTTTCAGAAGAGCAAACAAAAAAGCTACAATTTATGCTACAGCAAAGACAGTCCCAGAAGCGCTTGCATTATACAAACAAGGAGCAGATTATGTTATTGTTCCCCATCTCTTGGGCGGAGAACATGTTGCAGATCTCTTGCGAAAAAAAGTTACAGATAAAAAACATATGCAACAACTCAAGAAGAAACATATCGAGCATTTATTATCTTTAAAAAATCATCATAATATTTAAAGATAAAGATCAGCAGCACAGCAACCAATCAAAAATAAAGCTAGACGAGCAGGAGTTTGTGAAACAAGACCCATGAAAGAAAAAATGTCTTGCCATGCTTCATTTTCATTATTCCTATAAAGAGTACTCTGTCCTCTGCGATGGCGAACTGCATTAACGCCAAGTCTTATACCAGCAATGAGGCTATTGTGGTATATTAGTGAGCCGTTTTATGTACAATTTTAGTACAATATTTCTAATATTGTTTGAGTTTAAAAGCATTGTCGAGATTGGAGTGATAGATAACTAATCGAACAGGGTTAGCCCCGTTCTCCAATCCGTTTTTCCATTCTTTGGAATGCCATAATTTGGAGAAAAGACATTTAACTTCTGAACAAGAATCATACATCTTCTAGGAGCCTTTACATTTCCCTCTAGTTCTAAGTTAATGACTTTAAAATGTGTTGATGGAAAGAAGTTACTTAATGTTTTTGGGCCTATTCTCCATTTATCAATAGGATATTCATGTTTAGGATAATTATATGATGGAACTGTGACAAAGATATAGCCCCCAACCTTACAGACCCTTATCATTTCATTTATTACGTTCCAATAACTTTCAGTGTGTTCTAATAGTTCTATTGCTATGACTAAATCCTGGCTTTCTTCTTTAATAATGCTCTTCATATTTTCAGCATTACCCACAAGATTATCCTCTTCAGGATAAGAATCTAAATCTAATTTAGTGTATTGAATGTTATAGTTTTTAATAAATTTATAAAACTCATCTTTAGCATCCTTTTGAAGGTGACCTAAGACTTCTCCCCTAGCAGAACCTAAATTAATTATATTAGATTTTTTCTTTATTAATGGTTTAACTATTTTATTAAAAAAATTGATAACCGAGGGTATTCCAAAATAGTCCATTTCTGGAGGCATTGACAAAATTTTAATCCACTCATAATATTTCTTAGGTTTAAAATTATCTAAACTAATGTTATAAATCATCTGATTTTCATTGCTTATAGTATCCTTGAAACCTAACTCTTCAAGAATCTCTTTAACTCTTTTATTTGTAGAAGTAAGGGTTACAAAAATATCAAGTTTCCTAATTTTATCTTTTTTTAGTAAATCTATTAAAGCAATAAGAGCTTTTTGTTCAAAATCCCTTCCAATTATCCCGCATGAAAAAGTGCCATTCTCAATTATAGCTTTATCTCCCTCAATTTTTACAACAAAGGCCCCAGTTAATCCTAAAGAAACATCATTTTCCCTTGTAGAAATAGCATAAAGTTTGTATCCTGAGTTTATTTTATTATATAAATAATCCAAGGCTATATCATAGTCTTCTAATTTTCCCGGATTGAAGTTAAGTCTATGAGTTACAACAAAAAGGCGTGTAAACCTATCAAGATTATCTGGTGAAATGAGCCCTATACTCAACTCTCTTTTAAGACTTTTCAAAAATTCGATATCTTCTTTGAAGTTTTTTCTCAACTCATTTGCCTTAAAAGAGGTTATGTACCTATTAACCCTTTCTTTAATTTCAGATTTGTTTTCAACTTGCTTATTTTTTATATAGGGTAAACCCATCAACAAATTCCAGTCTTGAATATCTAAACAATTAATCTTAGGAATTTTACTTTTAACTTCATTACGCTCAAATGGGTTATCATCAATAAAGATTATAGTTTCAGGTCTAAAATTCATTTGTTGTATAATCTTATCAATATTAAGATATTTAGGATCCCAATTAGATACTATTAAAGTAAATATGTTTTTGTCAATTTTCAATTTATTGAAAGCATTTAAAACATCAGATTCATCATTTTTTGAAACAATGATAATTTGAATGCCCTTACTATAAATTGTTTTTAGAAATTCATAATATTGCTCATTTAAAACGAGTTTCTGTTTCTCAGCAAGTATTCCAGACCAAAGAGTATTATCCAAATCGGTTATTACCGCTTTAATCTTATCTGCCATCAAAAGAGATTTGTATTTTCCATTCATAATTTCTAATTTATCCATAATCAAATAATATGTTTTACGATTTTATACTTTTCTATATTATTCGACGCCCACCGAAATCACACAAACCTATCACGCCCGGACCAGGAATAGTCTCTAATAAATAGCTTGGTAACGAGCGTTGTTCCACGGCAGGAGATTCTTTTTGAACAGTGTCATCTAAACTCATAGAATAGTTTGTCAGAGAGAAGTATATAAATATTTGTAGTAAATATATTATATCTTCTGATGGTCATATTCTAGTATCTGTTTACTTCTCAAAGAGCAGAAGACAGTTTATAAATTAAAATAGATTATTGTGTAGCATGAGTATTAATGAATTAAAAGAAGGCGAAAAATTTGCTTTACTGTATGGGATTATGCTAGGTGATGGGTGTCTCTCTTACTGCATTTCTAATAGAAAGGAATATCACTTTATTTCAGTAACTGGTAATTATTATAGCGATAGACCTTTCTTTGAAGAGGTAGTGATTCCTTTATTTGTTCATTTTAGAGGGAAACAGATTCCTCTTAAAGAAAAACCTAAGTATGGAGCAATAGAATTAAATTTTTGCGATGAAGAATTTTTTAATAAGATGCATAAGGCAGGTTTTCCTATTGGAGAAAAAGGGATAGATATTCAACTGCCGATTTCTTTTCAAAAAAATAACTTAAAAAAATATATTGTGCAAGGATTTTTAGCTACGGACGGTTGTTTATCAATAACAAAAAATAATAATTATTTCTATCCTAGAGTTGTTATTAGGACAACACATAAAGACTTGATGTTAGTGCTATATAGGTATCTAAGATCTTTAGGTTTGACAGGAAACTTTCATAGTGCAAAACCTAGACCTCGTAAAGGTTGGAGGTCTAAGAGACAGAACTATTATTTCCAATTTCATGGAGTTAACAATTTAAGATTATTTCAGAATTTAATAGGATTTGTCAATTCAAAACATCAAAAAAAGTATGAGGGATTTCTCAAATACCATAAACAATATGAAAAAATGCGAAGAGAAGTGCCTATAAATCTACAAAAAAAGGAAAGAGAATTAATCAATAAAGAGTATGTCTCCGGGGTGATTTGAACACCCGACCCCGAGCTTATGAAACTCGTACTCTGACCAGACTGAGCTACAGAGACAATAAGAAATACGTGCTAAACTACTCTTTTAAAAGTTTCCGAATAGCAGCCAACGTCGCAATAACTTCATCCTTAGCATAGCCGCCTTGTGATGGCCAGAGTTGCAATCCGTCCCGCAGATATCTGGGAATGATATGGAAGTGCAGATGATTAATCAGTTGTCCGCCAGCCTTGTTCACATTTTCAGTAATATTCACGCCCTCAGCGTACTTTGTTAAAGCGCCAGCTACTTTCTTAATGGTCTTAATAACAGGCATTAAGAGTTCTTCAGGTGTATCTAAAATAGTTACATAGTGTTCTTTAAGAATAACCAGGGTGTGTCCTTTATTGACTGGAGCAACATCTAAGATAGCTAGTGTTTGTGCATCTTCATAGACTTTAAAGCTAGGAATCTCTCCCTTGACAATCTTACAGAAGAGACAGTCTGACATTTGCATAGAAAATACAAGTGAAAGGTATTTATATGTGTAGCGGAGATTAAAGGTATGTTCTTCATTATTATTCGAGGACCCTTGGGATGCGGGAAGTCTACTATAGCAAAAAAGCTAGCAAAGAATCTCAACGCAGAATGCATTCCTATTGATAGAGTTCTTGACGAATACGATTTAACAAAAGATAAGGAAGAAGGATATATTGCACAAAAAAGCTTTCTTAGAGCAAATGCAATAATTGTTCCCAAAGCAGAAAGGATGTTAGAGGGTGGTAAAATAGTTATATTCGATGGCAATTTTTACTGGAGATCGCAAATTGATGACTTGATTAAACAACTAAAGTTTCCACATTTTGTTTTTACATTGAAAGCTCCTGTGGACGTATGTATATCAAGAGACATTGAACGGGGAAAAACACACGGTGAAGATGCGGCAAGAGTTGTACACAATAAATCAACAGAATTTGATTATGGTAATATTATAGATGTAAACAGGCCAATAGAAGACTGTATCAAAGAAATTCTTAGGTATATCAAAAATAAATAAAGAGTGGACCGGTCGGGATTTGAACCCAAGGCCTATTGAGCTTTTACAGTCTCCCATGCCATGGGAGCGTTCTACCGAGCTGAACTACCGGCCCACAAAATTTACGGATAAAATCGGATTTATTAAGCTGTTGCTCGGAAAGTTTCCGGAAAAATCTCAGAAAGGTTAATTAAGAAGCATATTCTCTTTCTTGTAATGAAAAAAGGACAATGGGTAACAAAAGTGGATTGGTTGCTTCTTATAGCATTTATCTTATTCCTTATCTATGTAATCACAAAAGTAGGATTTTTTTAACAATGAAAAAAGAAACTGTCATAAGCATTATTCTGCAAATACTAATTGTTATTTTTGCAACTATTCTGATTATACAACTCTCTCTAAAGCTAACAGGACATAGTCCAACAGAGACACAAGTGATTTATACCATTCTTACAGCACTAATTGTCTATTTATTTAGTATTAGTTATAAGTTAGGGAGAATTGATGAGAATTTAAAGACAACAAATTTTAGATTATCTAGGATTGAAGATCGTCTTGTAAAGATAGAGAACAAAATTTAGTTAATAATTTTGCCTAGCTTTTCTAAAGATGTTCCATGTAAAAATTCTTTTACTTTTTCACATATTTCTTTTATAGATACTCTTATTTGTTGCATAGAATCTCGGTCTCTAAGAGTAACAGTGTTATCTTTTAATGTTTGATGATCTATAGTAATTGTAGCTTTCGTGCCAATCTCATCCATACGTCTATACATTTTTCCCAAACTTCCTTTGCTATCATAAACCGTCTTAAAATGATCTTTCAACAAACCATACACTTCATCAGCTTTCTCTGGGAGCTTGTCTTTATTGACTAAAGGAAATACAGCCACTTGAATCGGTGCAACCACAGCAGGCAAAGTAAAGAATTCACGTTCTTTCTCCATCTTGTAGTTAATGTCTAGTAAAGCCCAAATATTTCTGTCAATCCCAAAGCTTAATTCGAGAACATGGGGTAAGATCTTTTTCCCATCAGATAAGACTTCTAGTTTTTCATTGGATCCTTTCTGATGACCTTCTAAGTCATGTGATCCGCGTAGATGACAACCCCCAACCTCTTTGAAGCCTCCTAAAGTTTCCAAGTCTAGTTCCATATCGAAGTGGATTTTGTTGTAGAATGCGCGTTCATTGCTGTCTAATTCTCTAAATCTAAATTTGTCTTTGGGAATCTGCAGTTTATCTAGATAAAATTGTTGGATCTTAGCCATGTGATAAGTATAGAACTTAGGAATTTGTTTCTCTTTGTTTAAAGCGTCGCAAGTAACTTCTTTAACTGCTCCAGCTTTTCCTTTTTCAGCGAAAGCAATTTGTAATTTATATTTTTCAACAGACTTCCAATCTACACACTCATTAATCGTTGCTGGATCAAAAAATATTTGGAGTTCTGCTTGCCAAAATTCTCTGAGTCTATAAAATCCTTGTCTTGGGCTAATTTCATTTCTAAATGCTTTGCCAATCATCGCTAGTCCCATAGGAATTCTTTCGCGTAAAGCCATGAACTCTCGTTTAAAAGATAAGAACGGGTTTTGTGCAGTCTCAGGAGATAAGTAGACAGGTTCAGTTTTAGTAGCCCCCAATTGCATCTGGAACATCATGTTAAACCATTTGACTGTATCAAAATCTTTTGATTTACAATTAGTGCATGCTAACGTATTGTCTTTAATCAATTTGTCTAACGCTGCAGTGTCTAATCCATATGTTTTAATTTTTAATTGTTCTTCAACAAAATCATCTGCTCGAAAACGAGTGTGACATTTTTTACATTCCACTAAAGGATCATGAAAGTTTGCTAAGTGTCCAGAGTTTTGAAAGACTTTTTCTGGTAAAATATAACCGCCCTCAATCTCATAGTAATCAGGACTTAATCCAAGAAAATAACTTCTCCAGAGGTCTTGCCATCTATGTTTCATTAAGGTTCCAAGATGACCATAAGTCCAGAATCCAGCCTTAGCACCATAAATTTCAGCAGTAGGAAAAAAGAAGCCTCGCTTAGTGGCAATATTCATGATCTTCTCGCTCTTTTCATGCCCTTTCATCAGAAGACAGCTAACGCTAAGATTTATAACCCTTTTGTTGCGCTTTTTGCATATGTACGACTTTGAAGAAGAACGACTCCTCAAGGAGTTAAAGCAGCGAAAACCAAAGAGAGTATTGTTGCAAGTACCTGAAGGTCTCAAGAAAGAAGCAGTTCGTTTAGCAGAATTAATCCAAGACAAAGCTAAAGTCCAAGTCGTAGTCTCAGGTGAACCTTTATGGGGCGCCTGTGACATTGCTATTAGTGAAGCAAAAATTATCCAAGCAGACTTAATTGTCATCTATGGGCATGCTCCCTTTTATAAGCCAAGTTTTCCAGTAGTCTATGTAGAAGCACATTATAGAAAAAACATCGATAAGTTACTGAAAAAAACACTGCCAGAATTAAAAGCCTATACTAATATTGGTCTCATTGCCTCAGTACAACATCTCCATCAATTGCCTAAAGTGCAAGAAGTCTTGGAGAAAGCTGGAAAGAAAGTTATCATCCCTCTGAAAAAAGGACATGCATTCTATGATGGTCAGGTTTTAGGCTGTGAGTATAATGCATTAAAAATAGTCAGTAAAAATATTGAAGCTTTCTTAATTTTAGGAAATAATTTTCACGCATTAGGTGCAGCTCTAGCAGTACCAAAACCCATTATTTTACTTGACCCATATAATGAAGAAATTGCTAATATGGATGCATTGCGAAATAAAATTATCAAGCAACGTTTCGCAGCTATTGAAAAGGCAAAGGAAGCAAAAACTTTTGGCATTATTGTCGGTGTGAAAGAAGGTCAGCAATTTGGTTCAGTGGAATATGCTATGGAGAGACTCAAGAAAGTTGGAAAGAAATACGTCGTTATTACAATGAATGAAATTACCAATGATAAATTAGTCAATCTTTACAATGTGGATGTCTTTGTTGAGTTAGCATGTCCTCGTATTGCTATTGAAGACGTCGCTAAATTTGAAAAGCCTTTGTTAACAGCAAGAGAATTTGCGGTTGTGGTCGGAGATTCTACGTGGGAAGATCTTCTGAATAGAGGATTTTTATAAATCTCGGAAAGTTTCCGGATTTTTCTCAGCAAAATATATAAAGAAGTAGATATTCTTAGAATAAAATGATGCGAACAATCACATATCAAATCCAAGAAGTATCAGATAGAGAAGCAGAAATACAAATAAGAGCATTTATAGAAGAAAGAAAAAAGAAAATCGTCAAATCTTTTAATGTGCTTGATGTTTATAGTGATCTAAAACTCCCTACAGAACAGATAAATAAAATTATGATGAAACTGGAAAGAGAAGGTGTAGTGACAGAAAGTGAATGAAGTAATTGAAGTGCCAGTGAAAATAATAAATGAAGAGAAATGGTTGTTCTTTATGAATTCTTTTTCAAAAGCGACAGTAAGAGCTATAGGAATGAGAAAACCTCGCAGAGTGCAGGATACGGGTCACCATCATTGTTTTGAAATCGATGTCGAAGGAAATATTAGAATGCACCCTAAGAAATGGAACCCTGCTATATAATTATTCTTTCCAATGAATTTTTAATGTTTGATAGTCTTCTGGATTATTACTAAGATAAATATGTACGTCAAAGTGAAGATGCGGTCCTAAATGTGCTATCCAGCCAGTCTTTCCAGAATAACCAATAATTTGACCAGTTTTGACTTTATCTCCTATCTTTACTAATGAACCTTGTTGTCGAATATGTTCATAGATGGAATATTCATTTTTAGCATGTTGAATTTCTATATAGTTGCCTTGTGTATCATAGGATTTATCTTCTCCGCCAACATTAGAGTCTTGTTTGACATCAACAACACCACCATCAAGTGCTGCTAGAATTGGAGTGTTTTCAGGAACAATAAAATCAACTGCATACTCTAGCTTTCCAACATGTGCTGGTGATGCATCATAAGTTATAGTTACTCGTTGAGTTATCTGAACAGGATAAGCATAAGTATTTTGAGTTGTAGTCATAATTTAAGTTTATTTTCCTTGTTTCACTTTCAATTTTTCAACAACAGCCCTATCAGAAACCACTAAACTATTCCCTGTAGGATCTTCTATAACCATTTTCGTTGGGACATCCCCGCATTTAATCTTCCAAATCTTCTTCAAGAGATTTTTACACTTGGTTTTGTCTTCGTCTTCTTCTGCAATATCTCTTTCAGTTTTCAAAACTTGTTCGAAGCGCTGGAGTACTCCCTCAACATTAGAAATATATCCAACTGCATCTACGCCAGGTTCAACGCTTAACTTTAATTGAGGAAAAGAAAGTTTTGCAGCAGAAGATTTAATCACGCGCACAGTCATGTCTTTGTCTTTTTCAATAGTAAATGTAATTCTGCAAGGATCTCTAGGTTGTTCAGACTCTACATCAGATTTTTGAAAGGTACATTCGGGATCTTTACAGTGCATGCCGAATACAAAAAATTTGCCAAAAGGAGGAATATCTATAGCGTCCTCTGAAAGCGTGAGTGTTTTTTTCAAACACATAGGGCAGGGCTGTCCGTCTAAAGTTTGCATACAAGTGCTAGAAAAAGAAAATTTAAAAAGGTTTGCTTTGAAAGATTCTTCTCACTGTTCAGGACAAAGCAGTGCTAGTAGTTATTTCAGAATTCAAGCTTTAACTTCTTCAGTTTCAACACTTCTATAGATATGAGCAAAGGAAGGGGTGACTACAATGAAATTTTCGCTGACGCCTGCTAAATCTCCTTCTAAAGCGTCGCAGGTTTTCTTGATCTTTTCAATAGCGCGTTTTAATTCAACCATATCTTTGTCTCTTAAGGGTTTGATATTGATTAAAGCAATAGTATAGCCTTCTCGTAAAGCATCTAAAGCGTCTTTAACGTCTGCAAATTCAGTCAAGACAAAAGAGCGAACAATAATCTTAGATCTATTGCCTATGTCTTTCTTAGTGTCAATCTCGACAAAATCGTCTTCATATTCTTCCGCATAGTCATCTACTGGTGCGCCAAAACCTAGGCGTTCTTTAATGCGGGAAAAGAGTGGCATGTTTTTTATCACCTGTTGTTACTCTGACATGGTCTTGATATATAAAGATTTCTATAGCGCATCATTGTTTTTGTGAAAGTGTGCTCACAACACTCCAAATCTGTGTTCTCGTGTACGGCGGTAGATTAGGATCGTCATTTAATTCGTCTAAGTGCTGCATAACTTGGTCTAGTTTAATAGCAGTTGATTTTCCGTTCTCATCGAGTAGTAAACTCATAGCATCTTTGATTTTTGCTCGAACGTTTTTAGGAACGCTGTTATCTTCCTCAATCGTTGCCAATGAATCCATAATTAATTGTAAGTCCATAGTAATCACTTCCCTTTACTGTTGCATCTGTTTAAGAAGTTTGTCTTGCAATTCTTGAAACTTCTTGCGCATTTGCTCTTCTTGTTCTTCTACATTTTTTAAGCGAATAGTGAGTGTTTCTTTTTTTGAAGTTAAGTCTTCAGTTAATTCTTTTTTGTCAATAGCAATCAATAAAGGACCAACCATCTTAAAGGGTTTTTCCTCTGTTTTTTGTAAAGTGTCCAATGCATTGTCAGTTTCTAAGAGTTGTGATTGCATAGTTTGTCTCTGTAAAATCATCTGTTGAAGTTGTTGTTCTTGCTGTTGAAGGTGAGCAATCTGTTCCTCAGCGGCAGAATTGGCAGCCATGGTTTACCTCGCAAGAATCTTCACAGTGCTAGTACGTGGCTTGTAAAGAATTTTATAACCGCAATAAGGACATCTAATTTTCTTCTTAACATATTCCTGTTTGACTATTTTTTCACAGGAGAAACATTTGTAGGTTGTGTTAGTGGTCATGGTGTTATGCTAGAGTATATGCTCTTCCAGTAAATTTAGCTCGACATTTTCTGCATTCATAAATGCCTAAGCTTACACGGCGAACTTGTTGCTTGCTGCAGTAAGGACAAACATGTGTTCCTCGTTGGCGTTTCTCTATTTCAGCTATTTTAACTCGAATAGTTTTACCATAACGGCTACCGAATCTTCCTGCAGAACCAACTTTCTTTGTTGCCATAGTCTATACCTGTTCTTCCCTTATGAGCTATATGCTGGGAAAGAACTGTGTACAAGAGTGTTTAAAATGCCTTTTTAAAGGTTACTATAAATGCGCCTCTCTCTAAAAGGGAGTTAGATAAGCTTAAAAAGAAAAGGAATGAAGCAAAGCTCATGAAAACAATGCTCTCTGAAGGTCCAGCGGAAGTTATAATTAATCCTGTTCGACTAAGATATTCCTCTTTAAGAAAGCGAATTATCGCAGGAGCATGTGCTCTAGTAGGCGCTGCAGCAGTCCTAAGTATTGCCTATTATCCAACACTACAAAAATTCAGAACTATTGATGTAATCTACGATGTTCTAGACAAAAATAATAATCATCAATTAGAAAATGACGAAGCACAACCTTTGGAAGATCTACACATCGCTCTTCCTGTACATACAACTCAATCTGAATTCCAAGCAATGTTAGAAAATAAATCACCGCAAGATGTG
>JAGVZA010000015.1 GCA_018302985.1 Candidatus Woesearchaeota archaeon | reverse complement strand
GATTTTATGCGGCGGTCTTTTGCTCTTTTTGATTTTGCAAATGTTTGTAAACACAGGTCTCTTTTCAGCATTGCTTGGTGTTGAAAAAATTACAGCACTATTACTCACAGCCGGAGTAGTTTGTATTTATTTATGGTTTGGAGGCTTCAATGTTTCAGTAAAAACAGATATATTTCAGGGAGTTTTGATCTTGCCAATTATTTTGACCATTTTTATTTTTCCAATTCATTTTACTGCAGAGAAAATACCTACTGCCCTTGATCCTTCTCAGTTTTGGTTTGCAATTGGGTTAGTTTTATTGCAATTTTTTAGCTTGCTTGGACAAGCCGAAAGTTTTCAAAGAGTTTTTGCAAGTAGAGATGCTAAATCTCTAAAAAGAGGGTTAATCATTGCCTTCATCCTGTTGGCACTTGTTGCTGGTTCAGTCGCTTACCTTGGCATTAATTTCAAATTTGCTGGTGTTGTTACCGATCCATCAAATCTTTTTACTGAAGGAGTCCTAGGAGCTTTACCAGTATGGCTTGGTTCGTTACTTCTCGTTTCGCTAATCGCCGCGTTTATGGGAACAATTGATTCAAGCGCCTTTGCGTTCGGAGTATTAGCTGCGCGTATGAAATATAAATCGCCAGAATTAACAGTGAAATTTACAAGAATATTCATGCTTCTCGGTATCCTTCTATCTGTTATTGCTTCTTTATACTTATTTTCTTTTCTTTCGTCGGTATTCGCGCTTATATCTCTTATATCAGTAATCGGAGCTGCTCTATTAGTTTCATTTGTGTTCAAACTTAATTCTTTTGAGATCAACACATTTCTATTTGTTGGAACAGCGACTTTCATTTTAGGTCTGATATTAAAATTCGTGACTGATAATCCTTTGACATCTCTTATACCGAGTGCAACAGCATTTGTTGCTCTTATGTTAGTGATGATGTATCGAAAATTACTTGTCAAATCCGTCGGTGAGAACTAGAGTTTAGGAGAGAAGAGGAAATAATTATTTTAAAGGTATTAATCTCAAGGAGTTTATCATAAATGATTTTTCAACTTCTTTAACCTGTTTTTAACAGTGCTATCGACGCTTGTTCAATCTTATCAACACATTTTCTCACATCTTGTTTAATATCATATTCAAAGAAACGTAGTACTTTCCAACCTTTTTCCACAAGGTATTTGTCTTTAACTTCATCGCGATATAAGTTGCTTCTTTGAATTTTATGCAGTTTAGATGGATTTGCTCTATCATATTTCCTAGGATTAGCATGCCAGTAATCACCATCACATTCAATAGCCAGTTTAGCTTCAGGAATAGCGAAATCACAGACAAAAGTATCGTCGACATTTAATTGACTCACAAATATTATATTTCTTTTTTTCATTTCTTCTGCTAGTAATAGCTCAGGGTTAGTGTTGTAAAAAGGAAATTCTCGATTAACTATTCTTTTAATTATATTTTCTCTAGAGAACTTTCTAAAAAACTCTCTTCTTTTTTTAGCTCCTTCGATTCCATAAGTTTGTTCCCAACTTACCCCATATAAGGGATGTTTACTTCCTCTTAATGATTGAATATATTCATACTTAGGTCTTAATTTTATGTTATAATTTCTCATCCACTGAATTACAAATTTTCTATCCCAATCAATAACTTTTGCTATCTTTTCTTGAGTTAACTTCTTGTTCCAATAGAGATCATTTAAAATTTCAGGAAAAGATACTCCAAATTTTAATTCCAATTCTTTAATTTTTTCTTGTCTTCTTTTTTGCCAGGTTGAATGAACTCTTTGAGTCATTCTAAGTAATCTCTTATCAGTAGTTTTAGAAAGCCCCTTACACCATACACTGCCTCCTTTTATATACCACTCTTTTTGTGCCTGTGATTTTGTTCTTTTATTTATAGCATATTTTTCTAAATAGTAATCAACTGTACCCTTTCCAATTTTTAACTCATTGGCAATTCTTCTAATAGCTTTCTTTTCTACACAATAAAGTTGAGTTAATTGGCCTTTTGTAAGTTCAAAAGGAAGCTGTCTTCTTGCTTGACAATAGAATTCTTTATCTTTTTTAAGTCTTAATTTAAAAGCCATATAACTGATAGAATGCGTCGATCTAGTAAGGTGTCTACCTAATTCTTTATCTTTTGTCCAAGCATAATTTTGTTTAAGAAAATTAATTTCTGTCTCTTTCCAATTTTTTGCCATAAATTATTTTTTATATTTTTAGTTTAAATACTCTTCAGGGGTCTTTGAGAAGTACCTTACTACTTTACTGTAAGTAAAAATATCGGAAAGTTTCCGGAAAAGTTATCCTAATGAGTCGAATGGACTCTTTACTTTTTTTAATTGTTCTGTTGAAACTCCTACGTAATGTTCTGTCGTGCTGATGCTAGAATGACCAAGGATGACTTGAATTATGCGAATGTCAGTTCCAGCCTCAAGCAAATGAGTAGCAAAACTACTACGCAAGGCATGACAAAAAACTCGTTTCTTAAGTTGTGCTTCTTGAGCAGCCTCATTCACAATTCTTTGAGCCATTCTCACAGACATGGGCTTGCCTTGATGACCTGTAAACACATACTCTGAAGGATATTTTCTTTTGTCAAGGTAAAATTGAAGGTGTTCAAGAAGATTTTGTGATAAAATAATATGTCTATCTTTTTTCCCTTTACCGCTAATGACTCTGCCCATTTTTTCAGCAAAATCTAAGTCATTCACCTTAAGTCTCATGCATTCAGAGACACGTAGTCCAGAAGAATATAAAAATTCAATCAGTAATTTATGTTTAGGATTGGTTACAGCAGCAAGTAGTTTTTTCATCTCGTCTTTTGTCAACACAGTTGGTAATTTCTTTTCAATCTTTGGCGGTTTAATATCAAGAAATAATTTCTTTTTCAGCATAGTATCATAAAGAAATCGTAACGCGCTCAACGTCAAATTTACAGAGGTAGCTTTTTGTTTTTTGTCTGCCATCAAATGTGCTAAATACAGCTTAATATCTTGCTCAGTGATTTGTTCTGGTTGTTTCTGAATGAAGTCTAAGAACCGTCGATTATGCGTCGTATATGCTGTAATTGTTGCAGGAGTAAATCCTCTAATTTTCAGTTCAGTTGCTAATTGTTGTAACATAGACACCTCTGCTATGTAAAGAAAGTGCTGTTATATAAAAGTTCGTATAAAATTATCCAAAGTAATTCTGCGTCTTCTGCTGATGAGTATCAGTAGCTTTCTTAGCCTTAGTCAAGAGTTGTTTAATATTTTCCTCAAATTCTTCTGCCTTGTCTAGTAGAGGTTTGAAATCAATCTTCAAATTAAGCACTTCATCTAAAATACGTATAATATTTGCAGATGCTCGTGAATCTGGCAATGCACTATGAGTTTCAGCGAAAATGCAAGTAATAGGAAAATCTTTATGCAACATAAGCGCACCTGTGACACCCATAATAATTCCTTCGCGTAAAGGTTGTATATTTTTAATCATTTTTAATTTTTTATTGTTGCCTACATAAAAAGTTCTAGAATCTAATCCTTCAGCACTACTATTATTACTACCAACGCCCTCTAAACTAATAATTTCCTTCGCCTTCAAGTCTTTGGCCATTTGTAAAATATCTTTTGCCAATTCCCATTCAAATCCCTGTACAGAAGTTAAGGCATGAACAATAACAATGTTTTCTTTTGCAGCGTAAAAGACTCCGACAGGTTCAATCGCTTTTCCTTGATGTACTGGAACTACTGGGGGTACTTCTTCCATACGGATATAACCTATAAGTTGTGCGTCTAAATGTTTGATTAAAAATTCTGTAGTAATAGTTCCAATCAATCCAAAACCAGGAAATCCCTCTATAATAATAGGACTTTTAGGTCTCTTTTCTAAAACTACTTGCATAACATCTGTCTCAGATTGTATGTTTATATAGTTTTCTAATGATATCAGAAAAGTAAATTTATAAAGAAGAGAAAAAGAATAAAGCATATGCTTCAAGCACCCTCTTTCTGGCAATACTATATTTTTGTCGCGCTTTGTGTCTTGCTTGTTTTGCATCTCAAAGATTTTTACAGGAAAAAGAGAAAATGGAGAAGTACTGCAATTCTCTTGACATTAGTCTTTGGAGGTCTTAGTTGGTTCTATACTTATAGAAAAAATAAAAAACATTGTTGGTTTATTCTTAGTGTAGCAATTCTTGCTATTCCCTTCCCCATCTTTTTCTCTTGGAACCCTGGATTGTTTCTTGAGACCTTTATGTACCCTCTTTTCGGTACTTCAGCAATAGGACAATTGATATTCAGAATAACTTCCACAATAGTAATTACTTTAGTAGCTATTCCTGGGTTTGTATGGCCTCTGTTCTATTTTATACGACAACCGCTAAAATTCTATAAAAACTATTACAAATCCTAAGAAAAGGCTTTTAAATCATCTTAAAGACGTTCTTAGTAAGGGTCCTTAGCTCAGGCTGGTAGAGCACCTCGCTCTTAACGAGGGGGTCGTGGGTTCAAATCCCACAGGATCCGTTACATTACACAGCATCAATACCATGTACTACCACATTATTCTAACAGAATTCTGTAAACTAAAATGTAAATATTGCTATGAAAAATCCATGCGAATGGAAGAGTTTGATATCAAAAATGAAAATTTAGAATTTGATGAAACTGCTCCTGCACGAAGCAATGTTACTGTAGAGCAACTCAATAAATTTTTGAAAAAAGATGATACTTTAATTTTCTATGGTGGTGAGCCTTTGTTAGAAATGCAAAAAATACAAGAAATAATGGATTTTTTTGGTGATAAGCTGCACTATAGGATACAGACTAATGGTTTATTATTAGACAGATTACCTCTACAATATCTACACAAAATTAGAAAAATTTTAGTCTCTCTAGATGGAAATCAGCAGAGAACAAATTATAATCGTGGCAACGGCATCTATGAAAGAGTAATACAAAATCTTGCTAAATTACGAGAAGAAAATTATAATGGGGAGATTGTTGCAAGGATGACTATTGCACAGGAATTTCCGGATGTTTATGAAGCAGTTATGAACATTATCAAGCTCATTGATGAGGGTCTTATCGATAGTGTGCATTGGCAATTGGATGCAGGTTTTTATAAGTCTGATTTTAAAGAAAATAAATTTAGACGGTTTATCACACACTACAATGAAAGCATAACTAAATTGATTAATTGGTGGACCGCTAAAATGCAAGAAGGGAAAGTGTACAAGATATATCCTTTTATAGGAATTACTGAAAGTCTGTTAAAAAATGAAAAGACATTAATGCGATGCGGCGCTGGTTATGAAGGCTTCGCTATTACAACAAATGGTATGATTAGTGCATGCCCTGTAACCAATGGCGTAAAAACTTTTTATGTAGGAGACCTCAATACTCCTGAAAAGATAAAAGATATGAAAGTGCAAGGAGAGTGTCTAAAATGCTCTTATCTGAATCTGTGTGGTGGGCGATGCCTATACCAGAATTATGCGCAGTTATGGCCTAAAATAGGCAATGCTTTAATATGCACAAGTGTAAGATATTTAATTGATGCAGTAAAAGAAAAACAACTAATAATGCAGAAATTAATGGACTCAAAAGTTATCTCTTTGTGTGACTTTGCTTATGAAAAATATTTTGGTCCAGAAATCATACCTTAACTATGGAATATTTAGCTGAATGGTTGCATTATTTGAAAAAGAAAAAAACATTGATTTTAGTTGAAGGAAAAAAAGATCTAGCAGCTCTCCAATCATTAGGAATTAAAAATATACAAGCAATCGCACAACAGCCATTCTATAAAATAGTAGAATCAATACAAGAAAAAGAAATTATTATCCTTACAGATTTAGATGCAGAAGGAAAAAAGCTCTATGCAAAATTGAATCAGTATTGTCAGCAACACGGCATTAAAGTAGATGACAAGCCAAGAGAATTCTTGTTTAAGCATACAACACTAACGCAAATTGAAGGTCTTCCGCAATATCTATTGACGCAAAATACGAAACATCGTGTCAAAGACATTGTCTTCGATGCAGCAAGTGTGAAACGTCGCTCCTAATCCCTCAGCTAAACGCTTCATGCGAAGATTATGATCTTGTAATTTTGATAAATAATTTTTTCGTAAGAAAGGGCTGATGAATGTTCGTAAAGTATTATTCGTTTCACTGTCTTTAAGATTAAATTCTCCATTCAGATCCATGCCTATTTCAATTTCATCTAAAACTTGGATTAATTTAATAGTATTATTTTTGAAGCCAAATAAAGCTCTTCTGACTTGTTCAGGTTCATAGAGAAAATCAGAAATAATAACAATCATAGATCTAGAATCAATAAACTTAGCGTACTGTTTCAAAGATTCCTCAAATTTAGATTCTCCTTCTGGCTTTTTAGTGCGAAGATAATCAAGAATAGTGACTAATTGTTTTTTTCCTCTTCTAGGTTTAAATCTGTCTAAAGTATCGGAGAAAGTAGATAACACAAAACGTTCATTATTTTTTAAAGCCATATAAGCAAAACCAATCCCTAACATGGAAGCATATTCGAATTTTTTTAAAGCTTTGCTGCCGAAATTCATACTGCTACTGAAATCTAAAATAACATGAACTGTTAAATTGCGTTCTTCTTCACGACGTTTAACATGCAGTCTGTCTGTTCTTCCATAAACTTTCCAATCAATAGCGCGAAAATCATCTCCAGGAGTATAACTCCTATGATCTTTAAAAATTAATCCTTGACCACCGTGAATGCTTCCTCGTTGTCCTATGTAATTAGAGGCTACACGCTTGTTGATAATCAAACTGAGACGATGGAGATGACGCAAAAAATCAGTCTCAATCATTTTAGTAAATAACCAATGACATCATCTTCGTTAAAGTTATTACGTTCAGCTTCAAAATTAATAATAATGCGATGACGAAGAACTGGATAAACCATTTCACGTACGTCGTTTTTGGTTACATAGTTTCTTCCATCTAGTAATGCATTTGCTTTAGCTGCTAAAACTAAACCTATGGAAGCACGAGGTGAAGCTCCATATTCTATTAATTCTTTACGCTCTCTAGTCTTCTTCACTAGTTCAACTGCATATTTGCGAACATCCTGTGCAATAGGAATTTGGCGAACAAGTTGTTGTAATTGAAAGATGGTTTCTTTTTTTAAAAGGGGTTTAAGTTCTGGTCCGCCCTTTTCATTGAATTCTGTGTATCTAGAAACAATTTCTAATTCATCATTAAAAGTAGGATAATCTGTTTTGATTTTGAAGAGGAAACGATCACTCTGTGCTTCAGGCAATGGATAGGTTCCTTCCTGTTCAATAGGATTTTGTGTCGCTAAGACAAAGAAAGGTCTTTCTAGTTTATAGGTGTGATTGCCAACAGTAACTTGACGTTCCTGCATTGCTTCTAATAATGCTGATTGTGTTTTAGGTGTAGCTCTGTTAATTTCATCCATAAGTACTACATTGGAGAATAAAGGACCTGGTTGGAATTTAAACTCTCTGCCATTTTTAGTCTCTTCTAAGACATAAGTTCCAGTAATATCTGAAGGCATTAGATCTGGAGTTCCTTGAATGCGAGAAAATTTAAGATCCATGAGTTTAGCTAAAGTGCTTACAGTCAAAGTTTTTGCTAAGCCAGGATAACCTTCAAGTAAAGCATTACTTTCTGTAAGAATAGCAATAATAATTTGTTTAATGACTTGTTGTTGTCCTACAACTACTTTAGCTGTCTCAGCAAAGATAAATTCAAAGGCGTCTTTTGCTTTTTTGATAGAGTCTGTAGTCATGGTTGGTTGATGCTGCGGAAATAGTTATTGACAATCTGTTTGTCTTCGTCACCAATTTTTTCTTTTGAATTCTCGCTACCGAGTGCTTCTCGATTGCCTGTGCCTGTTATTGTTCCTTTAAATGTTTTTCCTTCTCCATTGCGATTGTAATTGTTGATATCCACTAACCCTAACATTTGATTCAGCTCAACAACCTCTTCTTTGTTGCTATATTTGATGTCCTCTTCCTCTCCATAAATGTCCCTATTTTTTTCAGTGTCTAAAAAAGAAACGTCAGTTAAATTAGCTGCCTTTACAAAAAATCCAGTAACAGGATTCATGCTTCTCTGTAAAGCAGGAAGAACATCATCAAATTGGATGCTATTCAAAGAAACAAATCCTAAAAGAAAGCAGAGTCCTAAAATTGCTGCCATTTTTGAAATAGTTTGTTTTTTATTCATAATGCGGGTAGCGCTTACTTGATGTAATTTTTCTAAAACATCATGATGCAAGTCTAAAGCAACATCATCATTTCTGTCTGCATTATCTGCTGAAGTACGCAAGCGCCATTCTAAATCAGGAATTTTCTTTTCAATGTCATAATAACCAATTTTTTTCATGCCCTTAGCTGTATTAAAAGTCAAGAAAAGAAGAAAGGGAATCAAGGCATAGATCCAAGAGATATTGAAAAAGAAAAAGAGAAGCGTAAAAATAAGAAGGACAATAACAGAATTGACAAAGCTATTGAAGAAGCTCACAAAAAATAAAATGTGCTTTACTTGTTTTAGTGCTTGTTTAAGGATGTCCATAGCTCATGTTAATCGCACACACTTAAATTTTGATCTAGTTCGTCTTCAATACAATCTTTCCAGCGATCTATTTCATTGCGTTGTTGATTTATAGTTCGTGTAAGATTATCAACTTCAGCGCGTTTAACTGTGATATCATCCTCTAATGTCTCTATTTCTAATTCTAAGTCTTCAACATCTGATTCAAGTCTATCCCGTTCTTCCTGGAGTGTTTCTTCAGAAGCTTCAAGTCTATCCCGTTCTTCCTGGGTAGTTTCAAGATCACCGATTTTCTTTTGAAGATCTGCTTCTAACTTGCTAAGAGCATTTACTTTCTCTTGGTAATTGTCATTGAGAGTAGCATATTGGCTTCTATAGTAAAAGCTTGTAACAATTAATACAATCACACAAACAAGAAGAATACCTATAAATAGTAAATCTTTGCCTGTGCGCATAGGTGGATGAGATACAGGGGTAGTTAAAGTGCTTTTCGGTTTGAGCGCGTCAGTTGCAACATTTTCATGTTTAAGTTGTTCTAAAGCCCTATTAATCTCCTCTAATTTCTTATGCCGACGGTCAGATATATAGTCTTTAATAAGGCTCATAAGAGCAAAACGACGGTTCTTATTTAAATAGTTTTTCTTCCACCAGCTCTTCGAAGATAAATTTCAAAGAGGAAAATGACTAATGTTAGTAAGATGAAAGGCCAGCGGTAATACCATCGTTTAAACACGGGTCGTTCTGTTTGTGTCTTAACTGCAGCTATAATCTCTTCTATTTGATGTTCAGTAAACATCTGACCATTCGTTGCAGCAGTAGTTTCTTCAAGTTGAGGGTTAAATCCTATGCCTTCTAATTCTTTATTGTAATTGACAGCAAACTCTGTATTAAGAATAGTTTGAAAACCTAATTCTAAAGGCGTGACTGTTGCAGCATAAATCTGATCATCACGTTTATAGAAAGTTAATTCTGAAAATACAGGTTGTTGTTGTGCTTTTACTATGACTTCTGTAGGTCTCTTGATATTAGTATCTTGTACAGAAACATAATAATCACTTTTGCGTTCAGGATCTCCGATCAACCAGTTAATTGTTTTAGTATAAATCAAAGAATTTTCTCCAGTAAGAAGTTCACTACTCCATTGAACGCCGTCATCTGTAGACAAAATACCAACGCGTCCAACACCATAACGCCAGACAGTTAATAAAGGCTCACCAGAATCAGTAGCGACTAATTGATAAGCATTGGATTTAGGAATAACATTGTTGAAACCAGTTACATGAGCATTCAGTTCTAAATCTTGAGTAATAAAGTGTCCTTCGTCCAAAATAGTTACAGTATAAGCATCTTTATTGTTTTCATTCTGTCCACCACCGAATAATACTTTAACTTTTTGTGGTGTTTTATCTCCTGTAAAGTAAGCTCCACCACCAGCTAATGCGATATTTTTAATTGCATCAATGCCATAAATTTCAGAAGGTCTTAGGATACAATCTCCAAGAGCATTGTAACGAATGCAAGCATTTCTTTCTCCTACTCCTACTCCATAAATTTTAATGCCTGCTTCTTGTGCAGTTGCTGCTAAGGATTTTGCTTGGCCTATGCCTCCTGAACGCCCATCAGAAATAAAAATAATATTTTTACCACCAGATACTCCTCCTAGCATTTCGATAGCAGACTCCAACCCAATAGGGATATAAGAATCACTACTTTCTTTTTCTAAACTACGAACTTGCTGCATAAGCTCTTCTCGCTTGTTTCCTAAAGGTGAAATAGGTGAAACCACATATGCTTGACTATCAAATCCGATAAAACCGACCTGGCTACTATCTTTGATATTTTCTATAATACTTAATGCGATGGCTTTTTCTACTTGTGATACGCTGCCAGATCCATAACCTAGTGTAGTGCTTTTGGAAAGGTCCATGGAAATAACAATATTCACAATGCCTTCTTCTTTTTCATCTGCTACAGCAACAAAAGAAGGCAGCATTTCTTCAAGTCGTGTGCCTTTATAGTCTCCTTTATCAAAAGAGGAACTTCCACCAATAAAGAGAACACCATTATCATCAGAAAGGTAGTCTCGTAATCTGACTAAGTCTTTCTCTAAAGCTGGGAAAGGAAGATTATTGATAATAACAGCATAATATCTCTTTTTATCTAAAGGTGTAAGGTCTGAAGTAACTTTAACTTCATACAATTGTTTCAATAAAGGTAGCAAGGGTGATTCTTGTTGTGTCACAAAAAGAATTTCTGGCTTCGGAATAACTCTAACTGACTTGAAATATTTATTATTTTCAGTAAAATAATCTTGAGTGTCAAGAGTTGCTGTAATGCGATGGTTGCCCTCGGAAAAAGTCTCATAGAAGACAATTTCTTGTTCACTAGTGTGCTTATCAATGACTTTTCTACCATCAACATCTACAATAACATGCTTGGCAGAACTAGAATCTGTGCCGCGAATAGATGCTGTAAAAAGATTTTTGATGCCTGGAGAGAGTTTATCTGGTCCAGTAACAGTAATGGAAGAGTCTAGTTGTTGTGTTTCTACACGTAAAGCATGAATGGAGCTATTTACTTTAGTCGCTTGTAAAACAACGCTGTTGAGATCTGGGCCAACAGTATTATAACCATCACTAACTACTAAGACATTCTTTCCTTCTTGCAATTGTTCTACTAAGGCGTCACTTAAAGGAGTTTTACTTTCGTCACCAATAATAACTTTGTCGATTTTAATATAATCTGAAAGAGTATCTTCTAAACGTTCTGCAGTTTTGGTGTCGTAGACTTTAAACGAAGTAGAATTATCTACAAGAAGTGTTAAAGAATAGTCTCCCTTCACAACTCGATGTTGCATGATAAAGGGCGAAGCCATAGCTAGAATTATACAAAAAATCATTAAGGATCGTGTAAAGAAAATAGTTCTTCGTCGACGTTTCAAATGCTGTAAGTCTGTGTGCGAAGGTAGTCTACCTAATTTTATTAAGAGAAAAATAATAAGTAGAGCAGGAATGATCCACCATAAAATTGTTGGATTTTCAAAATAATTAGCGAGAAGAGTAAACTCCATTAAATTTCACCTCTTAATTTCATAAAGAAAAGCTCTAAGAGAAGTAAAGCTCCAGCCATAAGTAATAATAATTTTTCCAAACTATATTTTTTATCCTCGGAGACGTCATTCAAAGGAGCTGAAATATCAGTAGCAGCTACACTAATAGCATCAATATTAGACTCATGTTCATCTGCAAGAACACTAGTAAGCAATTTGTTGTCATAGCTGTAAACTCCGATTTCATCAAACAAAATAGCATTAGCAGTGATCTGTCCAGAAGGTGTTTTGATTGATTTTTTAACGGGGAGAGGCAGTGTAGTTCCGCTATCAAGATTAAATGCGCTGAGATCTCCTTGTCCAGATAAATATTTGATTACATTAGTCCAAAAAATAGGATAAGAAGGTTGTAAAGGGAATGTTGTTTCTTCTTCAACAATGCCATAATAAATAACTTTTCCACCGCCTAATGCTTGTACAGTTAAAATCGAATCATTTTGTGTTGTCGCAAGAGTAATGCCTTGTTCATTAGTAGTAGAGAAGTGATGGCTAACATCTCCAAAACTAATATCTTGTGTTAATTTAGTCAGTTCTGTTATTTCAACAACAGCTTCTGATTCATAAGTTCCTAGCTCCAGAGGTAAAAGTGATCCATAATCTAAAGCGTTAGAAGAAGATTCAGCATGAATCACAAGTCCTTTTCCATTCTGTACTTCTTCTGTAAGTGTAGCTAAGAGTGATTTACTAATTTTTTCATTAACTTCATGCAAAATATAAACATCAAAATTTTTTTCTGGCAGTTGAGTTGTTGGCGTAACTGTTATATCTACCTTACCTGATGATTGGAGAGCCGCTTTAAGATATTTAGATTCTTTATCAGTAATTAAGAGAACAGAGGCACGATTTTGTTCTGGAACGCTCACATAAGCTAAATCATCCAGGGAGAAATCATCTTTACCAAGTATACGAATTTCAGTTAATCCTAAGGGTGTTTTGAAAGAATAAGGTTCAACAAAATAAGGTTTAATAGTCAAGCTCTTTTTTTCATCATTCACAGTAAATTCAACAGTTTCTTCTTGAGTATTATAGTTTTTTAAATAAACTGTAGTCGAATCATCTTCGATGCGAAGATCAACAATGCCTCGATTAGTATGTTGTTTTTTGTCTTTTACACTATAAAATTCAGGAACTATATTTTTGCCTTGTAAAGCATTTTTTGCAGCTTCAATACTAACGCCTTCTGTCGGAATAAAGTCGCTAATGACATAAACATAACTGTCTTTCCCCTTGACATATTGATTGGCGAGCATTAAAGCATCTCCTATGTTAGATCTTCCTGCTGTTGGCTGGAGTTGACTCAACAAGTGTTCAGCATCACGATGTGAGATATCTTCTGCAATAACTCTGGGAAGATTGCTTATCAGAATAAAAGTATTAGATCTAGCTAAATGATCTTGAGTATAATCTAGTGCTTTTGCAAAGCGATCGTCTACTTGCATACTTGCACTTACATCAAGGACAAATACAGCATGATCTACAAGGACATTCCCACCCACACTAGTGAATGGGTCTATAAAATACAAAGATAAAAAAAGTAAGATAAGCAATTGTAAGAGGAAGAAAAGATCAAAGCGAAAGCGTTTCAAAAAAGAGCGTTCTTTGTCTATATGTTGTGATCTCATAAAAAACATGAGTGAAGGTACTTCTAGTTCAACAGGTTTTGGGCGGACAAAATAGAGGAGAATAAAAGGTATCAAGCTAAGTAATGCCAACCATCCAAAGGGATTTTCCCAGCCAAACAAGACCATAGGTCAGGCAAGTTAAAACTGCTTTAAATAAGTTTGGGAAAAACTCTCTCTAAAAGATATTTAGAATCTCTAGAACTTATAAAGAATTAATCTAGCTCTTATATAAACGATGATAAAAAAATAAAAAAATTAAAGAAGATCGCGGATCTTTTCAATATGTTCTGCTATTCTTTGACCATTATCAGTCAGCTTGATAGTTTTAATGCGACCTTGTTTTTCAAAGCCCACTAAATTAGCGTCTTGCATCTGTTGGAGAATTTTGACAGCGTGAGAGTAAGTGCAATCAACTTCTTTGGCAAGGACTGAACCATAGCGATTTTTAGTGCCAGTACGTAAAGCAACAAGCATCATGGCAGGCTTTCTTCGAAAGAAAACTTCAAAAATATCCTTATCTTTCTTCTTCATACATAACCCCCCACGGTTGATTTTATTTTAAGATATGAAAATGCAGCAGATGAGCTATTTAAACTTTTGCATTTGAGCATATATATCCTAACATAGATATACAAACACATCAAAGTTCATGACTATTGCTTAATACTTTTCGACGACACAAGCTTTATATAAATTCATTATCTCCAAGGGACTATGTTAGACATAAAATTTATTCGTGATAATCCGCAAGTAGTCAAAGATGACCTTAAGAAGCGCAATAAGCTTGAAAGAATCCCTTGGGTTGATCAAGTCATCCAAGAGTATAAAGAGTCTTTGGATATTAAGCAAGAAGTCGAAGAATTACGTCATAAACGCAATATTATTTCTCAAGAAATCAATAAATTGCAAAAAGAAGGTAAAGATATTCAAGCAAAAGTAAAAGAAGTTCGTGAAATTCCAGATTTTATTAAAAAAATGGAAGTTAGACAAGAAGAATTGCAAAAAGCTATAGAGATGAAGTTAAGAGGAATCCCTAATATTCTTCACAAGTCAGTTCCTGTAGGAAAAGATGAAACTGAAAATAAAGTAATTAAACGCTGGGGAAAAGTTACCAAGCCTAAATTTGAGTTAGTGAATCATGCTGAGTTGTTAGAAAAATTGAGTCTAGCAGATTTCGACACTGCAAGAAAAAACAGTGGACAAGGATTCAATTATCTTCTAGGTCCTTTGGCTATGCTTGATTTAGCCTTACAAAGGTATGGTATTGAATTTGCAGTTAAGAACAAATTTATTCCAGTTATACCTCCTATGGTTTTACATCATGAAGCCTTATTAGGGGCTTTAAACGGCCTTAAGGATTTCGAAGAAGTGATTTACAAAGTTGAAAAAGAAGATTTGTATCTTATTGGTACTGCAGAACACGCTCTAGTGACTATGCAACGCGACAAGATAATGAAGGAAGAAGAGCTTCCTTTAAGATTCTGTGCTGTTACACCTTGTTTCAGAAAAGAGATTGGTGGTCACGGTGTAGATATGAAAGGTATCTTCCGTATGCATCAGTTTAACAAAGTAGAGCAAGTTGTTTTCTCTAGACCAGAAGATTCCTACAAGCAATTAGAATATATGCAAAAAGTAACTGAAAAATTCTTCCAAAGTCTGAAGATTCCCTATCGTGTCTTAGAAATTTGTTCTGGTGATATAGGTGCCAAGTTTGCAAAGCAGTGGGATATAGAGGCTTGGTTCCCAAGACAAAAAGCTTATCGAGAAGTAACTTCTGCAGGCAGTTGTACAGACTATCAAGCACGTGCACTTAATATTAAGTACACTACAAAGAAGAATGAAAAACAAAATGTACATATTCTTAATAATACAATGGTTGCCACATCAAGAGCCATGGTAGCAATTTTAGAGAACTATCAACAAAAAGATGGTTCCATCAAGATTCCAATAGTCTTGCAAAAATATATGTTTGGCTTGAAAAAAATTGAAAGAATCAAGTAACAATAAATTCATTAGTCTTTACTTTATAATTAAATGATTTTTTCGTAACAGGTTTATAGCTCTTATAAATTAGTAAATCTCCTTCTCCAGGTTTTTTTTCGACGAGCTCTATACCAACATCAACCAATTTTTCAGCTTCTTGCATCTCTTCTTCTGAAATCGCTCCTTGTTCTATGGTAAGCAGAAAAGTCCAATGAGGGTTTTGATCTACTAATCTTCTGAGATGATTCAACAAGTAATAAGCAATGGAAAATAATCCTTTGCTAAAAAGCACACTAATAACTGTAATTACTCCACGGACACTCCCTTTATCTAGAAACAACCCATCAAGAACATCTATGGCTGAAGGGCTATTAAGATCACAAATAACGACATTTGGAGAAGTAGTTCTTCCATAAATCATATTACTATTAATAAATTTGAGCTTTTTAGTAGAAAGACCGTAATTTTCTGTTTCTTCTATCGCCTCTTGTGTATTAGCTTTGTGAAAAAAATAAAAACAATTTTCTTCTTGTTTTAGTCCTTGTTCTAGAAATTTGTAGCCAAAAACTATTTTTCCAGCTCTAGGTTTAGATTTAATTAAAATAATCTTTCCATTATCTAAACCTCCTTTAAATGCCTTATCCAATGCAGGAATTCCTAAGTTGATCATGTTATACTTTAAATAAAACTTTTTTAAAAAAAGGTTTAATCTTAGTAACAAAACCATCTTCGTCTTTTTTACTAGTCATCATAATACAATTAGTTTTATTGAGCGTACAAAGTTGAGTGATCTGTTCAACAAAATTGAAAACAATTTCTTGATTATTATACATCTTTAAAAGATCTAAAGAATCTATTAATACATATTTTTCTTGAGAGGGTTCTTGTATAAAAGCTTCTAAAACTATACTAATTCCTGTAAGATCTTCCAAGGTCTGAACAAAAACAACATTTTTATAAATGTTCGATTCATCAACCATACTTTCCAAAAAAATAATCTTTTCAACATCAACTTTTTTCTTAATGAGTTCTTCCTGAAAAAATCTTGTTGGTTTAGTGGTTGAAAAAAATAAACCGGGCATTCCATTTCTGGAAAAATGAGCAATAGTATCAGCTAAAACTTGATGTAATTGCGAAGCATCTACAATCATTAAGACATTTATAATTTCTTTCCCCATCTTTTCTAGTTCCTGAACCATATAATAACCTCTATTTCTCTTGTTTATTTAAGTTTGCATTAAGGGGTGTGGGACAGAAATAACTAATATTTGATTATTATCACATATGCTCTTCTTCCGATGTATCTTTTTGGCACGTCTGCTTTAGCGGATGTGCCTATCGGGGTGACTGTTCTTTCGAGGAATCCCTCTACTTTTGTTTCAGTAAGTTGAAGCTTACCATGATCGAGTTCGATTTTTCTCGGCATAAGTATAGTTATCTATAGATAGCTTTATATACTTTTCGGTGCTCTAGGGTGTGGGACAGAATAAACTTATCTCAGCCTAACCAATAGAGATTATGCCACACATGTGTCAACATGTTGGCTGTGTCTACTCTGTCAGGTCTTTTCTGTCCCACACCCTGCATTAAGGATAATTTTTTATACTAGTATATTCGTAGTTTTATGATGTCGACGAAAAAAAAAGGCTTAAAAAAGGATAATTCTAAGCATAAACATGTAAATCTTTCTAAAAGAAAAGTCGAAAATAAGCCTAAACCTATCATAATCAATGAAAAAACAACAAAAATCAATAAAGAAAATAAACAGTTCAACTTTCAAAAGATTATCAAAGTTATGCGTGCAGCATTAAATTCAGATACTAGTGAAGATCCAAAGGATAAAAAAGAAATACTCACTAATCCACAAATAGATGTTAATCCCATAATAAAAAATAGAAAAATGCCTGAAACAGGAAATATATTTAACAAGACCCTAATCCCTGGTTTGGATAGTTTGCTTGTAGAGGGAATTCCTAAAGGTGCAGCAGTTATTGTCTGTGGTGGAACTGGAAGTGGAAAAACAATTCTTAATTTACAGATAATGGCGAATGCATGTATGCAAGGAAAGAAATGTTTGTATCTAACTCTCGAAGAATCAGAACTGAGATTAATTTCACACATGAATGATTTTGGATGGGATGCGAAAAGATATATTAGAGAAGAGAAATTAGCTTTTTTAAGATTAAACCCTTTTGATATTATGAGAAGTGTTGATGCGTTGTTAGCTAAAGAAAAAGGAGAACTTTTAATTGATATCAAACCTGTTATTTTACCAAAAGATTATACTCCTGAGTTTATTTTCGTAGATTCCTTAACTGCCATTTCTGCGGCATTTATTGGAAGAAAAGATACTTACAGAGTTTATATTGAAAAATTATTTCGTTATTTCGAGGAAATTGGAGCAACAACATTCCTGATCACTGAAACAGCACAGATTCCAAAACAATTTAGTCCTACAGGTACTGAAGAATTTCTTGCAGATGGTGTGATTATTCTTTATTCTATTCAAAGACAAAATATCAGAGAACGTGCAATTGAAGTTCTAAAAATGAGGGGCGTAGCACATCAAAGAAAAGTAGTTGCAATGCGCATAGTAAAAGGAGTCGGTGTTGAAATTTTCCCAGACCAAGAAGTTTTTGTTAAGGAAATCTAATACTATTTCCTTTTATTAACAGCCCAAAAAACATAATCTTTATATAGTTCTTATAAATGGTTAATATTGAAAAAGACATGAATAAAAATATCTCTTTTAATAGTATTTATAATATTAATTATAATAGTATTTTTTCTAATAGTCTAAAGAAGGTTCTCCTTGGTTAAAATACAAAAGTTATCTAATGGTCAGCTTATTCTGACCCTACCGAAAAAAATTGCAGAATTTAAGAATTGGGACAACGGCACTGAAGTACTGTTTAAAGAACATACAAAAGATTCTCTTATTATCCAAGAGAGAAAAGATATTATACTTACTAAAAAAGATAAAAAAGGGAGGGTGTTCTTTAGTACATTCTTCACTAGTTTCATCATACTTCTTTTATTTTTGATTATTTTTAGGTCGGGAGATTCTGCTGCTGAGAGTTCAAAAATAGCGAATTTTAAAATTGAGATCGAAGATAAAACTGGAAAGACAATCTTTGGAGATGTTGAGTTATATAATGATCAAGAAAAAGTTGTGCAAGAGTTGGAGTCAGGAACTAGAACAAAGGTTAAGAAAGATACTTATGATGCGAATATAAGTTTAGATGATTCAAAACAATCAATAAAAAATATAGCAATAAAAGGACTCAAAGTAGAACAAAAAGATGCAATATTTAGAATAGATAATCCTCCGGCAGATATTCCAGATCAACCAAGAATAGGAAACTGGGAAAGAGTATACGCTATTGATCCAACAGCTGCAGATTTCGAAGAAGCAACACTTACTATTCTTGCTGAAGGATCTGTAGTATACAAATGTAAGGAATGGGACTTTGATTCTAGAAGGTGTTTTGGTGAATGGAAGAAAATTATGGATATTCATCCTGGAGAAGAATACTCTCTCAGTATTACACAAAATGATCCGGCTTTCGGCGAGTTGCTAGAGCAAAGACCGACAACTCTTTATGCCTATGCAAATGGAGGTACTAATCCCACTGTCACAGCAATAGTTGTCGATGCCTTTGGCCACGGTGTTCCTGGAAAAACAGTTAGTTTCAGTGTAAATTCTGGATCTATGTCCCAAAGTACTAGTGCCACAAACGAAGGAGGTATCGCTACAAGCACACAATCCGGAGGTGGTTTAGGAAATGGTATTACTATTAGTGCAGATAATCTGAGCTCAGTCACCATAGTCACAGCAGATGCAACTACTGCAACAGCAGCAAACAGTAAATTAGTTACATGGTTCAATGAATATAATCAAACAGTTTACTCTGTTCATACTGTCAGTAATATAATTGCAAATGCTGCTAACACTATTACATTTACTGCTGAAGACACCAATGGTTATCCAAATAATTTAGTAGCTTTTTCTACAGACTCAACATATGCTCAGTCTGATACAGAGCCCGCATACTTTCCTTTAATCAGAAGAACATATGGCGAGAATGATCGTGTTCGTACTGCTGGAACTCCAACGGGCGATCTTGATGGATATGTCTTTATGAGAAATAGAGAAACAAATCACCTTTTTGCTTTTGCAACTGCTGGTCCTAATCCTACAGTAACAGGAGTAGTAACTGATAATAATGGCACAGCTGTACAAGGAGTAAATCTCACGTTTAGTTCATCTGCTGGATCCATGAGCATTGCTGATAGTTTGACTAGTTATAATGGTACAACAACAAGTGTGCAAAGTGGCGGAAGTATTGGAGATTCTATTGTAATCTCTGCGCCAGACCTCAATCAGACTGTACTGATTTATGTAAATAATTCTCAGGCAGTCAATGCAAATGCTCGTGCTATTGTGTGGTTTGATCCTGTTGAATCTGTGATTTATAGCGCTACAGTCATAAAAAATCCAAGTGATACCTATAATGTTCTTGCAGAATCAACAGTTACAACATTTACAGCTTATGATAGGACTCCTTATAATGGGGCTACTGCATCAATCACGAGTCTTGGTATAGGTGGTTTACTGGAACAAACAAATATATCTCCAGCAACCTCCTATGCAGCGCAGAATGCATATCTATCGGATGACTGGATAGAAATAGCAGTGGCAACAACATCAGGTACTGATGGAGAACTTATTCTTGCGCGAAGTGGCTCTAATGAATTTTTTGCTTTCGCAAGTGGAGGACCTAATCCTAATGTGACTGCAGTAGTCACAGATGCTGATGGTACTGGTCTCGAAGGTATAGAAGTCAACTTTTCTGCGTCTGCTGGATCCATGAGCGTTGCAACTGGTTACACTGGTCCAGATGGTGTAGTAACAAGCATCCAGACTGGCGGTGCTCTCGGCAATACTATCACTGTAGAAAGCGGAGCTCTAGGAATAAGAACAGTATTTGTTGATGACTCTTATGATGTCAATGCAATAGATAGATCCTATGGCTGGTTTGATAAAATAAGGAGAACTGTGAATGTTGCCACAGTGAATAGAACAACAAATGTTCTAGCAAATGCAGGCACAATTACTGCAACAGCTCTAGATAGAACTCTAAATAACGGAGTCCTCCTCACTACAGGTTCTGCAACCACACAGAACAACGCAACACCTGCAGATATTATTGTTTCACCAGGTACTTATGGACAAGGTGATAGATTATCTATTGGAACAACAACAACAACACCTTCCATAGATCTAATTATTAATCTGCCAGCGCCATCAAACCTTATCTGGAGTTACTGTAGAGTTCACCAGCACTGCAGGTTCTATGGATGTTTCTAGCAGCACCACAGGAAATGACGGTACTCTGACTAGTACACAGATAGATGGAAGTATAGGAGACCTTATTCATGTCTATGCAGCAAATTTAAGTAACATTACAGTACTCTCAAGCGCATTTGCAGCACTTGCAGCAGCAGACACTGCAGTAGCATGGTATGATGTCAGTACAAATAATTTATTGACAATACCAATCACTCGATTGACAAAGACAATAGTGACTACATCAGCAGCAGCATTTATTTTATCAGATAATACTCCTAATAATACAACTGGTTTCTTTACTGACATTTTTCAGCAGTCTAATAATTTTTCAGCGAATATTACACCAGTTAATTTTTCTTCTGGAGATATTGTGAACATATTCTACGGTACGACTACACCAGTCCTTGATGCTGCTATAGTTATTAATCAATCAGCGCTAACGGATATCAATACTGTAGCTGCTCAAAATAATGCCACGAATTTTTTTGCTTTTGCAACAAATGGTACTAATCCTATAGTGACTGCTGTGGTGACTGATAGTGATGGTTATGGTATTCCAGATATAACAGTTAGTTTCAGCTCAAGTGTAGGTACAATGTCTCCGACGTCAGGAGTAACTAGTCTAGATGGTACAGTTTCCTCAACACAATCTGGAGGTACATTGGGGGATACTATTACTGTTAGTTCAGATAACTTGACAGATATTGCTGTTATAACTAATGAATCAATAAATGTCGCTGCTCCAGATACAGTTTATACATGGTTTGACAGTAATCTGATGGTAGCCTATACTGTAACAGTAAATACAACAACAAAAGTGCTCGCTGGAGCTACCACCACAACATATACTCTGGATAGCTTTGCAACATACCCCTTATTTTCAGCAACAATTTCAGGAGAACCAGCATATGAACAAAATGCGACACAAGGTACTCCAAGTAATATTACTCTGACGCCAAGAAGTTACCGCGATAATGATCGTGTCCGCGTAGATGTAGGTACAACAACTTTCTCTCCAGACAATTTTATTCGACTGCGAACAGACCCATCATCAAAGCAGTATTTATTTGCATTCGCTACAAGCGATGCTAATCCTATAGTGACGGCTGTGGTGACTGATGAGAATGGTACGGCTGTGCAAAATGCTGCTATTTCTTTTTCTGCGTCTGCTGGATCCATGAGTATTGATTCTGGAGTTACTGAATATAATGGTACTGTGACAAGCACACAAAGCGGAGGCGCTGTAGGCGATGTTATTGTAGTGAATGCTACAGATATCAATCAGTCTGTCTACATCTACACTAATCTCTCACTAGTTGTTGATGCGAATGCGCGGGCATTCCAGTGGTATGATCCAGTCGAATCTGTACTTTATAGTGCAACAGTTTCAAAAACACGAGATGATACTTACAATGTATTGGTAACGGCAAATACAGTAAGTGCAACAGTCTTCGATAGGACTCCGAAGAACTGTGCAGTTGCATTGCAAACCTGTGTCAGTGTCAGTTCAGTAGAACCTCAGACAAATACTTCTGCCGCAAGCATCTATATTCCTCGGGGAACAGTAACTAGTGATGATTTTATTCAGATAGGTATCACTACTACAACACCAGGAAATGACGGTCTGAGTATATTTACAGAAAATTCTTTAAATCGTTTTTTTGCATATGCTGACGGTGATGTAAATCCTAATGTGACTGCAGTAGTCACAGATGCTGATGGTACTGGTCTCGAAGGTATAGAAGTCAACTTTTCTGCGTCTGCTGGATCCATGAGCGTTACAACTGGTTACACTGGTCCTGATGGTGTAGTAACAAGCATCCAGACTGGCGGTGCTCTCGGTAATACTATTACTGTAGAAAGTGGCGCTCTAGGAATAAGAAAAATTATCACTGAAGAAGATGATGTTGGTGCAACTGATATTTCTTATGCTTGGTATGACCGTTCACAGCAGCGTGTTCGCATGGTAACAGTCAATCGTACGACAAATACACTGACTAATTCTTCAATATATACTACAACTCTTCGCGATACTACGCCAGAGAGTGGTGTTGTCATAACTGCTATAGGTGCATTATTACAGACAAACACTACTGAAGGTGTTCAGATAATAGTACCACATACTGAAGCAAAAGGCGATAAAATTGCAATCGCTACAACTCTTACAACTGCAAGCGTCGATGCACATCTAGTCATTGGAGATTATGTATCTGGAGTTACTGTAGAGTTCACCAGCACTGCAGGTTCTATGGATGTTTCTAGCAGCACCACAGGAAATGACGGTACTCTGACTAGTACACAGATAGGTACAAGTAGCGACGCAGACCTTATCAATGTCTATTCAGCTAACTTAAGTAATACAACTCTTCGCGTCACTCAAGTAGAAAGTGTCACAAATTCAGATTTCGCGATAGTGTGGTTTGATAATGTTTCACGAATTTATTTTGCTTCTGTAGATGCTATAACTCGAGTCCTCTCCTCAGGTTCATCAGCATCTGTATTCGGATATGATACTACGCCTAATAATGACAATACATTTAGTCAAGGGTTAGTAGTTCAGCAAGGTCTCAACTATTCAGGAAATGTTTCTATCAGTGTAGACAGGGCATCAGCAGGAGGAGGAATAGTTTACTTTGATTTTTCCGGAATTTCTGGTTTTTTTCAGGCATTTTTAGAAATCGGAGATGTCGTTGTCCCATTTCTTAGTGTTGTCAACCCAACCAATGGAAGTTTTTTTAATATTTCAACAGTAGAATTAAATATCAGCGTTTCAGATGACTTAGAAGTAGATCAGTGTTTTTATGATTTGAATAGCGCTGCTGTAAACACGACTGTAAATGGTTGTACAAATGTATCTCTCACAAGTATAGAGGGTGAAAATAATATTACAGTCTATGCCAATGACACAACAGGAAACTTACAAAGTGAGTATATTATCTTCACTGTAGATACTGTAGAACCTAATATAGTCATTAGTAATCCTAATAATCTCGATAATATAACTTCCAGTACAGTCACTTTCACATATATTGTTACTGATGCTCTAGACACACTGCTGAACTGTACATTTTTTATAGATAATACTATCACCACTACGAATAGCTCTGTAGACAACGGAACATCAACATCACTTGCAGCAACTAGTGTCGCTAATGGGGGGCACACGGGTTATATTCTTTGTAATGACGATGCGGCCAATGAAAATCAGTCAATAACAACAAATTTTAATGTCGATACTGCAGGACCAGTAATCAATGAGATTACTTTAAGTCCGAGCGATGTAGAATATCTAGATCCTGGATTAATTATTAATATAACTGCGAATGTTTCTGATGCTACGCTTCTTGTAGATACAGCGATCTTTTCTTGGAAATATGACAATGAAACTGAATTTACAAATACAACTCTAGTGTTTAATAGCGGGGCTTCTTTATTCGAGAATGTTTCATTTACTCCAGACAGAAATGGGACTATTAACTATACTGTTTTCGCTAATGATACTGCGGGAAATGAGAATGTAGGGACTATACAAAATGTAGTTATCGATTATGATTATACATGGAACGTAACGCCTACTGATTTGGGGGAAAGTTTTGCTCAATTCAGTGAGAATACTTCTTTAGGAATATTCATATTCAATGTGACTGGAGATGTTCCTATCAATTTCACATCAATTATTGCGGATTATGCTTTGATCTTTTTTAATGAGACTATGCCTGTGGAATTGCAGCCAGGAGAGACGCTTACTGTCGAGATAAATGCGACAGGAGCTTCAACATCTCAATCTGACACTATTAATATTATGGTTAATGCGACAAATGAAAATCAAACAACCTCTCCTGAATCTGAGAATGTTACTGCGGCTTTGACTTCAATTTCTCCAGGACCTTACATAGACTTAACTTTTGAAGAAGGATCATTTGGCGTGCAACAATCATCTGTAGAAACTTACAAAGTATATGCGAAAAATGTCGGAAATGATACTGTAGATAATGTGTCTGTTGCATGGGTCTTGCCTACAGGATTTTCAATTAGTTCTGGAAATCTATCAGTATCAAATGATACTTTAGGCGTTAATGACTTGTTATATAATAATATCACAGTGATTGTAGGTACAACTACTACTTACGATCAAAATGGAACAGATACTTTCTTGAATATTACTGGTTTGTCTGAATCAAATAATGATACTTTGTCTTATAATTTAAGCGTAGACTGTAATGGTGCAGATGGTGTTTGCGGTTCTGGATGTTTTAGAGCTGTAGATGCAGATTGTTCTAATGAAGTAGCGAGTAGTGGAGCTAGTAGCAGCGGTGGAGGTGGAGGTGGAGGTGGAGGCGGTGGTGGAGGCGGTGGTGGAGGAATTATTAGTTCTCAATCCCTCTTTAGATCTGAAAGTTCTAAGACTATAACCTTGGAAAGAGGAAGAAGTAATGAATTCATATTAGAGGTTAACAATATTCAACCAGGATCTGTAATTAATGAGGCTAATATACAGATTACTGGATTTTTGACAAAATATATTAAAGTATTGTCAAGAACATTAACTAATATAGGATATAAAGAAACAAAAGCATTCAGAATTCAAGTAGACGCTCCAAGATATCTTGAAGAAAGTACTTACACGCTCGAAGCATTGATTACAGCAGAAGTTACAGCGAATGGACAAAAAGGAACACTTACAGATAAAAGAATTATAACTTTATTGATTAAAGAAGAATCTGAAGAAGAGATTAAGGAAGCTATAGACAAGGCAGAAAAAGCAATTGTCGAGATGGATCAGCAGCAAATACCCGTAAGTAGAAGTATTGTAATCTTAGAACAAGCTAAAAAAGCTTATCGAGATGGAAAATTTAAGCTGGCAGGGCAATTAGCAAAGCAAATTCTTGATAAGAAAGAGAAATCTTTCAAGTCTTTAGAACTTCTAAAAGACTTAGATCTTAAAATAAAAGAGGCTGATAAGAAAGGAATAGTTATAGCAGGAACAAGACAGCTTGCTAATGTAGCCAAAGAAGCTTTTGCAAGAGAAGATTTCGATGTTGCTTTGCAATCATTGAATGAAGCCCAGCTTACTTATATTTTGGAGACCAAGAGCAGAATTAACATTATTAAATTTGTTATAAATTATTGGTGGGCGATACTATTCTTCCTTGCTCTCTTATGTGCTGGTTCTTATATGGGCTATGTGGAGATTATTACTTTGATTATTGAATTCAGGAAAAAGAATTATGAAAAGGAGGAGGAGACAATCCACAAGCTCTTGAAGGAGAATCAAGATAGATATTATGTAACCAAAGATATTAGTGATTATGAGTTCCATAGGGATAAGGAGCACTATGAAAGAAGATTGAGTGCTATTCAACAATTGAAAGGAAAATTAAGAACACAAAGAGTAGGATATGTAGTTAGCATTACTAAAGAGTTGGCGAAGGTGCAGAAAGAGAAAGAAATCGTTTCTAATAATCTCAAGGCGCTTCAGGAGAGGTATTATGTTCGTAAGGATATTACCAAGACAGATTTTGAAAATGAAATGAGAATTATTAGAAGAAGCCTTGTAGAAATAGAAGAAGAGAGTGCAATTCTTGAAGCCAAAATACAGAAGAAGAATATAACTAGAAAAACAACGACTAAAGGAAAGATAGTGCAGAAGACAATTGATTTTACTGTTTTTATAAAGAGAGTAAGTCTGATAGGTATACAAAAAGGAATTAATCTTATAAGGAGAGTTAAGTCTGAAAGAAAAGAAATATCCTCTAGTATGCCTCAGCAAACATGGGCTGATCAGAGAAAGAAGGGATTTTTTATAAGAAACCTAGTTGAGAGGATAAAGTCGATAATCTTTAGAAAGAAGAAGCAAGAATCGCTGAAACAAGAAAGAAGTATTTTTGTGACAAAAGATCAGCCTCAAAGAGAGAGGAACGTCTTCAAAAAACAAGAACCTGAAAGTATGTGTTTGCCACCTAAGCGATTGCCTGAGAAACCAGATCAGTCTATAAAGAACCAACAACAGAACAAGGAGAATATCAAAAAGAGAGCAGATGTAAGAAGATTATCTGAAGCAGAGTTGAAAGCCTACTTCCCAGAGACAGCAAAAGAAGTTGATGCAGTTAGGAAAAATCTGCCTCCTAAGTGGAGGGGAAAATGAAGAGTTTTTCGGAAGAAAAGAAGACAACATCTAAAAGAGTAGTTCTATTAAAAAAAAGTTTTGTCTTTGTCTTTTTCATTATCTTGGTTGCAAGTTCTATAGTGCTAGCAGATCAAGAACAAATCATGCAAGAATCTAAGGAAGAGGGTCTTCTTGATGTAGCAAGTGTTCCTAATGAAAAGCAGTTGGAAATGATCGAATTGCTGCTCACAGCAGAAAATGAATTGAAGTATCTTAAGCGAGAGAATTTTACAGATGTGCTTATAGAGAATTATGTTGCTGAAATGAGATCTATGATCCTCCAAAAGAGTTTTTCTGATATTATGCTCGATATCAGTATAAAGTACAGAAAGTCAACAGATGAGAGAAGAATGAGAATGATAGAATATATTCTTCCGACAAATGGCAAGAAATCATTGTTTGGCAAAGACTATAACTTATTAAAGAATATCTCGAGTGATTTTGAAAAAAGAAAAGACGAGCTTTATGAGATTAGATCTCTTTATGAGTTTATTTTTGAAGAAGTAAACAAACAATTCAACGACACAGAAGTCGTGACAGAAGACATCAAAAAACTATCAGAACAGATGGCCGCATTTTATGAGTTTTGGAAATATGATCTTGCGAGGGAGACAGCAATAAAGATAAAGGTAAAAATGGACATTAAGAGTGTAGATAAAGTATATGAAGGGTATAAGATCTTGGAGGAGATAAGATCAAATAATTTTTCAACAGACTTCTTGACTGACGTCTATGTCTCAGCTGAAGAGGAGATATATGTTGCTTATTTTGAAGACATTCTAGAATGGGATGAGATTCAGAATGACACAGACTATATCAAGTTTATAAAAAATATTAAAAGAAATGTAGAAAGGAAGCCAGGAGATGAATATGTTGGGATTGATTTTGTCTCCATAAAAGGGATTATCTCTCAGATAAATTATACTACTATACAGATTTATAGAATCAATGCTACATTTGAGAATGTCTACAAAAAACTAGGGTTTTATAATGAGCGTGGAGTTAACACTTCAGAATCAACAAATGCATATAATGATGCTTTGAAGTCATTCTCAGAAGAGCGTTACGATGAGGCAGAAACGCTGTTGAGCAAGGCAGATTCATCCTTGGAGCTTGGTTTGGCTCGTTTGGCAGTGACCGGAGTCCTAGCAAAAGAGAGTACTGGATTTATAAGAAAACATAAGTTCTCTTTATCTTTCCTAATTATTTGTAGCATCGTTTTCGGGCCTGTTCTTTTCAGAAGAATGAGGCTCCTAAGAGTAACAAGAAAAATAGAAGACCTTGAGTTAGAAAATAAAGTGTTAATAGATCTTATTAAAAAATCACAAGATGATCGCTTTTCAACAGGATCTATTGATGATCCTACATACCACATTAAATTAGATAAATATATGGAAAAAATTTCAGCAATAAAGAGAACTCTGCCAGTCTTGGAAAATCTTAAAGTGCGTTATGAAGTTCCTACAAAAATAGAGAAAGTTTATAAGCAAGTCATATCTAAGTTCAACATAAAGAGGGATAAGAATGAAGGAGTCTAATAACTCTGATGAAGTATCTGAGGAAAATTATTTTAAATATAGTATTAAGGATCTCTTCGCATTTCTGTTCATAGTCATTCTATGGGCTACTGCTCATGCCTTAGGATCAGCGATTCCAGGTCTTACAGGATATGCTCTTCTATTTATTTTAATGGTGGTTTTTGCGACCTTCACTGCTTTTTTCATAAACAAATTTGGAGCTGTAGGTATTGTGAGTCTTATAGCTGTAACATTAATCCCTTCTCTGCCAGATCTTGCGGGATTAGGAGTAAAAAGATATATTATTATGGGTCTTGTAGGACTTTGTTTTGAAATAATACATTGGTTGTTTACTAAAGCAATAAACATGGATCCTCTAAGAGTTATACTTGCGGCAAGTACAGCATTCGCAACCATGCCTTTATGGACTGGTCTGATGTTATCTCTTTATCTCACAAAGTTGAAAATAATACAAGTTCTCAATCTGGTTTTTCTTGACGGATTATTGGCTTTTTTAGGGGCCTCATTAGCGTTCTTGCTTTGGTTCTATCTGAGAACATATCCATTTATTCTAAAATATAAATATGAAGAGTAATAATCTTAGTACGCAGAAAGCTTATAAATTGGAGAGTGGAGAACGAGAAGATGATTAATGAAGATGACACACAAAGTATTTTAGCAAACAAATACATCAAGATATGTTTAGTTGGGTCTGAAGGCTACGAAGAGTCCCTCTATAAATATCTTTCATATTTACAAAATAAAAATGTAGGTATAATCTATATTTCAACAATAAAGCTTGCCGAGGAGCTATGCGGTGCCATAAAAGATTCTAGAGCGAAGATTGATGACAGATTTTATATTATCGATACGAAAAGTAAGAAGATGACACGCAATAAGCCGCTCGATAATTGTTACTTCGTCGATTCTCCTGCAGATTTAAATGGGATTGTTACTGGATTTTCTCTAGCAATGAAATTTCTGGCAAAGAATAATAAACAGCTAAAAAGTCTGCTTCTTATTTTTGATAATATTGACACTTTGTTCTTAGACAATGAGCGCAATATCGTGGACAGATTTGTCTATAACTTTTTTAGCAAGATCAGAAAGGAGGATATTCCGGCGATTATCATCTCTCGAGAAGCTGGAAAAGACAAGTGTTTAAACAACCTTCTTTTGGACCTTACTGATGGTGTTTTGTCAGAAAATACAACTGCTTCTTCGAAGAAAAGTAAGAAGATGCGGGCTTCATGAAAAAATACGAGCTGCTTATCGCGGAAAAGCCAACAAGCGCGAAGAAGATAGCGGAAGCTTTGGCGGAGGGAAAAGTTTCACAAGAAAAAAACAAGAAAGTAACCTATTTTGCATTTACTCATAACGGAAAAGAAATTGTTATTGCCAGTTGTTTAGGGCATCTCTATGGTCTAGTCGAGAAAGAGAAGAATGGCTGGAAATATCCAACGTTTAGTTATGAATGGAAGCCCATCTATGAGGTGCAAAAACGTGCTAGCCAGACCAAAGACTTTATTGACACGCTCAAAAAATTAGCGAAAAACGCGGATGATTTCACGGTCTGTACAGATTTCGATGACGAGGGAACTGTTCTGGGGTTGAACGCTATTCGTTTTGCCTGTGGTCAAAAAGACGCTCATCGCATGAAGTTCTCGACACTGACAAAGAAAGACTTGATAGCCTCTTATCAAAATAAAATGAAGCATATGGACTGGGGGCAGGCGAACGCTGGATTGACTCGTCACGAATTGGATTGGATTTATGGTATTAATAATTCGCGCGCGTTAACCCTAGCGTTAAAGACTGCGGGTATGTTCAAAATATTGTCTACTGGTCGTGTCCAAGGTCCAGCATTAAAGATTATTGTAGATAAAGATCGGGAAATTAATAAATTCAAAGCGGAAACATTCTGGCAAATAAAATTACAAGGTGAAGTAGATAAAGAGCCAGTGCTCGCGTGGCATGAAGAGGGAAAATTCTGGGAAAAACAAAAAGCAGAAACAATTTTTAAAAAAACACAGGGAAAAAAAGCTATAGTCTCCTCAGTCAAGAAAAAAGAAATGACTGTACTGCCGCCATTTCCATTTGATTTAACCACCTTGCAAACTGAAGCTTATCGCTGTTTTGGTATCAGCCCTAAGGAAACGATGTCCATTACACAAGGATTATACCTCAACGGATATATTTCTTATCCTCGTTCCAGTTCAAATAAATTACCAGTAGCTCTAGACTACAAAAAAATTATTCAAGATCTAGGAAAACAAAGTGATTACAAGGCATTAAGCGCGGAGCTCTTAAAGAAAAAAATGTTGAAACCAAATGAAGGTCCTAAAGTAGATCCTGCGCACCCAGCTGTTCACGCTACAGGAGAACTTCCTAAGAAGATGGCGGAGAGGGAAGCGAAGGTGTATGATCTCATTGCTAGAAGAACATTGGCTACTTTCGCGGATCCTGCGGTCAATGAGTTGATGAAAGCGGAGATTGACGTCAATGGAGAAAATTTTATTGCTCGCGGTTCAGTTACCAAAGTCTCTGGTTGGTATACATTTTATGGCGCTTATGCTAAAGAAAAAGACGAAGAGCTTCCACCTATGAATGAAGGAACAGAGATTAAAAATCCTAAGATAGAACAACTAGAAGATCAAACCAAGCCTCCAAAGAGATATACTCCTGCCTCCATTATCAAGGAGCTCGAGAAAAGAAATCTTGGAACAAAATCAACAAGAAGTTCAATTGTGGATACCTTATATCAGCGGCAATATGTGCATGAAAAATCTATTGAAGCTACAAAATTAGGTGTTGCGGCTATTGAAACTTTGGAAAAATATTGTCCGGAAATTATTGATGAGCGGTTAACTCGTCACTTTGAGGAGGAAACTGAATTAATTCGTGAAGAAAAAAGAAAACCAGAAGAAATTATCGAGGAAGCTAAAAAAGAGCTGACAAAAATATTAGCTAATTTCAAGAAGCATGAGAAAGAAATTGGCCAGGGATTGTTGCTAGCGACTAAAGAAACACGAACTGAGTTGAGCGCCATCGCTCCTTGTCCTCTCTGTAAAAAAGGAGATCTACAGATTAGATATTCTCCAAGATTTAAAAGTAACTTTATAGGATGTTCAGCATATCCCAATTGTAAAGCTACGTTCGGATTGCCGCAAGGACTTCCAAAACCAACAAAAAATTTCTGTAAAGAGTGTAATTTTCCAGAAGTATTGATTATTCGTCAAGGAAAACGACCTTTCAACTATTGTATTAACAAACAATGCAAGCTCAAAGAAGAATGGTTAAAGAAGCAGCAGGAAAAGCAGTCAAAAGTGAAAGCCACTAGCGTCGATAGTGAAGAGTGATTCTTTTTTCTCTGGTTGTTTGAGAATAATCTTTCTCGGTTCTTTTTGCATTTCAATAAATCTTTGTGCAGATTTGGAAAGAATCTCTCCGCCTACGATTTTTTGTTGTTGTGTTTCAATATCCATATAGACTTGATTGGTGACAATGACTGGTACTTGAGTAGCATAACTGCGTAAAGTATTGATCTGGTTGATTAACATACGATTAGCTAATAATAATTTATTTTTTTGTAGTCGTCGATAAAAATAGCTCAAAGTATCAACAACTATGAGTCCTATTTTCGGTTGCTGTAAAAATTGTTTAAGCTTTACAATCATTACATGCTCTCCTTTAAAGCTAGTTGGCCTCATAACAATAACATTGTCCAAATATTTGCTCTCTGTACTTCCCAAGACTTGTTGAAAACGTTCAATGAAAAATCCTTTTTCTGTATCTATAAAAATAACTTTCTTGCCTTGCTTGACAACTTGTGCTACAGCAGTCAGACAGAGTAAGGTTTTTCCAGTTGCTGGTCCACCATAGACTACAGTTAACTCTTTTGATAAATTAGCCAAAAAATCAGGAATAAGGTCCATAAGAAAAGCAAAGAAAGTACTCTTTAAAACTATTTAGTTCTCCCAAGCGAAATCTTTAAATAGTATACACTCATCCGTATACACATGAAAGATATATTCGAAACGACAATGGTATGTGAAGACTGTAATCAGAAGACTAACAAAATCATTCTGACTAAAGAAGGTTTTCAAATACGTGCTTGGCGTTGTAACGAATGCCAAAAGCTTTGGCCCCATCCCTTAGATCAGCAGGAATATGAAAGCTTCAAACTGCTTCAAAACAAAGAATTCAAAGTCAAACTCCGTTTAGTAGGTAATTCTTATACTGTCTCCATTCCAAGAGAGATTATTGACTTTGAAGAGGAAATGCAAAGAGAAATGAACGACTTCATTCGCATGTCACTGGAAGGTCCAGAAAAATTAAGCCTCTTTTTCTCAGGAAAATTGAAAAGATTTATGAAGGATGATTTTACGAAGTAACTACAATGACACAACAAGAAATCTCGCTCAAAGTACAAGAAGCTTTGCAAGAAGAAGCGTATAAAGGTATTGTGCGTATTGATGCGCAAACTATGCGCCAAATTGATGTTCGAGCAGGAGATATTATTGAAATTGAAGGTGGTCGTAAAACAGTTGGTATTGTAGATCGTTCTTATCCCTCAGACATTGGTCAAACTATTATTCGTATGGATGGTATTCTCAGACGTAATGCTAAAACTGGTATTGGAGAAACTGTTAAAGTAAGAAAATTAGAAGTTCGTGAAGCAAAATCCATTACTATAGCTCCAGCACAACAAGGAGTTATGATCCAGGCCAATAATGAATTATTCAAGCAAGGATTATTAGGGCGAGCAGTAGTCAAAGGAGATATTATTTCTTTAGGCGGTGCACGTCGAAGAAGAAGAACCTTATCTGGCTCTAATTTCGATGATATTTTTAATGTATTCGAAGAAGGATTCATGGGCAATTTTGGTTTTGGTAGTCTGAAATTTATTGTTGCAGAGACAACGCCAAAAACTGCAGTAATCATCACAGAAAATACTGAAGTCAAAGTTTCATCCAAAGCTGTGCAAGTAACTGAAGAACGTGTTCCTGATGTAACTTATGAAGATATTGGTGGTCTAGAAGAAGAAATTAAAAAACTTCGAGAAATGGTTGAACTTCCTATTAAGAATCCAGAAATTTTCGAACGTCTCGGCGTCGAACCTCCAAAAGGAGTATTGCTTTATGGTCCTCCAGGTACTGGTAAAACCTTATTGGCAAAAGCAGTCGCTAATGAATCTGAAGCAAATTTCTTACTAGTCAATGGTCCAGAATTAACTTCCAAATTCTACGGTGAAACAGAAAAAAGAATTCGCGATCTCTTCGAAGAGGCAGAAAAAAATGCTCCTTCCATTATATTCATTGATGAAATAGATGCTCTCGCACCAAAGCGCGATGAAACTTATGGCGAAGTAGAACGTCGTATGGTTTCGCAGCTTTTAACGGTTATGGACGGACTAAAAAGTCGTGGTCGTGTCGTCGTTATCGGAGCAACCAATCGTCCTAATTCTATTGATCCCGCACTCAGACGTCCAGGTAGATTTGATCGAGAAATATCTATTGGTGTCCCAAACAAAGCTGGTAGACTAAATGTTTTAAAGATCCACACTAGAAATATGCCTATCGAAGGGCAACTAGATAAAGAAATAATGGGAAAGGAATTATTGCATGAATTAGAGAGTTATCTAAAAGAAAATAAAATAGAAAGAGAAAAAACAGAACAACAACTTAATGATTTAAAATTAAAAAAAGCAGGAGAGAAATCCCTATTAGATAAGCTAACTAATGTTATTACAGGCTTGATCTCAAAAATAGAAAAAATAGAAGGCTACCATGAATTATTTATAAAAAAAGACAAGTTAAACGAACTCATTACAGAAATTTCACAAATAGAAACAAATAAAGTAAAAATAGAAGAAGGAGAAGCAAGGAGTATCCTCTTAGAAAAGAAAAAGGCAAAACTTTCTGAAAATTATGAAATTATTATAAAAGATTTAAAGGAATTCAAAATCATAAACTCAAACTTTTTTAATAAAATAAGAGATAAGAGTGCAAAGAAAGATCTTGAGAGATTGGCAGATATCACACACGGGTTTGTAGGTGCAGACTTGCAGGCATTATGCAAAGAAGCTGCTATGAATGTTATCCGTCGAGTACTGCCAGATTTAAAGGGTGAAAGTGAAAAAATTTCTCCAGAAGTATTGGCTAAGTTAGTCATCACTGCAGAAGATTTTAGAGCAGCATTAAAAATAGTTCGTCCCTCTGCATTACGTGAAGTCCTTATTGAAAGACCAACCACTACGTGGGAAGATGTTGGCGGCTTACAAGAACTAAAACAACAATTGAAAGAAGCTGTAGAATGGCCTCTAAAAAATCCAAAAATGTTCTCACGCTTAGGTATCAAGCCTCCTCGTGGTATTCTTATCTACGGTCCTCCAGGTACTGGTAAGACTATGTTAGCAAGGGCTGTTGCTCATGAATCTGAAGCTAATTTTATTTCAGTCAAAGGTCCAGAAGTCTTAAGTAAATGGGTAGGAGAATCAGAAAAAGCAGTCAGAAAGATTTTCGAGAAAGCTCGTCAAACTGCTCCGACAATTATTTTCTTTGATGAAATTGATGCTGTTGCTCCGCGAAGAGGTACAGATTCAGGTTCAAATGTCACAGAAAGAATAGTCAACACCATGTTGGTAGAAATGGATGGTCTAGAAGAATTAGCAGACGTTGTTGTTATTGCAGCAACTAATCGCCCAGATCTAGTAGATCCTAGTTTATTGCGTCCTGGTCGTTTCGATCGCGTTATTGCAGCGCCTATGCCTGGTAAAGACTCTCGTCTAGCAATCTTAAAAGTACATATAGGAAAAATGCCTCTAACTAAAGATGTTGACATTGACAAGTTGGCAGAAAAAACAGAAGGTTATTCTGGTGCAGATATTTATGGTTTAGTTAGGGAAGCAGCTATGCATGCCCTGCGTAAGAATGCAGAAGCTAATGAAGTAACTGCTGCAGATTTCGAAGAAGCGCTCAAGAAAGTTTCTCCATCATTAAAAGAAGAAGATCTCAAGAGATATAAAGATGTGGAAGAAAAATACTTGAGAAAGGCAAAGATTGCTTCTGTCGTTGCACAAAGACCAAGTTATTTAGGTTAGTCTCTTTCCTAGGACAAATAGTTTCCGATACTTTTTTATAACCTGATAAGAAAAAAGTCTCTATGGTTCTCGATTTATTAGTTAGAGCAGTAACGGATGAAAGAGAATTAAAAAAACTTCGTGGTTTTCTATTATCACAAGCTTTATGGTATCCTGACTATGAACGTTGGGTAGAGCAAGTCTGTCTCCCTGATATTCAAACACAATGGAAGACTGCATTTGTAGCTTATAGTAATGGTCATGTAGTAGGAGATATCATTTTTCAGCCTCATAAACAATTACCTCAGACAAGAGAAATAAAAAATATTCGTATTCATCCACGATGGCGAAGAAGAGATCTAGCACATTTTTTACTAAGGCAAGTAGAAGAAACTGACCCTCACTCATTTGCAAGAATTATGGTGGATGCTGATACAAGAGTAACGACTATGATTAATTTTCTAACAGTTACTGGCTATAGAGCTTTGTTTACAACAGCATTATACTCACAGCATAATCAAGATACTGTTTTTGCAAAAGAATTTCCAGCTCCAAGACCCTATGAGGGTATATTGAGATAACTATTTTGTCAACACACCAGTGCCAACCATGATTGTGTGTTCTTCTTGCGTGACTAGGCCACCGCTTTTTTCTGGTAATTGTCCATATTGTGAAATCACTTGTTCTTTTTCTAAATAGTTTAAGAGAAATTGATAATTAGGAAATTGTTTAAGCCAACGTACAGTAAAAGGTAGGGTCTTCCATTCTTTCATGATATGCTGAATCATTTTTCTTGCTCCATCAAGACGAACAGGTTTAGGATTAATTAAAGCATAAATGCCAGAGGGTTTGCCTTCTTTGATCATACCTTCACCATCTGTAACAAAAGGTTCAATAGCAATTCTTTGTCCTTCTGTTAGTTTAGTCGGATCTTTATTATCATAATTAGGAATCGTAGGTTTAGTATGTACTTCCCATAGACCTACACCATGTCCACAGAGATTGCGAATCGGATTATAACCATAACCTGTAATAACTTCTTCTACAGCAGCACCAATTTTGCCAACTTGAACACCAGGGCTTACAACATCTATAGCGGCTTTCAAAGCAGCAGTAACAGCTTCTCGCATTTTTTTGTATTTGTCAACGCCACCAACTTCAATAGTTACAGCAGTATCAGTGACATGACCTTCAATATGAGTTCCTAAATCTAATTTTAAGAGATCACCTTTCTGGACAATGACAGGGTCATCGACAAAAGGACAGTAATGAGCAGCCATAGTGTTCAAAGAAATATCAACAGGGAATGCTGGTTTGCCGCCTAAGGCTATAATTTTTTGTTCTACTTTGTCAGCAATATCAACAATCCTAGCACCTGGAACACAGAGTGTTTTACCATATTCTCGTGCCTGTGATGATATTTTGCCTGAAAGAATCCATGGTTCCATAATCCTTAAAAATCAGATAGGGGTTTAAATAACTAACCAATATCCTTATATACTATTAACTACTATAGAGTAATAAAATGAAAGTAGAATTATTCCATCATGATCGTATAGAACAAGCTCTTGCAAACTGTCAGAAAAAGCATACAGCACTTTATATGCCTCAAGCAGTAGATGCTCGTTTAGAAGGAGAATTGCCCTGGAATAGATTTATTACTACACCAAGTCTTGTAGTTACAGGAATACCAACAGGAGAAAAAGAAGCTTTCACTATTTATTGGCATCAGCAAACTGATTTTGCAACGCCTTATGGTCTTCAACAAGCAAACATGCAAGGTTTAGTAAATGGTGCTGGTCGTTTTCCTCAGATAATGTTTGATACTATATATGCTTTAGCAGCAGCACAACATCAACATCTTGTTATTCCTCATCGTAAATTGTTAGAATTGCCATCAGATCCTATAAACATTAAAGATGCAGAAAAAGATCCACGAGTTATTGCTATATTAGACGGTCAAGCACGTGTAGCACGCTATTTACAAGCACACGCAAAAGCATATAACAAAGATGAGATTGGCATCTGGCATGCTAACGATCTTAACAAAAATTCACCTTTGGCGCGTTTGCTCTTTCTGGGCGTTGGCAGCCTCAGCCTCGGTGGCCTCAGCGGCCTTGGCGGCGGTCGATTTGCTGGGGTACGTAACGCAAGCGCCGAAGGTACACAAAATTTAGAAAAAGAAATAGAGTCTATTGGAGATAAGCATATTAAAGCATTAGAATTATTAGAGAGGAGTAGATTAAGAAAATGAAAATGTATGGTTTAGTGGCTGCTTTGGTAGTCGGAGGGGGAATAACCTTGCTCCATGATCTTCCAGGAAAACGACAAATTGAAAAAACATCTGTCGAGCAACAAAAAAATAATTATATGCCTACCACTATAGATCAATATGTAGTCAATGCAATTATTCAAATAGAATCTCACGGTAACCCTAAAGCACGGAGATATGAGCCTCACATTAATGATACTAGTTATGGATCAATGCAGATTTTAACACAAACTGCTAGAGTATTAGAAAAAAAACATGAAGACTTACCACGCTTAGGAACAACTCCTGAAGAAATCAAACAAAGTTTATTACAACCAGAGATTAATAGAGCCTATGGAGAAAGACTCTTACAAGACAATTTTGCATTTTATGGAAATGTTTCTTTAGCTGTTGCAGCTTATAACTCAGGCAGATTAGCACCTAAAAATGCACGTATACAACAACAATTAAATGATCTTCTTGGAACAGCACTACAATTAGATGGAGATTTAGGTAGAGAATCCAGAAGAGCAATAGTACAATTTCAAGAAATCTACAATGAAGAGAATCCTGAAAATCTTTTAGCAGTCGATGGTAAGTTAAGTGATGTAACTTATCAAGCATTGCAACAAGTATGGCAAAAAAACTTTCCTACTAAAGAGAATCCAAAAGGTATCGTTCCTCAAAACAACAGAACTCCTTATCATATGCAGAAGTTCATGCAGACGCTTGAAGAAATAGTCTTAAGTAAAGGCAGCTAGTTCCATATTCTTCGTAATAAGTTGTTGTGTAGGTTGAAACACAAAAGCAGTTTTAGCATCAAAAAAACCACATCTAAAATGATCTAAAGACAGGTTGGTTCTTCTGCTTAACATTAAGGCATAGAAATAGACTTGAGTTGCAGCAAATTTTTCTTTATGAGCATTCGGTTTATAATCCCATATCCAGACTTTATCTCCTTCAACACGTAAAACATCAATATGTCCTGTCAAAGGTTGTGTGCTTTCCATAATTTTTTTGTAGCTTTCTAATTCTTCTTTTTCCAGCCAGAGAGGGACTTCCATGGCTACAGTATTTTGATCATTTTCGAGCATGTACATCTGCACTTGAGAATGAGCATCTTTGAAGCGTTCTTTATTTAATTCTAGTCCTAACCGTGCTAAAGTAGAAACTTCATGGCCCTGTACTTGGAGAGGATCACAAGGTAATTTGAATTTTAACATGCTGCTTCTTGGTCCTTTGTTAAAATATGCATCGGGTCGTTCATGGAAAACTTGTTGCAAAAAATTCTTGACAGATAAAAAACCATTGGACGCACATAACCCATTAAGTTTAGGCTCATGCACTCTATAGCAATAAAACCCTCCACTATGGTTCATCGTAGTTGCATGGATCACTCTTTTTACCTCTAAAAATTATTGATTAAAGCTCCTTATAAAGATTCAGCAAGTCAAGAAGTATATTTATATAACCATAATGATTGACAAAAGTATGGGTGTTAATTTACGAGACATTATTCCAAGAAAGGAAATTAAATTTGAGTTCCTCGAAGGGAAAAAAATAGCAATAGATTTTTCCAATAGTGCTTATCAATTTCTTTCATCTATTCGACAACCAGACGGTACTCCTCTAATGGACTCAAAAGGAAGAATAACTAGCCACCTCATGGGCATCTGGACAAGATTTACTAACCTTATGCAAAGAAACATCCAATTAGCTATTGTTCTTGATGGAAAAGCACCCATACTCAAAATAAAAGAACAAGAACAGCGTGCCCTCAGAAAAGAATTTGCTGCAGAAAAATTAAAGCAAGCACAGCAAGAGGAAGATATTGAATCCATGGCTAAATATGCAAAACAAACAACAAGACTCTCTTCAGAAATGACTGCAGAAGCAAGAGAGCTTATGGAAGCAATGGGTCTCCCAGTAATTCAAGCTCCTTCTGAATCAGACGCACAAATAGCTTATATGTGTAAGCAAGAAGAGGTCTTTGCAGCAGCAACTTCAGACGTCGATGTTCTTTTGCATGGCTGTCCTCGTTCTATTACTAATCTAACTTTGTCCCAAAAAAGAAAATTGCCTAATGGTACTTATGTGAAAATAACGCCTGAACTAGTAGAACTTCCAGAAGTACTCAAATCTTTAGGCATTACTCATGACCAGTTGATTGCTATTGCTATCTTAGTTGGAACTGACTATCATCCAGGTATCCATCGTGTAGGCCCAAAAACTGCATTAAAGCTAGTCAAACAACATCCATCTTTAGATCAACTATTCAGGGAAGTAGAAGCAGATTTTGACTGGAAGGAGATTATGGATCTCTTCAAGAAAATGCCTGTAACTAAAGAGTATACACTCGAGTGGAAAAAACCAGATGTAGAAAAAATAAAGGAAATCTTAGTAGATCGTCATGAATTCTCTCCAGAACGCGTGGATGCAACTTTGGAAAAACTCAAAGCTACCACAAAGAAAAAAGAACAGAAAGGATTAGGAGATTTCTTCACATGACTTGGTATGTCTACTCTTTATTGTCTGCAGTTTTTTTTGCCATTTATTTTCTTATTTTTCATAAATATATTCACAAAGAACGTCCTCTAGAATATTTAGGAGTAATGTCCATCTTAGTAGTTTTATTTTCTTTTCCTTTGCTCAAAGAGGTTTCCTTTAGTCATGAGCCTTTGGCTTGGTTGCTTATGTATGCTATTTCTCTATTATTAACTATTTTTTTTGTCTGTATAGCATTATCCTTCAAACACTTAGAATCATCAGAAGCAGTGCCTTTAATGAATATTTCCCTCTTATTTGTAGTTTTTTTTAGTATGATCTTATTTGGTGAGCAAATTTCTCTCAAAAATCTTATAGGTATTCTGTTGATGGTGGCAGGATCTTACATTGTTGAAGTAGGTATCAAGTTGCAGAAGCTTCACAAAGTATTTCATCGATTTAGACAAAAATATCTGATGTATACCTTGTTGGCCACGGGAGTGTCTAGCATTATCATAATCATTGAGAAACTCCTCTTAAACCCTGAAATTCTTAGAGTGCCCATCACCGCAGTAGCTCCAGACTCTTTGTATTTTCTAACTCGAGCAGGCATGGCTGTTAATTTTATCCTCATACTTTTCTATCAGCATAATTTTACACGCATGCAGCATACAGCAAAAACATTAATTTTGCCTTTAATTATTACAGCACTCTTGAATGTAGCAGCAAACTATAGTCACTATTTAGCGTTGCGTGAAGGGTTAGTCTCTTTAGTAGCACCTATAGCTGCATTATCTACTCTCTTAGTAGTTATTATTGGCGGTGAGCTCTTTCATGAGCATAAACTGAAACAGAAGATGATTGCAGTAGTATTAATGGTTCTAGCCACCTATTTGATTATTGGCTAACAGGCAACAGAAAATGAGACTCTACGAAGCTTTGGAAAAGAAACTGAACAAGAAAGAGCTTGAACTAGTGCCTCGAGCATTTGACATGGTTGGGTCTATCGCAATTTTCAATGAATTTCCTAAAGAGTTGAAGAAAAAAGAAAAGCTCATTGCAGAAACTTTAATGCAATTAAACCCATATATAAAAACAGTCGCAAAAAAAACTGGTAAATACACTGGAAAGTACAGAACTCCCAAGATTGCTATCATTACAGGTGAAAAAACTAAAGAAACACTCCATAAAGAAAACAGTATATCTTTACGTTTAAACGTTGAAACCTGTTATTTCTCTACGAGAACTGCGACTGAGCGTTTACGTGTAGCAAAACAAGTCAAGAAAGGAGATAAAGTATTAGTCATGTTTTCAGGTGTTGGCCCTTTTCCTTGCGTCATTGCAAAAAATGCTCAACCTAGTTTAGTATATGGCATAGAGGTGAATAAAGAAGCACATACATTTGCTCTAGAAAATATTAAAATAAATAAACTAGAAAACGTTGTAGTACAACAAGGCGATGTCAAAAAAATAATGCCTAAAATAAAAGAAACCTTTAATAAAATTTTATTGCCTCTCCCAAAAAAAGCTGAAGACTATCTTGATTTAGCATTGGCTAAGTTAAAACCCAAGGGAAAAATCTATCTCTATATGTTTGTCAGTGAATATGACTTTGGAGCTGTCAAGAAAGCCTATCAACGACGGTTCAAGAAAGTAAATCTTGTGGAATGTGGTAGATATAGCCCAGGTGTTTCTAGAATCTGTTTGGAATTGACTGTTTAAGTAGTTCGAGGAATTTCTAAATTATCAAAATCTTTATCGAAACTTATAATTTCACTGCAATTATAAAGAAGGCTAGTAACATAATGAATTAGATCCATAAATTTTAATTGTTGATGTTTTGTAGTTCTTTTGAGTGCTTCAAAAACAAGATTAATATCTAAGTCTACAACTTTTAAGTTAGATTTGAGAAGTTCTTTGACAGCAGCAGCAGCACGTTCAAGACTTGTTTCAAATTGAAGAATATTGTAAGTTTCAACCAGATTAGCAGTATTAATTAATCCTCCTTCACGAATAATCTCTTGACATCGTTGTGTATGTTCATTACTATAAAAAGCATAAGCAAGAACATTACTATCAAGAAATTTCATCGCAACATCCTTTCGTTCAAATCATCCATTTGTTGAGGACTAAGATTATGTTTTGGTTTCAAGGTTTTTGCCTCAGCGAACAATTTTTCTAGACCTTCTCCCAAGGGTTTTAAAATGATCTCATCTTTTCTTCTAGTTATCTCTAATTTTGACCCTATTTTCAGGTTTAATTGTTCTCTAATTTCAGCAGGAATAGTGATCTGCCGACCCTTGCTTAATTCAACAATCATTGCATTCTGCATGAAGCATGTACTAGTTATAAACTTTTCCATAATAGAATGAGTGTTTCAACTGTTAACTACTTTACTAGTAAAATCTCGAAAATAAAGAGAGTCCAGTCGGATAATTTCTGAAAAATTGCTCAACTATTGCGAAAAAAGAACTCACTGCCGAAAAAATGACGTAAGAAACGGATAAATAGGAAACATCCACGCAATTAATATACCACTTTTAAGTAACTACAATAGAAAGCTTTAAATAGGCAAAGGCATCAAAAACCATAATAAAAATAAGGAATACCATGACACGTAAATCAATCTCCCCATTTGCAACTTATAGTTTTCATAAGCCACAAATTTTTAATCTCCTCTATGATGAATTAGGTCAAGCAGTAGTCAGACTTCACAATGAACAATTTGCAGGAACACCTATAGCAGACACTACAGAATATAAACCAAATCAACCTATTAGATTTTCAAATGTCCCTAGAGCTTTAAGCTACAACCAAATTCTTTACAAACTTACTAACGGCAGAATTCAAGTAGCTAGTCCAGTAGACGTTGTCCAGTATTTCGATAGTATTCCTGAACGAGACACAACAATTGCCGATACAAATGCAATTACATTTTTTTCAAAAGAAGGAAAAAATAAAAATTTAGCAGCAAGAGTATTAGATCTTCTCGGAAAAAGTAGATCGCAGGTTATATCTCCTTTCTTCGTAACAGGTCTAGGGGTAAAGAAAGCAAGCAAAGGTCATGATGAATTTACTTTTGTAGAAACTGAACTCCAGCAAGTAATTGAAGCTCCTTATCTTACAAAAGAAACAAGAGTGCGTTATGATTCTAAAACAAGAACACTAGTTGAAACACAAGACAATGAAAAAGGTGTTAAAGTATTTGTTCCTGGTGATCAATCTGGTCTCCGTAGGGCTTTTAGGGGCAGGAACGTCCTGGGTTGCGAAGAACAATGGCTTTTGTTTTCGGTTGCTCACGGTCGGGTACAAGTAGTCCAGCGAGACCGAAGGGTCGCGCCTAAAAATTAGACTAGCAATAAGTACTTCAAAATTCTAAAATCTTTTTCTTTGTCTTAATCGCGCTTGGAGCATCTCCGCCATGCCAACTTCTTTTCGGATGCACACGCATAGGATAAATCCTTTCAGAATTATCATCCAATAATAATGCAGCTCCTTTATCTCTAGGTAAATTATTCAAGTAGTCTTGTAAATCAGTCACCAAATAACTTTGCATCATACTGTTCAAGGCTACAATATCGCGTTGTGCAGTTAATCTATGGCTAATAACAATGTCAGTTTGAGTCATAACATCATGATGAATTTCTCCAGGTTGTTGTGTAACTAAACATAAAGAAATACCTGGTTGTCTTCCCTCTCGTAATAACTGTACTAATGCGTCAGTAGCCGGTGTTTTGCCAACTCTGGGTAAAAATTCATGAGCTTCGTCAATCATAATCCAAACCATGGGGGTTTCTTGTCCTTCATCTTCAAAAAAGTAACTTTTATGTTTTTGAATTTCTGCAACTTCTTCAATTTTTCTCGCTTTCATACGCTCTTCTAATAATTTTCTAGAAATTAATCCAATAATTAAACCTTTGACACTCCAATTACCTAAAGTATTAGTATAAGTGCTAATATCTAAAACATTGACGCTGCCGGGTTGTAATAATGCATCAATCGTTGTTCCTTCTGCAGCAAAGAGTCCCCATTTTTTCGCGCCTAAAAGACGATTTTCAACAGCATCTTTGACTTCTTTTGTACTTTTTTGATCTTTTTGAACAGTAGCTATAAGATCAGGAATATCATAATTTCTTTTTTGTGTATGTGCTACATCTAAAGCACGTTCAATGGCAATCCCTAAAGGATCTGTTAATTTAATATCGAAGACATTACACCAATCACCAGCACTAAGTTCAGAAGTTTTTAATGCAAATGCTTTATCTACTGGAATGCCTCTCTCTTTCTGTTGTTGATAATGGCCTTGCGGAGTGAACAAAGTAATAGGTAATCCTTCTGCAGTTAATGACCAGTCTACTAAAAGATCTTCTTGACGAGTATTGGGATATTTCATCGTCCAAAAAACACCCATAGTATCAAAAAACAAAACAGTAATATTCTTTTTCACATCTGCCGGGAGTCGAGACATTTCTTCTGCGATAACTGAAGCTGAATAGGACTTTCCACTCCCACGTTTGCCAGAAATCAACAAGACATGTGTTCTCACAACATCTAAGAAAATCTCATTGCTTAGTGCAGTAGTCTGCCCCATATTGACAAATAATTTTCCAATATAAACAGTGCCAGCTTCACCAAACTCTTTCTTGTCTGCCTCATTTCTGCCTATGATGATCTTATTTCCCATAGTTAATGGAAACCTTTTTAAAGATATAAAGGTTTGCCTAAACGAATGAAAAAGAGTGCAATACATAAGAAGACAACAGAGCATCATACTACTAAAACAGTACATGAAAGTGCAAAAACAGCAAAACCTTCTTTAAAGAAGTTATTCCTTGTTCTTGGCATTCTTCTTGTTATAGTCCTAGGTATTGTATGGCTAGTCTCTGATAAAGGAGCATCAACTATGGATGAAACAATCGTAGCAAAAGTAAATGGCGAAAAAATAACTTCAAGTGAAGTAGACAAATTATATGCACAAGCGCAGCAGCAAGGATTCCCAGTTAACCAATCACAAGTTATCGATCAACTAATTACTAAAAAAGTATTAATTCAAGAAGCAAAAAAACAAAACATTCAAATCGAGGAAGCAGCAGTTGATAAATATCTGACTGATTTACAAGCCTTAGTCGGCCAACCTATTGATCCTTTATTAGAGAAGATGCAACTCACTAAAGAAGAGTTCAGAGCGCAAATTAAAGATCAATTAATGATTACCCAATTGCTAGCAGATAAGCAACAGACAGCAGAAAGCATTAGTAAAGAGGAAATAGAGGCTTTCTACGCAGCAAATGAAGAATATTTTATTGCACAAGAGCAAGTAAATGCTTCTCATATTTTAGTAAAGACTGAAGAAGAAGCTAAAGAAGTTCTTCAACAATTGAAAGATGGAGAAGACTTCGCCACAGTTGCAAAAGAAAAATCTATAGATCCTTCAGCAAAAGCTAATGGTGGTAATTTGGGCTTTTTTGGAAAAGGACAAATGGTTCCAGAGTTCGAAAAAGTAGCATTTGCTTTAACCGTAGATGAAGTATCAGAACCAGTTAAATCCCAGTTTGGTTATCATGTGATTATTGTGCATGAGAAAAAGGCAGCTGGAAAACTTTCTTTAGAAGAAGCAAGAGAAGATATTCAAAAGTTCTTGATAGAAGACCAAAACAAGAAGAACATCGACCTGTATGTCAAGGATTTGCTCAGCAAAGCAAAAGTTGAGCGCTTTACTCCAAAAGAAGAAAAAGAATAATTATTTCAAAACTTCTATTTTGCCGAAGCGTCCAGCACTCAATTGTTTTTCGCCTTGGAATTCATTGACATAACCATTGCTGATCTTGATTTTATCACCAACATTATAGGTATCAATCTCTTCATTCCATAAGGTTAATTTCATTTCACCAGAAGCATCTTTGATCGTTGCGTTGCAAACACGTCCTTGCTTGCCAAATTTATCGAAGGTGCGGACTTCTCCCTTCTGAGTAATTTCTGCTTCCTTGTCTTGCTTTGAGTTCACTAATTTGCATTGTAAGTATACCCCCTTAGATGCTATCATCGACTAAAGATGATTTATAAAGATTGCTCTGTTTGTTCAAAACTATTCTAGACTATATAATTTACTTCACAAGATAAAGAAGATCTTCTTTTTCAAGTCCAAAACTGAATTGCTTATTTTTTCTAGCCATAAAGCGAACATAAGGTAGCACTTCTTTCATGAGTTGTCGTGAAGAGCCATGCATCGTTCCAGGAAGCTGCTGTAAGATGCCTTGAAGTTTGAGTCTTTTTTGTTTTGCCATCCAATATCTTAAGATTCTGCTATTGCGCTTATATTCTACAAATCCAGGAGTTTTTTCTTGCTTTGCCAGAGAGATGCCTGCAGTCAGTAAAGTGTTGATATACACTAAAAATCGCCAATGTTGCCAGCGTAAAATCCTTCCATTGAAGACATCTGCCTTGCTTAAAGAAGTAAATCCTTGATACAGATCTTGACCAGTATATTCGCGAGGTAAATTCTCTTCAACCCATAATTGTACTTCAGAAAGATCAGCATCAACGCGTTCAAAAGCTTGTAAGGTCTCTTGTGGTTTGGTACTTTTAAACACTAAGCGTAAAGCATCAGTCATACTCTGTTCACGTAAACGATCATCAAGCAGTGCAACATCATCTGCAGCTATTGTTAATGTCCCTCGTCCTAAAGATTCTAGATCAAGAATAGCAGAACGCAAGTCACCATTGGCCTTTCGTGCAATCTTCTTTAAAACATCTTCTGAAGCTTGAATCTTTTCTTGTTGGCAAATCTGTTGTAAGAAAGAAACTATTACTTGGGGAGATAGAGAAACAAATTCAATTAAGCGGCTTACTTTACGCAACGGAGTAAATTTGGAATCCCAGGGATCATTGGCAGTCATCACTACAGCTTGTTTCGCAGCACTAATGAGCTCGACGAGGGCAGGAACTCCTCCACGATCACTATTGCCTGCAATGCCGTCTACTTCATCAACAAGAATAATTTTCCCTTTGGCAAAGAGACTCATTTGCTGGAGAGAAGAACCTATAATACTATTAATCGCATCTTTATTGCGAACATCAGAGGCATTGATTTCAATAATTTCATATCCAAGATCATTGGCTAAAGCATAAACACTTGCAGTTTTTCCAGAGCCGACAGGGCCATAGAGAAGTGCTGGTTTTTTGGAGACCACTGCAGTTCGTAGTTCTTGAAGTGCTAGAGATTGTCCCTGAATTTGTTGCAAGGTTTTTGGTTTGTACTTGTCGATAAAAGGTAAATTAACAGTAGTCATTTCTTTGCAAGAACAAAGCTGGCTAAAAGTGCTTCAAGTTGTATGAACTCATCACTGCCTTCAACCATGCGAAATTCTATCTCTCCACATTTTTCAATCAATTGCATCTTTGCTTGATCAGTAATGGAAAGATCCCAGACTGTTTCTTGAATTTGTTTGACAATCTCTTCTCCAGAGAGTCCATGTTTTAACATCACATCTAATAATTTGTCACGTGCCTGGATAAAAGAGCCTTGTACTGCTAATTGAAGAACTTCTTTCATTTCTTCAGGATGTGCAGCGCTGACAATTTCGTAGACTAATTTTTCTGTAATGGTCTTACTGATAGCACTACAACTTTGGAGAATGTTCTCAGCTCGACGTGCATCTCCTTTACTAACTGTACTTACAGCAGCAATAGTTTTGTCATCAATCTTCAGGCCTTCTCGTTTACTAATATTCATGATAATGTTTTTGATATCTTCTTGTGATAATGGCTTAAAACGAAAAATAGTGCAACGTGATTGAATAGGGTCAATAATTTTGCTGCTGAAGTTGGCCGATAAAATAAATCGTGCAGTTCGAGTATAAGTTTCCATAGTGCGGCGTAATGCTTGCTGTGCTTCTTTGGTAAGAGCATCACATTCATCCAGAAGAATAATCTTAGGTAATTCAGTGCCCAATGCTTTAGTGCGAGCGAAATCTTTTACTGTTTCTCTGATAACTTCTATACCTCTTGAATCACTAGCATTAAGCTCTAGAAAATTATGATGCCAATTGTCTCCAAATAAGGTCTTGGCTATAATCAGAGACAATGTAGTTTTTCCAACACCCGCAGGACCAGAAAATAAGAGATGCGGAATGTTTTTTTGTTCAACAAAAGCCTGTAATCTTTTAGTAATCTCAGTATGTCCTTTAACTTCGGCAAAAGTTTGTGGTCTATATTTCTCAATCCAAAGTTGATGATCTGCTTGCTGTTCAGTCATAAATAAAAAAGAGAAGCTCGATTTATAAGGTTTATGTGGTAAAAAAAGAAAAAGAAAAGAAGACTTTAGAAGTCTTCAGAATCTTCTTGCGTGTCTTCTTCAGATGATTCTTCTTGATAATCATCGTCAGAGCCAGCGTTGTCATCATTTGCAGATGTTTTAGTTGCAGCTTCACCAGTTACAACTTCCGCGAAACCGACACTGCGCAAGACGCGTGTGATTTTGACCATATGCTTTTCGCCCTGTTTGACTCCAGGAATAAAGAGAACAAAACCGCTGATCTTTGCTAGACCATCGCCCTTTTCTCCAACTGCTTCAATTGTTACTTCTACTATGTCACCAACTTTAATAGGTGCTGTAGGTTGTCTTCTATATCCTCGATCTCCACTATCTCCATATCTTTCCATTGTATGTACTCTCCTTATCTGTATGTAAATGACACTTATCTCAGAAATAGTATGTATTTCTTTGACAGCGTTAAAAGAAAGCACAGAAAGAGGTATAAAAGCTTTATGGAAACTCATAATAAACTATTTAAACGAAGGAGAAAGGTATCAAACTCAGTATCATGGGACACAAAGAACGAGAAGAAACCATCAGTACTTTTTGGGAAAAAAACAAGATCTTTGAGAAATCTGTAGAGCAACGGCCAAAAAATAAACAGTATGTATTCTATGATGGTCCTCCCTTTGCAACAGGAACTCCTCACTATGGTCATATTCTAGGTTTAACCAGTAAAGATGTCTTCCCAAGATTCTGGACTATGAAGGGTTTCAGGGTGGAAAGACGTTGGGGATGGGATTGTCATGGTCTGCCTATTGAAAATATCGCGGAAAAAGAATTAGGCATCAAAGAAAAAAAGCAAATTGAAGAAATGGGTATAGAAAAGTTCAACGAGTTCTGTCGCTCTAAAGTATTATCTTTCGCTAAAGAATGGAAAAAAACAATTACAAGAATGGGAAAATGGATTGAGTTTGATAATGCCTATAAAACCATGGATCCTGAGTATATGGAAACTATCTGGTACTTATTTAAAAAACTCTATGAAGACAAACTCATCTATGAAGGAAAAAAAGTATTGTTGTATTGTCCTAGATGTGAGACTCCTTTAGCAACCTCAGAAATAGCTATGGATAATAGTTATAAAGACATCACTGAAAAAACTGCAATTGCTAAATTTAAAATAAAAAATGAAAAAGATACTTATCTCCTTGCTTGGACGACAACGCCATGGACCCTAATCGGAAACGTTGCGTTAGCTATTAATCCCATATTACAATATGTAAAAATTAAACAAAATAAAGAACAGTATATTCTTGCAAAAGATCGACTACAAGAGATAAAAGAAAAATATGAAATAGTTGAACAAATCAAAGGAGATAAGCTCATCAAGAAAGAATATGAGCCTCTCTATGTTGTTCCTTCAGACAAAAAAGGACATCATATTGTCGATGGTGGTAATGAGGTAACAGCTGCTGAAGGTACAGGTATAGTCCATATGGCTCTCTATGGAGAATTTGACTATCGTATGATCAAAAAATATGATCTTCCCATTGTTCAACATGTGAATACACAAGGTAAATTGCATCAAGGTCCAAAGGAATGGCAAGGTCTTTGGTTCAAAAAAGCAGATGAAAAAGTCTTGCAAGATTTGGAAAAAAGAAATTTATTATATAAATCAGAGTCATACATGCACCCCTATCCTTTCTGTTACCGCTGTGAAACTCCCCTATTCTATAATGCATTAGACGCCTGGTTTGTAGATATTCAAAAAGTAAAAGAAAAGATTTTGAAAAAAAATAAAGATATTAACTGGCACCCAGAGCATATTAAAGAAGGACGTTTCAAATATATTCTAGAGAACGCTCCAGACTGGTGTATATCAAGAAACCGTTTCTGGGCAACAGCTATTCCTGTATGGAAATGCACCAAATGTCCAGAGCTAGTCGTTATAGGTAGTGTCAAAGAGCTTGCAGAAAAAGCTCTAGAAAAAGTTCCGAAGGAGCTTGATCTTCACAAACATGTCGTTGACAAAATACATTTGAAATGTATGAAATGTAAAGGAACTATGAATCGTATTCCTGAAGTGATGGATTGTTGGTTTGAATCTGGCAGTATGCCTTATGCAGCAAAGCACTATCCCTTTGAAAATAAAGAATGGTTTAAAGAAAATTTCCCAGCAGATTTTATTTCTGAATATATTGCCCAAACAAGAACATGGTTTTACTATATGCACGTGTTAGGAGTTCTTCTCTTTGATAAGCCTTCCTTTAAGCATGTAGTGGTTACAGGAACTATCCTGGCTTCAGATGGTTCGAAAATGTCAAAATCAAAAGGAAATTATCCTGATCCAAGTGTTATTTTTGATAAATACGGCGCAGATGCACTTCGTTGTTACTTAATGCTCTCGCCTTTAATGAAAGCAGAAGATATCAATTTCAATGAAGAAACTTTGAAAGAAGTCTATAGAAAAATGATCATGCTTACAGAAAATGTTAAATCATTCTATGAATTATATGGTAAAGAAAATGTAGTTTTGGATAACTCTTCATCAGACCATATTCTGGATAAATGGATAGTCAGTAAAACAAACACTACTATCACAGAGATTACAACAGCCATGGAATCTTATGACACGGTAACGTCTACAAGCACGCTCATGCAATTTATTGATGAGATATCAACATGGTATATTCGTAGAAGCAGAGATCGTTTTAAATTCGAGGATAAAAAAGAAAAACAAAAAGCTATTCAGACTTTAGGATATGTGTTGCACACTTTAGCTAAGCTCATGGCACCTATAGCTCCATTTATCGCTGAAGATATACAACAATGCTTGCGAAAAGAAAATAAGAAGCTTGCAGAGTCTATTCATCTAGAGTCCTGGCCTGTAGCAGATATCAAAAAAATGAGCAAACAGTTAAATAAAGAAATGCAGCAAGTTCGTGACATCGTCAGCAAAGCATTAGAAACTCGAGAGAAGGCAAAGATACCCATCCGTCAAATTCTTGCGAAAATAGAAATACAAGGCATAAACTTAGATAAGGTCTATCTTCCTTTAATTGCTGAAGAAGTAAATGTTAAAGAAGTAGTCCAGAAGAAAGGAGAAACTTTTACAATCATATTAGACACTAAAATAACTCCGGAACTTATGAAAGAAGGTATGGTCCGTGAGCTCATTAGAATTGTAAATGGATATCGTAAAGCACAAGGCATGAATATTGATGATCGTATCCAGTTAGTTATAAGTATGGAAGAAAACCTTACAGCATTCGAAGAAGAATTAAAGCAAAAGGTTGGAGCGAAAACTTTAACATGGATAAAAAAAGGAGAAAAGATAGTAGGATACTCTCTAGTCAAGAAAGAGCAGATTAAAGAAAAAGAAGTGGAAATAGCGTTCAAAAAATGTTAAGCCTGAAAAAACAAATATGGTTGCTAATGTTAGTTACTCTAGCTATGTCTATGCTAGTACAGGCAGAAGAGCAAACCATCAAATTAACACTCAAACAAGCAGAAGGAAATAAAGAGATTAAAGACGTTTTAGTAAACATTATTGTTGTAGAGAAAGAGTCGAAGGAGGAAAGAGTTATCTCTTCATTCATTCGAAGCAACCCAATTACTCTGCGTCTTGAACAAGGAAACTATCTGCTTAAGTTTCAGATAGACGACTTAAAAACACCGGGTAAAGATTATTACGCAGAGCAAGAAATAGCATTAGATAAATCTCTAGATCAGGAAATTATTGCATTCTCCGTAGGTTCTGTAAAAGGTGTTGTGTATGATACTTTAAACAATTTAGTGAGTGAAGCACTCTTGAAAGTCGAATGTAGTAAAGAGTATGGTGAAAAATTTCCAGAAGAGACTGATCGTGTAGGTTCATTTTCTTTGGCTTATGCTCCTCTTGGTGAATGTGTTATTACTGCTACTGCTAATCGTGCCGTTGGTTCAGGCAAAGTAACTGTTGAGAAAGGTGTTTCACATACTTTAGAAATTCGATTGAATCGTGCAGTGATTTCCGAGGGTGGAAATGGTTGGATAATCTTTTGGAGTATAGTTATCATTGTCCTCTTAGGAGGAGCAGGCTGGTTCGGCTGGAAGTATTGGCAAAAGAGACCAAAAATTGTACATATGCCTCTAAGTCAAGAAAAGAAACAAGAAGAACAACAATCCGAAGAAAAAATTAGTAAGCGAACACAAGATATCCTAAACACACTCAATGAAAAAGAAAAAAAAGTAGTTATGTTTTTGTTAAACCATCAGCACACATCCACACAGGCAAAAATACGCTATGAATCAGGTATTCCTAAGACTACTTTGGTTCGTATCTTTATTAGTCTGCAAAATAAAAAAATAATTAGTATTGAAACGATGGGTAAATTAAAAAAGATTAAGCTAACAAATTGGTTTTTAGACAAAGAAAATTAACTTCTTTAGTAAATTGGGCCTTATTTTATGATCTTTTTAGAAAAAGGACTAAAATGGTAAGAAAAAAAGAAATAAAAGTCCTCTCAAGTTATATATAAAGGACCGTCTTAGTAATTTTAACTCAACCTAAACCCATGGAGTAGGGGTATGCATATGCATACTCCCTCCACATTTTATTCTAGTTTAGGAAGGTACTCAAAGTGGAAACAAAACAAACAAGAAAAAAGGAACTTTTTTTAGTCTATAGTGTAATGACTGTTCTAACAGTGCTAATCTTGTTTATTATGCTATAAACTTCAAAAACAGCAAGTCTTCTTAAATCCTTTATAAATACCTTTATAAACCCAAATAACCTTCCAAAAATAGGCATTTGAGCTATATGGGGGGATTTATATGCCAAGAAGACCAAAGAAAGAAATTAAAATCCAAAATATTGTTGCATCTGCTTCTTTAGAAAAAGATATTCCTTTAATCAAGCTTGCTGAAGCTTTGCCAAATACAGAGTATAACCCTGAGCAGTTTCCTGGTTTAGTAATGCGTATTAAAGAACCAAAAACATCAGCATTAATCTTTAGTTCTGGAAAAATTGTCTGTACAGGCGCAAAATCTATGGCTAAAGTAAAAGAAGCTGTTAAAAAAATCATCCAAAATATAGAAAAAATCAAGATCAAAATCACAGTTGTCCCAAAAGTTACAGTACAAAACATGGTTGCTTCAGGCTCCATCGGTATGGATTTAAATTTGAATATGCTTGCCATGGAATTAGAAAACACTGAATATGAGCCAGAACAATTTCCTGGTCTAGTGTATAAGTTGCCTGGGACAAGAGCAACGTTCTTATTGTTCAGTAATGGGAAAATCGTTTGTACAGGAACACGTTCTGAAGCAAAATTGCGTGAATCTGTAGACTTATTGATTACTACTTTATTGAAAGTCAATAAAAAGTAAACTTCTCAAACACCCTAGGAACCTTTTTATACTTCCTCACCATTTCCGGAAGCGGGGGTTGAAAAATTGGTCGATGCTAGAGAGCAAATTCAAAGGTTTCAGGAATTTTTAGAAGCCGCATATCTGAAAAAAATCCATGAACTAGTGAGCAGTGGCAAGCGCTCTATTCAGGTAGAATTCCCAGAATTAGCAAAACATGATCCTGAACTAGCAGAACAGCTCATAACTGAGCCAGAAGAGACTATCAAGGCAGCAGAAGTTGCTTTACAGCAATTTGATCTTCCTAAAGAAGAATTTCGTGTTCGTTTTATCAATTTACCAGAATCCCAAAAAATAAAAGTGCGTGATATCAGAAGTACACACCTAGATAATCTGATTATGATCGACGGCATCATTCGTCAGGCGTCAGACGTTCGTCCACAAGTCATTTCTGCAAAATTTGAATGTCGTTCCTGTGGTAACCTTATTACAGTGCCACAACTAGAAAGTAAGTTTAAAGAACCACAACGATGCTCCTGCGGTGCACGCGGTCGTTTTCGTGTTGCTGAAAAAATATTAGTAGATGCGCAACGTTTAGTTATTGAAGAATCACCAGAATCCATGCAAGGCGGAGAACAACCAAAACGCTTGTCTGTTTTTGTTCGTGAAGATCTGGTTGAACCTAAAATGGAGAAAAAAACAACTCCAGGTTCTAAAGTGCGTGTTGTAGGTATTCTCAAGGAAGTTCCCCTAACTGCCAAATCTGGAGGACAATTAACTCGGTATGATCTTGCTTTGGAAACAAATTCCATCGATTCTGTTGAACAAAGTTATGATGATATAAGTATTACTACAGAAGATGAACAAAGAATTAAAGAGTTAGCCAATGATCCTAACGTGTATCAAAAATTAGTAAGCTCTATTGCTCCATCTGTCTATGGTCATGAAGAAATTAAAGGTGCTTTAGTTCTGCAATTAATGGGTGGAGTTCGCAAAGAACGATCAGACGGCACTGCAGTTAGGGGTGATATGCATATTCTCTTAGTAGGTGATCCTGGTGCAGCTAAATCTACATTGCTTACTTATATTTCAAAAATGGCTCCTCGTGCTAGATACGTTGCAGGTCGCGGTGCATCTGCTGCAGGTATTACTGCTTCTGTAGTGAAAGACGAATTTATGCGAGGTTGGGCGTTAGAAGCCGGAGCTATTGTTTTAGCGTCAGGCGGTGTTCTTTGCCTCGATGAAATGGACAAAATGTCTATGGAAGACACGTCCGCGTTGCACGAAGCTATGGCACAACAACAAGTTACTATTAGTAAAGCGAACATTCAAGCGACATTAACTGCTCGTACTACAGTCTTAGCTGCAGCAAACCCAAAGTTAGGTCGTTTTGATCCTTTCCAGCCTATTGCCTCTCAAATTAATTTACCTCCAGCATTGATCAATAGGTTTGATCTCATTTTCGCAGTACGTGATATTCCTGATAAAGAAAAAGATACAAAAATCGCGACACATATCCTTGAAGGGAACATTGATGGTGTAAAAGAGCCTGAAGTACCAGTGGATTTAATGCGTAAATATATTGCATATGTGCATCAAAATGTATTCCCAAAATTATCTCCTGGAGCTGTAGAAGAAATTAAAGAATTCTATGTGGGTCTTCGTAATTCAGCAATAACAGGCGACGGAGGCATTAAACCTATTCCTATTTCAGCACGTCAGTTAGAAGCTTTAATTCGTTTGGCAGAAGGATCTGCTCGTGTTCGTTTATCCAATCAAGTAACTAAAAAAGATGCTCGTAATGCTATTAAAATTCTCAAATTCTGCATGATGCAAGTAGGATTCGATTATGAAACAGGACAATTTGATATGGATAGAGTAGCAACAGGAGTTCCAGCATCCACAAGAAATAAGATTTTGGTCATTAAAGAAATAATCCATGAATTAGAAGCTCGAGGCAAGAAAACCATTCCTATTGAAGATATTTTCGCAGAAGCATCAGAAAAGAATCTAACTGAACCACAAGTGGAAGAGATCCTAGAGAAGTTAAAAAAAGAGGGTGAGATATATGAACCAAAACGTGGCTGGATCTCAAAATTATAACCATGCAAAGTCGCCAAACGGCATACAAATTTTGGATTGCAGAAATAGTTGATGCTGACTACATTCGTGACGAAGGTGAATGGCAACCTAATTACCTTGATATTAAAGGCATAAAAGCAGCAAGAGTTAATATTGTGGGGACCATCACTGAAGTATTTACCAATAGCACTGAAGACTATGCAACTATCACCTTGGAAGATGGAACTGCAAAAATTGCCGTTCGTGCTTTTAAAGAAGATGTGAGATTGGTAACTGGCCTGAAAATTGGAGATTCTCTGTTAGTCATAGGCAGACCAAAGCAATATCAAAATGAAATTTATTTAGTTCCTGAAATTGTAAAAAAATTAGAGAATCCAGCTTGGATGAAAATAAGAAAAATAGAATTAACACAATCACGCGGTATTATTGATAAAAAACAACCAACAACCCATCAGGAAATAACTCCTCGTGAAACTCGGGAAGAACTCATTGCTAATACTTCTCCTTTGCAAGGAAATGAAGGGATCAGACAAAAAATACTTAATCTCTTGGAAAAACAAGGTGAGTTAGGCATGGATATTGATATGCTCATTCAATCTGCAGCCTTAGAAGAGGAAACAGCTGAAAAAATTATTGAAGAGCTTATTAAAGAAGGTGAAGTCTATATGTCTCGCCCAGGCGTTATAAAGATCATTTAGTGAGAATTTAGTAATAAGATTTAAATAGGCTAAACTGTCGTTCTGAAGTTATGGACTTCAACTATAATGACTTATTAAAAAAAGCGAAAGCTCATCTACCAGAGCTAAAAACAAGTACTGAGCGATTTGAAATCCCGAAAGTCACAGGTCATATTCAGGGAGTAAAAACAATATTAACTAATTTTAGTCAGATTTGTTCCCTCATTAGAAGAGATGCTGCAGAATTATTAAAATACTTGCAACGTGAGCTAGCAACACCTGCAACTCTTGATGGGCCAAGATTAGTTTTAGGAAGAAAGATATCAGCCCAGCTCATTAATAATAAATTAACACAATATTGTAAGGACTTTGTTATTTGTAAAGAATGTGGAAAACCAGATACACAATTATTAAAAGAAGATCGTCTTATGTTTATGAAATGTACTGCATGCGGTGCAAAACAACCAGTAAAAGGAAATTAATATGTACTTTAAAGTGCATAAAGGACAACACAGTGATGTACTCGCTGTTTGTGATGAAAATATTCTTGGAAAAACATTTGAGGAAGGAAAATATTGTATAACTATCTCTGAGCACTTTTATAAAGGTCAAAAAGGAACTGCACTCACTATTACTCCTCTATTGAGAGATATTCCCAATGTAAACTTAATTGGTAAAGAAGCTGTTGCTCTTGGTTTAAAAGTAGAAATAATTACAAAAGAAAATATCATTGTTATTGCTGGAGTCCCTCATGCGCAAGCCTATGCACAATAGTTATTACGAAGCAACTATACAGATTAGACCTTATAAGCAAGAGGTGCTGCAATTTATTTTGGAAGAAGTGGGAAAAAGAAAAGATGTATTTATAGCAAAAACAGAAGAGCTCAAAACAGGCATAGACATCTTTCTCTCCTCACAAAGATTTGCGCGTTCTTTAGGAAAGAAGTTAAATGAACGTTTTGACGGAAAGCTTACAATCTCAAGACAAATAAATAGATTAGATCGTCAGACAGGAGTTATTTTATACCGTGGAACAGTACTATTTCGCCTGAAATAGCAAATTATATAAAGAATTAGAAGCTGCCAATAGAAGAAAGAGGTAGTATGAAAAAAACAATTCTAGCTAGTTTTGTGTTAGTCTTAGTAGCTGCAATAGTGTCTGCTGGTTCTTTTGAGTTCAAAGGATCAACAGATAAAATGAGTATTAATGAAGAAATGGGGAATGTTCTAGAGGCAGTCACATCAGTGCATCTTGGAGATGTTAAGTCAGGAACTACTAATACTAAGGAAGGAACAACAAAATATGTACAATATATCAGATTTAGAGATACAACAACAGCTCTTAACACTTCTGTAGTGCAATTTACAAAGACATCTGATACTGATGAAGTCGGAGATTTTTTACTCATAAACTCAGGAACTGCAGTAACTGATGCATTTTTTGAATGGCATATTAGTTTTGATGAAGGCTTAAAAAGTAAAACTACTGATGCACGTCTCGATGGACTCCAAGACGCTAAGATTTCTATTTTAAATGAAGAATACACATTTATAGATTCTTCACTTGATAATCACAAGGTAAAGCTGACATTAGCAAAAGGTGCAATTATTGATCTCTTAAGACAAGAAGAGAAGAAAATCTACACCATAGGTGATAAGACCTATGAGATTGAAGTAACTAATATAGAGACAGCGACAAAAAAGGCAAAGTTCAAAGTTAACGGAAAAGAAACACAACAATTGCAAAAAGGAGATATGGAAGTTATAGAAACAGATGTATCTATAGGAATAAGTGATGTTATCCTCAATAGTAATGATCCTCAGGGAAGTGCAGTAAAATTATTTTTAGGGGCTAGCGTTTTAGAATTAATTGATGAAAATTATGAAGACGATGCTTTTACACGTGACGTAAATCTGAATAAAGTAAAGTTAGATAATGCATTTATTAAAATTTCAGCGTCTTTAGTAGGTGATGTATTAAAAATTTCAAACATAAAATATCGTCTCACTGTGCCAAGAACACTCTATATAAAAGCTGGAGAAGGAGTTAAAAGATACCTTAGTCAGCCTCAAGCATTGCTTGCAGATTGGGACATAAGATATGCTGGTTTAGAAAATGTTGCATTAACAAGAATAAAATTATTGCCTTCCACAACAGATGACGAATATCGCTTGGAATTTACGGCACCAGAAGACAAGTTGATTAATATCCCCTTCATCTCAAATAAGAACAGCTTCAAGTTTGGGGATAGCACAAAAGACCTTATCGTTGTTGAGGGGACAAGTGCAACTGATTTTAACATAGACCGATATGATTATTTTGTATTAACTACAGCTAACACCAAAAATGGAAAAACCTATGTGTTAACTTATGATTCTTTAAACAACGAAACAAATACTATTATTTTTACTGAAGTGGGAGGTTCACAAAGATCAATCACTTACAGCAATTCATCAAATGGTGGAACAATGGGCGAAGGAACCTTGTCCATCGGCGCCATGAGTGCTAGATTTTATATTGAAGAAGCATTACCTAATCGTTTGGCTTTTGATCTCAATGGAGACAGTGATGTGGCAAGCGATCAAATGGACATTATTGTGAAGGGTGGAGGAGTTCTCGATGTAGGTGCTACTAATGCTCCTGCAGCACCTTATGATCTTACTTTGACTACAGATGGAACTCAGTTTGAAGAATCTACAACTGCAGAAACTTTAACATTTACAATTCAAACATCTCAAGCTACAAGAATAGGGATCTCAAATACTCTAGGTGGTGTAACTACAGTAACCTCAAGCGAGAATCATGTTATAGGTATCTCCAATTATGGAATCAAAGTAGATTTAACATCAAGCACGGATAAAGCAGATACTCTCCTGGTTGATTATCCGCTTTCACAAGTGTTTGCAAAAGTAGTTATTGATGCTGGCACAGGCGCAAAAGTAACAACGAGTGTAGCACAATCAACAGAAACGCAATGTTCAAACGGCAAACAAGATGTTGACGAGACTGGTATTGATTGCGGTGGCTCTTGTAGCGCATGTCCTACTTGCACAGATAATCTAAAAAATCAAGGAGAGGCAGGTATAGATTGTGGCGGTCCTTGTCCTAAAATTTGTAGCGCAGAAGAAGAGCAAGTGCAAGAGTGCAGTGGTTGCTTACAAACCTTGGAAAAAGGAAAGAAAAGCTGTTTGCCATTTGGTACTACTGTCGGCACTTTATATTGTGACAAAGCAGGTCTTTTAGTTCCTCTAAAGAAAAATGGAGAATCTTGTTCGCAAGCTTACGAGTGTAAAAGTGAAAGATGTGAAGAAGGAAAATGTGGAAGAACAATGACTTTTAGTCTTTTGCTAATGAATGGTGCTATTATTTTGTTAGTTCTAATCATACTTTATTACGTGTTTGCATTGCTTAAATAAGCTTTAATAGACACCTTTATAAATTGTTATATGCTGGCCTAAATACTCATGTCTAGAAAGAAAGTAGAATTAGAACGTCAACAGCAAATCGCTGAAGAAATCAGGCGTGTTCGCTTACCAAGGGATAAAGAAACTTTAGGTATTCTCGATCAGCGTTTAGGTGCTTCTCGTATGCGTGTTCGTTGCATGGATGGAAAAACACGTATTTGTCGTATTCCTGGTCGTTTAAAGAGAAAAATCTGGGTCCAAGAAGGAGATACCTTATTAGTTGAACCATGGGAGTTAGGTGGCGATGAAAAAGGAGACATTATTTTCAAGTATAAACAAACGCAAGTATCTTGGTTGCAAAGAAATGGCTATTTAAAGCAATTGGAAGAGTTCCAAGAATTCTAAGATGTACGAAGAAGAACTAAAAATCCCTAAAGATCGTGTCGCTGTACTAATAGGTAAAAAAGGAGAAACAAAGCGAGCTATTCAAAGTAGAACTAAAACAAAAATTAGAGTTTCTAAAGAAGGTGATGTAGAGATCACAGCAGAAGAAAGTGTTAGCACTTTTATTGCAGTGCCTATTGTAAGAGCAATCGGTCGTGGTTTTAATCCAGAAATTGCAATGATGCTAGCGCGTGATAATTTTTATTTAGAAGTTATTGATATGCGTGCGTTCTCCAAAGATTCGAAAGCAAGAATGCAAAGTATTCGCGCACGTTTAATAGGAACACAGGGAAAAGCATGGAAAATGCTAGAACAGTTAACTAATTGTCATTTAGCTGTCCATGGGAGAACTGCTGCAGTGATTGGAGGAGTTGAAGAAGTACAGATTGCACGACAAGCAGTAGAGAAGTTGCTTGGTGGCTCTCCACACAGCAATGTATATCATTTTATTGAATCACAAATGGAAAATTTACACCATTAATTGTAAAAACGTTCTCACAAAAAATTTATAAAGCCATGAAAAGAAGATGGCTTCGTGGCGCAGACAAAAGAAAAAGCAGCAACGACAAAAATCAAAGCCCAAGAATTGGCTAAAGAGCAAAAACAAGTTAGTGTTTCTGAATTTTTTCTGAAAAACAGACATTTGCTTGGTTTTGATAATCCTCTCAAAGCGTTGTCAACTACAGTAAAAGAACTAGTCGATAATTCTTTAGATGCCTGTGAAGAAATGCCAGTTTTGCCTGAAATTCTCGTAGAGCTACGTCAGACTGCAGAAAATAAGTTTATTATTATAGTCGAAGATAATGGCCCAGGAATTACAAAAGAACAATTGCCTAATGTTTTTGCTCGTTTGCTCTATGGTAGTAAATTCCATTCTATGAAGCAAGGCCGCGGACAGCAAGGTATAGGTGTTTCTGCCTCTATCCTCTATGGTCAATTAACCACGGGAAAGCCAGCTCGTATTACTTCTAGAATCGATGTGAAGCATCCAGCTAATTTTATAGAATTGCGTATCAACACTGCAAAAAATGAGCCAGATGTGCTTACAGAAAAAGAAATCGAATGGTTGAACAAAGAACATGGTATTCGTGTAGAAATTGAATTAGAAGGAAAGTACCAAAAAGGAAAATTAAGCGTTGACGAGTATATGAAGCAAAGTGCTATTTCTAATCCTCATGCACAATTCACTTATATTAATCCTTTAAAAGAGCGTGTAACTTACAAGCGTGCAACAAATCAAATGCCGAAACCCGCAAAGAAAATCCAGCCACATCCTCACGGTATTGAGCTCGGTGCCTTAATGCAGATGATGAAGGCTACCAAAGCAAAAACTATGTTGCAATTTCTCACTAATGAATTTTCTCGAGTTTCTTCTAATGTAGCTCATGAAATTTTGACAAAAGCACAAATAGGACAGGAAACAAAACCTGTTGATATGGCTCATGACCAATCTGAAAAATTATTCAAATCCATTCAGGAAACAAAGATTATGGCTCCTCCAACAGATTGTTTAAGCCCTATTGGGGAAGAAATTTTAACTGCTTCATTAAAAAAAGAATTTCCTGCAGAATTCTTTGCTTCTACAACTCGTTCTCCTTCAGTCTATAGAGGTATTCCATTCCAAGTGGAAGCTGCTATTGCTTACGGAGGATCTTTACCAAAAGAAGAATTAGTCCGCCTAGTTCGTTTCGCTAACAAAGTTCCATTACAATATCAGCAATCTGCATGTGCAACTACTCGATCAGTAATTAACACAGTGTGGAGAAATTATGGATTAGATCAAAGTAAAGGAGCAATTCCTTCAGGTCCGGCAGTTATTGTAGTACATATCGTATCAGTTTGGGTGCCTTTCACCTCTGAATCCAAAGAAGCTATTGCTCATTATCCTGAAATCATCAAAGAAATCAAACTAGCAGTACAAGAAGTAGGTCGTAAGCTCTATTCATTCGTACGTAAAACTGTGCGTATGCGAGAACAAAAAGAGCGTGCATCCTTATTCGACGGTTATATTCCTGAATTAGCAAGTACTTTAGCAGTCTTAACTGGTGCTAAAAAGACAGAATTGGAAGAGAAGCTCAAAGAGCGTTTGAAAAAAGATTTACCATTAATTCTGGAGCAACAAGCATGAGCGAAAAGAAAAAATCTGCAGATGCGTTGAAAGAATTTGGTGAAAAAATAGTCCGCGACATCAAAGCGGGTAAAAATCCAGCAATTGATCTGTTAGTGCGTGGTCTCTCAAACGTCGAATTCGACAAAAAGTCAAAGACTTTAATACTAGGTAAGAAAATGGCTCAACGTACGTTCTTCAACGTTGCTCATTCTAAAAAGTTTTTACAAACAGTGGAAGTTGCTAAAATTAGTAAAGATTTGATTGAACAAGGAAAACACGCATCCCTGAGAGATGTCTTCTACATGGCTAAGCGTACAATCCCTAATACAAAAATAAACCTCGTTGATGAACAAGCAGAATCTGATGATGTTATTGAAGACTTAGAAGTCATTACTACTTTATCACGTGAAAACTTAAATGTTAATGCAAACAAGAATGGTTCTGTTGCAGGCAATGTAATTATTGAGGATCGCGGTGACACGATTGACTGGTCCAAGATGGGCTCTGGTGGTTGGAGTATTCCTTCGAACACTGAAGAATTGAAATTCAAGAAAGTCAATGTAAAATATATTCTCTACATGGAGAAAGCTGCCGTATGGGAACGCTTGCATGAGGATAAATTCTGGGAAAAACAAAATTGCATCATTATGTCATCACAAGGACAGACTACTCGCGGTATTCGTAGATTATTGCAACGCTTGTATGAAGAACACAAATTACCTATTTATGTCTTGACCGACCTGGATCCGTGGGGTCACTATATCTACTCTGTTATCAAGTACGGTTCCATTAACTTGGCGCACATCTCAGAGCGCATGGCTATTCCTGGTGTACGCTATTTAGGTATTAGAGTTGGTGACATTGATAAATATGGTTTAAGAAAGAACTTAATCCAGTTGAATGACAATGATACTAAGCGTCTCAAACAGATCATGGAATACGACTGGTTCAAAGATAATAAAGAATGGCAGAAAGAGTTCGAAGCGTTCAAGAAGCTCAATGCTAAGGCAGAAATCCAAGCACTTTCCGCTCAAGGTATTAGTTTCATTTCGAACAAGTATTTACCAGAAAAAATTAAGAACCAAGATTTCTTGGATTAGTTAATCCTTCTTCAAATCTTTTTAGATGTCTGCTATTAGAAGATCCTATTTGTTCAAAAAAGAAATCTACTTGTTTTCCATAGAGATAGACTACAGTCTTTTTTCCATTTATTGCAGGAGAAAAACCGTATTGAGTCAACAAATCTCTTATTTGTAATATTAACGTTTCATTAATGAGCTTTATCTCAATACGTGGATAAGGTTTTTTATAGATTGGTCTTTTATCATAAAATATACAGCCGTCAGTATCAAATATACCTCGAAGTGTTGGAAAAACATAATCTTTTCCATGTTCAATAATTATATAAGGGATCTTGACAGTATAAACCTTTAAACCTGGTGGAAGATTGAACTGTTCTGTCAGAAAGAGAAATAATGCTTTAGAATAGTATTTTACTCGAAGCGTATTGTCTTTTTCACTGATATAGCAATTTATATTATTAAATAGTTGTTTAGAAATCGGAATTATAACTTGTTCATAGTAGCCATAATCATATCTTCTATCACCTGTAAACTGAGTGGTATAGTGGTTTTGATAGTTTCCTGTGAATCCATCACCAATAAAAGCACCAATAAATTCACACAGTTCTATAGATAGATTTTGGTTTAGATTAAAAGTGAAACATCTTTCACTCATACTTAAAAGTTTTTTTAATCCTTTTTTTCTTCCTATTTTAAAAAATTCTTTATTTTTATTATAAGCATTCCTCCCTCCTTTAGCTTTACCCCAATGATCATCCTTAAAATAAATATAACTATTCATGATAGTGAATTTGTGATTTAGTAGTCTTACTAGAGAGTTATAGTGCTCCTCAGATAACAGAAGATCTCCGTCTCTATATCTATAAAGTAAATTTCTATGTATTTTTAAATAACTTGCTAAACCACTCCAAGAAGAAACACCTAACTTTCTTTTACATGTTTCAAGGAAGTTTTCTCGTATTTCATCATTAGTAAAACCGACTCTCATATAGCTAATATTTTAATTTTATTTATAAATACTCTGAGGGTCTTTGAGAAGTAAACAGATACTTGAATCTCTATTTAGAAGTTTTCCGGAATTTTCGGAGATTTTTCGAACTCCACAATCTTTTTAAACATTCTAAAACGCTGTCTAGCTAGCGCCACCGTAGCTCAGCCTGGAATGTATAAGCTATGGCTTGTATATGGGTAATAGAGCATCCGCCTTGTATCGAAAGCAAGGGAGCGGAAGGTCGTGGGTTCGGATCCCTCCGGTGGCTTATCCTATTTGTAACTATTAAGAGTAAATCATTTAAACGATTCTCTTTTTTCTATCTACATGCAAGACCTAGAAGATATGATAGATAGTGAACTACCTACTCCATCAAAAAAATCTTTGGCTAGACAAATCTATGATCTTGGAAGCAAATATATTGAATATAAGATGGGTTTAGTATGTGCAGGAATTATGGGGGGAATTATTTTTGGAATAAATTATTATGAAACTCAAGAGGTTCTTGGGTCTACAACTGCTGCTTTAAAACAAGGAGGGTATACATTTTTGTTTGGGGGTGCTGTTATGAAGTCCTGTGAATATCTTGTAACAAAAATTAATAATAGAACAAAAGCATTAATCACTTCTGTAACTATTCCTTCTACAATAACTATATTATTAACTTATGGAATGCATAACTTGAAAGGAACTCCAAGACCAGAAAAGTCTACAATTCCAACTGTTGTTCTAGCAATTCCAGCAACGGCTATTTGGAGTTATAGAAAGAGGAAACAGCTTTAATCAAAGCAAAATATATAAACTCTCTAGAGGCCATAATTACTATGAAGCTTAAAGATAAAGTTGCTCTCGTTACTGGTGCAAGCAGAGGTATTGGAAAAGCAATTGCAATACGATTGGCTCAAGATGGGTGTCATGTTGTTGTTAATTATATAAAAGAAGTTACACAAGCAAATGCTGTAGTTAAGACAATTGAAAAGTTAGGAAGAAAAGCTATAGCGATACAAGCTGATGTTGCTGATGAAAAGCAAGTTAAGGCTATGGTAGAAAAATCATTAGCTTTTTTTGGTCAAATAGATATTTTAGTCAATAATGCAGGTATTGTATTTGATGTTCCCCTTTTTGAAAGAACTGTAGAGCAATGGAAAAGAACTATGGAAGTCAATCTTTTAGGAGTATTCCTCTGTTCAAAATATGTTGCTTATGCTATGAAAAAGAAGAAAACAGGAACGATTATCAACATCGCTTCGACCAATGGTATTCATACATATCATCCAGACTCCATAGATTATAGTGCTACCAAAGCAGGAGTTATTAATCTAACAAAAAGCTTAGCACATGAACTATCCCCATTTATTCGTGTTAACTGCGTCGCACCAGGTTGGGTAGACACTGATATGAATAAAGAGTTACCAAAGGACTATATCAAAAAAGAAACAGAACATGTGTATCTGAAACGCTTTGCAAAACCTGAAGAGATGGCAAGTGTTGTTAGTTTTCTAGCTTCAGAAGATGCAAGTTATATGACTGGAAGTATTCTAGTTGTCGATGGCGGATATCCGTAAAGGTATTCTTATTTAAAATTCCACATCTCAATAGTCTGGTCAACCAATTGGTCAAAAAAGCTTGCTTTATAGGTGATCAACAAAGTAACAAGATCGTCCTCTACTATAGCAAGTTGATAAGAAAGTTCTTTACCTTTCGTAACAGTCTGAAGAACTTTGCTTGCAATCAGGCGCGAGAGATACAAGGAAATAGTTGAAGGTGAGAGCTGAAGAAACTCCACAAGATCTTTTTGTCTGCAAGTTTTATGAGTTAAAATAAAAAGAAGTAGGTGTCTAATATTTTGCTGTCGAAGAAAAACCAAGAGTCGTTTATCCTCTGGTTGGAGATGTTGAATGAAATAACGTATTTTATTGCCGTCTTTCTGAAGAGTGATAAGCCCATGTTTAGTCAGATAGTGTAAATGATATTGCAGGGTAGTTGGTGCTATTGAAGTTCTTCGTTCTAGTTCATGAAAATTACATCCTGAGAATTCCTTAACTAAGTCATAGATCTTTCTCCGAGACTCTAACTGCAGTATCTCAGAATCTTTAGAGGGAGACAAGCCAGACATAAGACAATCACTTTTTGATAATACCAATGAAAAAAGCAAGTAATATGAAAAAGTCTAGAATACTTGTGACAGTGTCAATCAAAGGCAATTCACCGAAAAATAGTTCATGAGCTAAAAGAAATCCTTTAAGGGCAAAGAGAACGAAGGCTAAACTGACATAAGATAAGCGATTATTACCAGTTCTAGTATAAGCAGACCAAGTAAGGAAAGCTAAGAGAAGAGCAAGAATGCCGCTGCCAAGATTAAGTAGTTTTTCAACTTCTAAATTATAAATAGTTAAATCTGTGCCAGTGTCTTCTGCTAGAACAAAAGAAGAGCATAAAAAGAAAAATAAAAAAAGAAAGGGAGTAGATTTCATGAGTAGTAAAGAGAGGCGCTAGTTTATTAAACTAATCATCCTCTTTCTCACCCTTATCATCGTCGCCCCATTCTATCTCTAGAACGTCGCCAGTTAATCCATCAACTTCGACTTCGACAGTGTCTCCTTGAGAAAGAATAGTTATTCCATATAAAAGTCGTCCATTTTCGCGTTCAGCTTCAAAATCTATAACTGTTCCGCTGCCTATAGTCTCAAGAGCGATTGCTTTCGCCTGTGCTTCAGTAAGTCTACCGTTAATGGTCTGTAATTCTTCTGTAGAAAGGTCTTCATCCTGTTCTTCATTTTCATCGTCATCTGTTTGTTGGATAGGTGCATAAGAATTCATGCGTTCCAAAGAAACAGGACTGTCTCTCGTAGTGCTTTTTTCTTGATTGCCTAAAATAAAGAAGGAATTAAATCCTACTAAGGCAACAAAGACTACTGCTAAAATAATTTTAGTTAAAGTGTTAGTCATAGTAAATCCTCCATGATTTTGTAAAGAATAAAGACAATAAAAGATTTATATAGGTCATAGTTCAATTATCGAAAGATGCCAGAAATAACAAAAAGCATTTGTCCAAGCAGTAGAAAAGACTGGCGAGCCTGGCTAAGAAAGAATCATAAGAAAGAGAAACTCATTTGGCTTATACATCATAAACGGCATACTGGGAAGCATTTTCTTTCACATCGTGAAACCTTAGAAGAAGCAATCTGTTTTGGTTGGATTGATACAATTGTTAAAAGTATAGATAATGATACATTTGCAAGATGTTTTATCAGAAGAACAGAGAAAAGTAGATGGAGTGACAATACACTATCTTACGCACGAAAGATGATTCAAGAAAAGAAGATAGTTACAGAGGGGTTAAAGAGATATAAAGAAGGTCTGAAAAAACCATCCTTAGACTTAGGCATTCCGAAGAATCCAGAACCTCAGCAAGATCTACTTAAAGCATTGCAACAGAATGGAAAAGCCCTCGAATATTTTACTCATCTAGCTCCTTCCTATAAGAGATATTATATTCGTTGGATTGAACGTGCGAAACGTCCAGAAACAAGAAAGAAAAGAATTGATTTAGTAGTTGAACGTTGTAGTGTAAGCAAAAAACCTGGTCTACCATAGAGTAAAAGGTAACTTTAAAAATGGGGATTCTTAGCCTTATAGCTGTGAGCCCGTAGTCTAGCGGTTATGACGTCTCCATGACATGGAGGAGGTCACAGGTTCAAATCCTGTCGGGCTCATTCACTATCATGCAAGCACCTTACAAATCATTAACTGAAATAATAGAACTCATAGATGAACCTAATAGAACTGCCTGTGTCAGATTAGTAGAGGAGAATCAACATTTACTTGCGCAAGCGAGAGGTTCAAAAACTAAGCATCAAGCGTGGACAGGAGGATATCTGGATCACGTGGTTGAAGTTTCCAATATTGCTGCAGTGTTTTATGATGGACTAAATGCGCAAAGAAAATTGCCTTTTTCTTTATCAGACGCATTACTCGTCCTTTTCCTTCATGATATAGAAAAGCCATGGAAACACAGTGCCAAGACTGGTAGCTGGAAAGATACTCCTCGTCTGGATACCAAAGATAAAATAAGAAAATTTGTTGAAAGGAAAATAAAACAGTATGGATTTCAACTTACAGATGAGCATAGAAACGGTTTAAAATATGTAGAGGGAGAAAATAAAGAGTATCATCCAGAAATAAGAGTACAAGGTCCTTTAGCAGCATTTGCACATTTGTGTGATGTAACTAGCGCTCGTATTTGGTTTGACCATCCTCTACAAGAAAATGATCCCTGGCAAGGAAGCAAACGTAGTAATCCTGAATAATTTTTTGAATCAGTATCAAGCACATTGCAATTGTTGTTCTTCCCATGTTTGGAATTCTTGCATCAAGAAAGAAAGATCCTGTTTTGCATACCAGAAAAGATTGAGGGTTGGGTGAGGATGCATCTTCCTACAAACAATGCCTCTTAAAACAGATTCCAATGAAGAAGGTCCTATGAGTTCTTCCATCGCGGGAATCTCTTGATCGAAATGTACTACTAAAGCATGTAACGGGACCTGAAACTCTCTGGCAATACTTAGGCGTGTATGTCCATTATAAAGAAAATGAGTATATTTACCTGCATAAGAAGCTGGCATGGGTGATATAATTATCGGTGGTTCTGGAGTCCAGAGGTTAGTTTGAGCCTTTTGAACTAAAGAGTTATAATCTCTATTAGGTACAGATCTATCAAATTCTTCCCAGGTTAAAAGAGTAGTTGAATGGGTATCTACAAGCATAGTGGAAAAAGAGATGAAGAGGTTAAAAAGATTTAGCTTGGCAAGTACCTTTATAAACCCTTTAGAACTCATTTGAGTATGGAAGAACGTATTACTTTCGAGAAATTGATAACAGATCCCTTTGTCAAAAAGGCTTTGCATGAAATAGGCATTCTAGAACCTACACCTATTCAAGAGCGAGCTATACCTCTAGTACAAGCAGGAAAGGACGTTGTTGGTCAATCTAGTACAGGTTCTGGAAAGACTTTTGCATTCGCAGTTCCTATCGTTGAACAAATTAAAACATCAGAAGGACTCCAAGCTATAGTGCTCGTTCCAACAAGAGAACTCTGTGAGCAAGTTGCTGAAGAATGTAGTAAAATTACTCGCTATAAATCCATCAATGTGCTTAAAGTCTATGGAGGAGTATCTATCGAAGGTCAAATCAGAAATATTCCTCGAGCTAATATTATTATTGGTACGCCTGGTCGTGTCAAAGATGTTTTACAAAGAAGAGCACTAAGATTAGATACTATCAAATATTTTGTTCTTGATGAAGCAGATAAGATGTTGGACATGGGTTTTATTGAAGACGTGGAGTTCATTATCAAAGCAACACCTGCAAAACGTCAAACTTTGATGTTCTCTGCAACCATGCCTAAAGAAGTTATGCATATCGTTAACAAGCACATGCGTGCTCCAGAATGGATCAAAACAAAAGAGCAAGTAGAACAATCTTTGTTAAAGCAATATTATTATGATGTTCCTATTAATGATCGTTTCCATTTGTTAGTGCATTTGTTAAAAGAAGAAAAAGCACCCTATGCTCTTGTTTTCTGTGGTACACGAAGATCTGTAGATTTAATAGCATATAATCTCAATAAAAATGGTATCGAAGCTAAAGCCATCCATGGTGGTTTAACACAATCAAAAAGAAAGCAGGTTATGGAATCATTCCAAGGCAAGAAGACAGAAATTTTAGTTGCTAGTGATATCGCAGCACGCGGCCTTGATATTAAAATGCTTACACACGTGTATAACTTTGACGTGCCAAAAACTCCAAAAGAATATGTGCATAGAGTAGGTCGTACTGCTAGAGCAGGAGAAGAAGGTATTGCTATTACACTTGTATCTCACAAAGATTATGATAATTTCCGCAGAGTGTTAGATGAACCTTCATTGAAAATTGAAAAATTACCCTTGCCAAAATTCCAAATAGTTGATTTCCAAAGACTTATACCAAGGCAATTTACTGGCAGACAAAGACCACAAGGAAGCGGATTCGGTCAGCATAGAAGATTCCCACCTCGTCATCAACGTCGATAAGAGTAGAGAGATTTCTAGAAAATAATAAGAGCTAGTGATTTGTAAATTAAACGTCATGGTTTACAATCAACATGTTATGGGGTTTGCAAGATACTTCTATTTATTATTGAACAGTATATTGTGCGGCTATTTTTAAGAGATCTGAATGAATCGTATGATTAGAACAGAGAAAGGGAGGAACTTTAATATCAGATTTATTATAGCTAAGTTTTTTGCCTGTAAAATCAGTTATTAGAGCACCTGATTGTGTGACTATACA
>JAGVZA010000014.1 GCA_018302985.1 Candidatus Woesearchaeota archaeon | reverse complement strand
GGATTCTGTTGCTTCGCTCTTTTGGCAAGTGCAAGAGCCTCCTTATGTGTCGTAACCCAATCCTGTAGCCCTATAATATCTGCTTCAAGAGTTGGTTCTCTTATATTTCCATCATAAATAGATACTTCAGCGCGATCTCTAATCTCTGATCCAATGCAAGATAATCCAACAGGCGGAGGAAAAGAACTATAGACTTGTTTCACCGGAGCATAAAGCTCATCTGTTTTAGGACGTATCAGATGAACTTTCATTGTTTGCGTCCACGAATGATTGTGTACAATGGTATCTCAAAAGCAACTCTAAAATCTTCAGACTCAGAACGAACTTCTTTTGATGGTCTTGGTTCTCTCAAAGCGTCAATAACAAATCCAGCATCTAAAAGTGATAGAACATGATCTTCTAAAGACCAGTAATAGTTAGTAATTCTTAAGGTATCCCCATTAGATAATTTCAAAGAACATGTCATCTTATCACCACTTGCGAAATAATTACTAGGACAGGATTCATAACCAACGAGAGGAGTTTCTCGTTTTGTTTGTTGAAATAATGTTGTAAGAAAACTATTCTGAACAGGAACAACAACATGTCCTTTTGGTTTTGTAACACGATAGGCTTCCCTACATATAGCAAAGAGTTTCTCTCGCGAACTTACGTTACAGAATAAAAAATTGATCAGGGCAATATCGTAAGTGTCATTTCTAATACCCTCAAGATTTTCTGCATCTCGTTCCAAATACTCTACCGGAAGACCTTCTTGCTCTGATCTTTCACGAGCAATTGTTATCATCACGGGAGAGATGTCAATCCCCGTACATGTTGCTCCTAACACTTTTAGTTTTCGTGCAATATGGCCTTCTCCAGATGCAATGTCTATGACGTTCTTTCCCTCAATAGGGCTACACAAGTCTCTAATTGTCGGCCATACTATTCTTTCTGTAGCAAGTACGGGGGATTTGCAGTACTCTAATGCACTTTCTTGTTTAAGATACCATGGTCTGGGTGTCATTTTTACTCCTAAACAATAGTAGAAGAGATAGATTTAAATATTTGTAGTATTCTACTGGACAACTATATGAAAGAAGCATTATTGCAACAACTAGGACTAACAGAGTTAGAAAGCAGCATGTATCTACAGCTCTTAGCAGTTGATCATGCTACCACAGGAGAAATGGCAAAAAAACTGCGTATTCAGAGAAGCACCGCATACTATGTCATGGAAAGTTTGCAAAGAAAAGGACTTGTTGTTTTTTTCCTACGAGGAAAGAGAAGACTCTACCAGGCATCTAGCCCCTATATCTTGGAAAGACATGCTCTTGAAACTTATCAAAAAATAAAAGAAGCCCTACCTACACTCCTACAAAAAATACCGGCAAAAGAAAAAGATGAAGCATTACTGTTTGTGGGATATAAAGGATTACGTGCAGCTTATGAACAAATGCTTGCAGAGAGTAAAGCAGGAGATGAGTTCTTGGTTTTAGGTGCAAGAGGAGGAGAAGATATCTCCAGTAGAACTTACAGAACATTTTATAAAAATTTTAATCGCAGAAGAATTCAGAAAAAGATAACTCAACGTGTACTTATGAATAAGGATCTGAAAGAGACTATTGGACAATACTATACCTCTCTAAAGAAAACAACAGTCAAGTATTTACCTCAAAAAACCTATGTTCCGATTGTTATATTTCCCCATGCTGTTGCGATTGTGCAATGGAAAGAAGAGCCGTCTTTATTCTTATTAAAAGGGAGCTTAGTTGTTGCATCTTTTAGACAGTATTTTGAAAGCATTTGGATAGCTCATAAATCAGAAGAATAACACTGTTCCATTTCCTAGACTAGTTGAACGTAAACGACGATAAATGGCTGGAATTAATCGAATTTTCCAATAGTTCTAGTTTAAAACGGAATTGTCCTAGCAGTCATTTCATTTTCAATCAATATCAAAGAATCTTGAGTTATATACTCTCTAAACTCTTCATTTAATTCGTTTATTGCCTTTCTTAATTCATCTTCATTCTGGTAGAATAACTGAATTAATACATTATAGTCTGAAATACTAAAAATCAAAGCATTTGTATATTTTTTAGTTTTACAAAAATGTCTTATTTTTTCCTTTAAGATTTGGTCTAAATTCTTTACTTTTAATCTCAAAATTGAGAAGTAAAAACCTAGCTTTTGCATATCAAATTGTATTCTATTTCCAAGGATTACTTCTTTTTTTCTTAATTGCTTTAGTTTATACAAAGCTAATTCTCCTGAAATTCCTATTTTGGAAGCAATATCTATAATTTTAGACCTTCCATTTTTTTCCAGTTCTTTAAGAATATCGATTTCTTTTTTATCCAGATCTATTTTTTGCTTTGGCTCTACTGCCTTATAGGAAATTTCATTTTTTTGATTTCCAAATGCTTTTAGAGGAAAAAACTCTGCATAAGTTGTATTAAATATCTCATAACTTTGAATTTCCTCTTTATGTTTTTCTAAAAATGAACTAAATATCGAGTCAAATTCATTCTTATTTTCACAAATAAAATTAACAAAAATATCAAAACTTGAAACAACATCTCCAACCGAAAGGGTATTTTTGATGGCTTGCAATGATAATTTTACCTTTTCTTTATTTTTAGTCTTCATATATACAATAAATAAGTCATTAAATCCTAGTAAAGCATAGTTAAAAACTGTAAGATATTTCTTTATTAAGCCTGATTTCTCAAACTTTTCTAATCTGTATTCAACTTGGTCCCTTGAGATTCTACATTCATTTCCTATCTTTGTTAAAGGAGAACGGTAATTATGATAAAGATAGGTTAAGAGTTTCTTGTCTATAGTGTCTAATTTCATATTTAAACAGTGCGCATTAAATTTATAAATGTTTCTATTATACTAAATTTAATCTTTAATATCTTTATTTTTTTAGGAAAATACAATAGGAATTTTAATATTTAACTAATACTTATATAAATTATGGCAATAGGCATTTCAGGAAGTAATGGTGGAATTGCAGATGCGTACAGAAGATTTGAACTTGCAGATATAGCAGCAGGTTTACAAAAATATCGGACTCTTAAAGATATAGCCCCTCAAGAAGTTAAACCTCTATATCAAAAACTTATAACTGCTCTTGAAGACTTAGACAGAAATCTGAAAAGAGAGAGTGGACTAGCTGAAAAGATTGAAGATTAACCATGGCATTAGGATTTTCTGGGAGTAATGGGGGTATAAATGTTAAGTCTTCTACATTGCATAGGCAAGATTTTATAAGAGGACCATTAGAGATATCTTATTTTGTTAATAACGTTTGTAATTTAAGCTGTAGACATTGTTATGTTGGTTATGAAGAACCTAAAAATGCCTTATCAGTTGAAGAATGGCAAAATATATTTAATCAAGCTTTGGAGTTGGGCGCCTTAACTTTTGGAAATGTTGGAAAAGAACCACTTCTTGCATGGAATAAATCAGTTCAACTTTTAAATTTTTTAAAGCAAAAGAAGCAGGAAAATCCAAGAATAAGATATGGTCTTGTTACAAATGCTACTTCATTTGACGATGAAAGAATAAAACAGTTAATTGAGGCTGATCCAACATATTTAGACATTAGCATAGATGGAACAAGAGAGATTCATGATTCTGTTAGAGGTTTTGGAAATTATGACAAATCTCTATCTGCAATTGAGAAGATACTCTGTCAAGGCTCTAGTTTCTCAGATAGATTATTCATCAGCTTTACTTTAATGGGCGCAAACAATGATGTTTCTCTAATCAAAAAAATGATTGGAGAATTACAAGAAAGAGGAGTAAAAAGATTCATGGTTTCTCCGTATGTAGTAAGTATAAACCAAAATGGAAAAGACATTGGAATAACTAAAGAACAAGTAACAGATACCTATGAAAGATTAAAAACTGAAGCAAATGCTTGGCTGGGGAGTCAAGATCAACTCTTATTAAAAGTAGATTATGATACACAAAAACCATTAATGGATTTACTTGTAGAAAGAGGAATAATAGAGTTAGGAAAATTAATGATAGATGATTATGCAACTATCTTTACTAGGTTTGGAAACATCTACATAAGTTATATTCCTGCACCTAGAACTCTTATTAGAGACGTTAGAATAAGCCATGATGGGTTTGTTAGTGGATGTTATGATATGTTCTTTAAAAATTATCCTGATCGAGCAAGAGGAAGCCTAAAAAAAAGAAAATTAGCTGAAATAATAGCTTTGTAATCCTGAAGATCTGATGTTTGTTAGATATCTCATTTTAACGTAAACTATATAAAAAGCCAATAATCTCGAGAATCTTATGACTTATCATAGTCAAGATGTACAAGAGGTGCTTAGGGACAAACAGAGTTCTACTAATGGATTAAGCGATGTAGAAGCACGAAGACGTCTTCTTGAGTATGGTGAAAACAAACTTAAACTAGAACGCCGAGATCCTCCTTGGAAGATTTTTCTCAGGCAATTTAGGGAAACTGTTGTTTATATTCTTCTTTTTGCTACCATTGTTTCTTTTCTCTTAGGAGAATATTTAGATGCGTATGTCATTTTAGCAATTCTTTTCTTTAATGCCTTATTGGGATTTTTTCAAGAATACAAAGCAGAACGCGCTGTCCAACTCTTACAACAATTAACTGTATTAAAAGCTAAAGTTCTACGTGATGGTGTTGTCAAAGAGATTCCTTCTACAGAATTAATTCCAGGTGATGTTGTGCTTGTTGAAGCTGGGGATAAAGTTCCAGCAGACATTCGTATTTTTGACGCTAATAATTTGCAAACCAATGAAGCTGCATTAACTGGAGAAAGTCTTCCGTGCAGCAAATTTGTCAAAACTTTGCCTAGACTGGTTAATTTAGCTGAAAGAATCAATATGCTCTATTCCAGTACTATTGTTGTTCGCGGGACTGGCAAAGGCATTGTAGTTGAAACTGGCATGAAAACAGAATTAGGAAAAATTGCCAAAATGGTTCAAGAAGTTGGAACTCATACTACTCCTCTGCAAAAGAAATTAAAGCAACTAGGACGTTTTTTGGGATTTTTAGTGATTGGTATTTGTACATTTATATTTTTATTTGGATTATTACGCGGCATGGAATTCTTTGAAACTTTATTGACTGCAATTAGTCTAGCTGTTGCTGCTGTGCCTGAAGGATTACCAGCAGTAGTCACTATTTGTCTTTCCTTAAGTGTTCAATATATGATCAAAAGAAAAGTTCTGGTCAAACGACTCAAGAGCATTGAGACTTTAGGTAGCATTACTGTTATTTGTTCTGATAAAACCGGCACCTTGACTAAAAACGAAATGACTGTAAAAAAAATGTATGTTAATAATCAATTGATTGATGTTGGAGGCTATGGATATAGCACTGAAGGATCTTTTACTATTCAAGGCAAGGAAGTTGAAGCTAAAGATTTCAAATTACTTCTGAATATTGCTGCTTCCTGCAACAACGCGACTGACACTGTTGGAGATCCTACGGAGATGGCTTTGATTTATACCGCTAAAAAGGGCGGCATTCATGAAAAAATAGAAAGAACTGGAGAGATTCCTTTTGAAGCTGAAAAGAAATATATGGCAACTCTTCACAAAGGGTTTACATTTTACAAAGGAGCACCTGAAGTTATTCTTGCTATGTGCACTAGCATTATCATTGATGGAAAAAAACGACGCTTGATTGATAGAGATAGAGTAAAAATCTTAAGCACTAATGAGTTACTAGCACAAAGCGCTTTACGTGTTCTTGCCATGGCCATCAAACAAGATGAAGACATGCATTTTGTTGGTTTAATGGGTATGATTGATCCTCCAAAAGAAGGTGTCAGAGAAGCTATGGCCTTGTGTAAACAAGCAGGTATTCGCGCTGTCATGATTACTGGAGATCACCCCTTAACTGCAGAAGCTATAGGCAAGCAAATTGGTTTTGAAGGACAAGTTCTAAGTGGAGCAGAATTAGAAGCTGCAACTGAAGCAGATATGCAAGAGTTAGTGAAAAAATATACGATGTTTGCACGTGCTTCTTCATCACATAAGGTCAAAATTTTGAAAGCCTTACAAGCTAATGGAGACATAGTTGCGATGACTGGCGACGGATTAAATGATGCTCCTGCGCTGAAGAATGCTGATATTGGCGTTGCTATGTCTTTGAAAGGAACAGATGTGAGCAGAGATGCCGCTGACATGATTTTAACTGATGATAATTTTTCTTCTATTGTCTCTGCTGTAGAGCAAGGAAGAGTTGTCTATGATAATATTAAGAAATTTGTTAACTATCTCTTGAGTGCAAATGCTGTTGAAGTAGGTATTATTGTTGGTGCTCTCCTCATTGGCATGCCACTTCCTTTACTTCCTTTACAGATCTTATGGTTGAACTTAATGACTGACAGCTGGCCTGCACTGGCATTAGCGGTTGATGCTCCTAGTGATGATGTCATGAAACGAAAACCTAGAAGCCCTAAAGAACATATTATTACTGGACTCAAACAAAATATTGTTTATACTGCAATTATTGGAACTCTTTTAGTGTTGGGAGTCTTTATTATCGAATATGAAGCTGGTCAAGATCTAGCTGAAGTCAGGAGCATTGCACTTACCACTTTAATTCTCTTCGAAATCTTACGTGCTTATAATTGTAAATCTTCCAAGCCATTTACTAATTTATTTTCCAATAAATGGCTGCATCTAGCAGCGTTAGTTTCCATAGGCATGCACATTGTTTTACTCTATACTCCTATCGGTGTCGCCTTTAAAGTAGTGCCTTTAACATTTTTTGACTGGGCGCAAAGCATAGGTATGGCTCTAGCATGCTTTATTGTTTTAGAGTTTTCTAAATTGTTTATCAAGAGCGATTATAAAGCATAAATATATTCTTTTAATTTGTAAAGAGCATACTAAGAAAAGACTATTTCAAAACAGTAATTCTATCTACACGCTTGTTTCCTAGTTGTGTTTTTTCTGCAAAATAAGTGTCGTCTCCATGAGGATAACTATAACTGCTTTTTTGAGATATGAGATTTCCACTAGGAAAACTAACTTCTGATTCTTTTGAGACGAGAGCGTCTAAGTTTTCTTTTGTTATTCCTGTAAGCCTATCTGTCACATTGATGCCTAATACTCTTCCTTCTTTAGTTTGCACTTTTAAGACATAGAAAGATCCAAAATTTACGCTAGCAGGGATATAAGTTTCATTTAATACTGTTGCATGTATTGGTATTTCACTTGCTTTGAATGCTTCTTCTTGTTCTTGTACTTGTCTTTTAGAGGATTCTAGAAGACTGCTAAAGATTACATCTCCACCTAAAAAGCCTCCATATAATACACTGGAACCAAGGACAGATCCTAAAACGATATTTCTTAATTTCATACTTTTTCATTGATTTAGTTCATTTAAAAGTATTTCCTTTAGGCAATCTTTAAAAATCCTCATTAAGTGGTAGTTATTATGAGATATGCACGTCAAGAACTGTATAAGAACATAGGCAAACAAGGACAACTTCAACTAAGCAAAAAACATGTGGTGATTGTTGGTGTTGGAGCTTTGGGCAGTGTAGCCGCTGATCTACTGTGCAGAGCGGGTGTCGGTAAACTTACTTTAATTGATAGAGACTATGTGGAAGAACATAATTTACAAAGACAGAGTTTGTATACTGAAGCTGATGTTGGACAACCCAAAGCTGTTGCTGCATTGACTCACTTGAAAACAATTAATTCTGGCATTAAGATTGTTAGTCATGTCACTGATGTGTATCATGAAAATGTACACTTGCTTCAAGGAGATCTTATTGTTGATGGCACAGATAATATGGAAACCAGATTTCTCATCAATGAATATGCAACAAAACACAAACTCCTTTGGGTCTATGGATCAGCAATTCGAGATGAAGGCTATGTTAAAGCATTTCTACCTGGGCAAGCATGTTTTCGTTGTTTGTTCAAACCTGTAGGTGGATTGGAAACGTGTGATACAAGCGGTGTTATCAATAGCATTACTCATATTATTGCCAGCTTACAAGTCTCTTTTACTTTACAATTACTTTTAGGCAAGAAAGTCTCTCCAGACTTATTCCATATTAATGCATGGACTCCTAGTTTTGAAAAACTCACAGTTAAAAAAAATACTTCTTGTCCTGTGTGCAAAGGAACCTATGATTATTTATCAGGTAAGTATATCAGTCCAGTGTTAAAGTTTTGTGGATCTTCATATTATCAGATTCGAGGTCATGCAGTTTCTTTATCTTCTTTAGTTCAACGTCTACGAGGAGCAAAAAACTTAGGTACTTGTGTCAAATATGGGCCTTTAACTATTTTTCCAGATGGAAGAGTGTTGATTGTAGCAAAAAATGAGACTGAAGCACGTGCTTTGTATACACGTTATCTTGGTGCGTAAGATTTATAAGTGTCTTTCCTAGCATTTTTTCTATGGCTAAATATAAAATCAGCTTCGATCGCGAACTCTGTATTGGAGTCTTGGCTTGTGCTGGTGTCGCAGAAAAATTCTATAAAACACATCCTGATGGGAAAGTTGACCTTATTGGCGGCACCTTTAACGCAAAGACGAAAAGATGGGAGCTTATTATTGATGAGAAAGACTTAGACGTCAATAAAATGGCTGCAGAAGTCTGTCCTGTTATTGCTATTATTATCGAGAAACTAGACTAATTGAGCATTCTTTTTTATAAGTACTTCTTCATGAGAGAAATCCTTTTATAAGTGTAGTTGTCTGTGATGGTTAGATGCCAAAAACAACCTTTACTATCAAAGGCATGCATTGCGATGCTTGCACTGGACCTTTAGGACAAGAATTGAAAAAAGTGGTAGGAGTTAAGCAAGCTCTAGTGAACTATGGCACAGAACAAGCTGTAGTAGACCATGATGGACGAGCCTCTTTTCAAGATTTTCAAACTGTAGTGCAGCACTTAGGTTACCATGCTTTTAGCCATGATGCACAAGACAATTACCATGATATTAGGCTTATAGAAACACGCCAGTTACATCGCTTACGACTGCGATTAGTTATCGCGGTACTCTTCACTCTTGCGCTTCTTCTCCTTAGTTTTCCTGAGCTTTTTACTTTTGTTCCTACTTTTTTAATCTCATCCTATATCCTCTTACTTCTTACTCTGCCAATACAATTTTATGCTGCTTTAGATTTTTACAAAGGATTATGGTATTCATTACAGAGAAAGACGGTAGATAAAAATACTTTTGTTGCTTTAGGAATAAGTATTCTTTTTCTTTATAGCTTACTAGCAACTTTCTTTCCCCTTGTCTTCTTTTCCTCTGTAAGTGCATATTCTCTTTCTTATGTTATTGTGTCTCTTATTATTACTCTAGTACTCTTTGGTAAATATCTTGAAGCTGTAGTTCAACGTCATACTTCTGATTCTTTACGAGCCTTACTGAAATTGCAACCCCCTTTAGCAACAGTTCTTCGTCATGGCAAGCAGCTTGAAGTTCCTCTGACTGAAGTTGTTGTCGGAGATATCTTGTTAGTCAAAGCAGGTCAACCTCTACCAGTAGATGGTTTAGTCATGCAAGGCAGTTCTCTTGTTGATGCAAGTAAAGTCATTGGAACAAGCAGTCTAGTAGAGAAAAGCAAAGGCATGCAAGTTGTTGGAGGGAGTATCAATAAAGAACATACTTTCCATATTCAAGCTACAGCTGTTGGCAAAGATACACTTTTATCACGCATGATTTCTTCTGTTCGAGAAGCACAAAGTCATAAAACACCTTTACAACTCTTTGCAGATAATTTTGTACGTATTTTGATGCCTCTTCTGTTGATGTTAAGCATTGTTACGTTTCTTGTTTGGTTATTATTTGGACCTTCGCCTGCTTTCTTTTTTGCCTGTTTCTCTTTTGTAACGCTTTTACTTCTTGCTGGCTCTTCTGCTCTCTCCTTAGCAACACCAACAGCAGTTATGGTGGCTACAGGCAAAGCTGCTCAACATGGCATTTTACTTAAAGGTGGAAATACTATAGAAGCTCTTAGACAAATAGACACTGTAATTTTCGATAAATCTGGCACTTTAACTCAGGGAAAACCAACAGTCACTGATATTATAGCTTTCCAAGGGGATGAAAAAACTGTTTTGAAATTTGCTGCCTTAGCAGAGAAACGTTCCAAACACCCTTTAGCACAAGCGATTCTTACCTACGCACAACAACATGATATTGCAATTCCAGACTCTCATTCCTCTCAAATGCACGCAGGTAAAGGTATTGTTGCTAAATATTTAGGCAAAAAAGTAGCCGTAGGTAATAGACAGCTGATGCATGAACAAAGTATTGACATTACACCTCTAGAAGCTCGCTTACAATCGATGGAATCTGCAGGCAAAACTTTACTTATTGTTGGAGTGAATACTGTAGCAGTAGGAGTTCTTGGTTTTGTAGATGCACCGAATGCGTATGCTCGATCTGTAGTACAAGCTTTACAACGGTTAGGCAAGCAAGTTGTTCTGATAACGGGAGATCATACAGGTACAGCACAAGCGACTGCAACTGATTTACAGATTACTCAAGTGATAGCGAATGTTTTACCTCAAGATAGAGCTGCGCACATAAGAACCTTACAAGCACAAGGACGAGTTGTTGCTTTAGTGGGAGACGGTATTACTGATGCTGCTGCACTTAAACAAGCTGATGTTGGTATTGTCTTGGGAACAGGCATGGACCTTATGACAGAAACAGGACAAGTTCTTTTGATTAAAAATGATTTACGTGATGTTGTGATTGCGATTGATCTTAGCATGCAGACAGTAAAAAAAATTAAACAAAATATTTCTGGAGCACTTCTTTATACTGTTGTTGGTGTTCCTGTTGCCGCAGGTATACTTTATCCCTTTACAGGATTTTTATTGCAACCCCTCATTGCTGCTGGAGCTATGGCTTTGAGTTCTTTATTAGTTGTGTTGAATTCGTTGTCGATAAAAAGATATAAACCTAGAATTTAAATTATTTATAACTTGCTAGAACTTTTTCTAAATCTGCATTACTCAATTGAGGATCTTTGAATTCATTTCCAAAAACAATTGTTTCTGTTCCTCGTTGCGCAACAAGACGATGTTCTGGATTGAAACTTAAGGAATATCCAGCACGTTGCCAAATATCTACCATTTCAGCTACATCAGGTTGACCATTACAATTGCCATTTAGATCTGCTCTAGTTTGAACTCTTTCTCGGAGTGTTGGATTGATTATCCCATTTGAAACAAACATAGACCCACCAGTAAAAGGACGGTAAATTGCACCAAATTGGTAACTGAGGTAACTTGCAACTACTGTACCTGCAGCCCATAAGAAATTTTTTGTTAGATCTTTCATAAGCTGTTACTATTTAGTAGTATTTATAAATCTATTGTTCTCTCTAGATGATAACTCTTAAAAACGTCTTTGAGAGAGTAGTTCTATGCAAATCCAAGCTTTTATTGAACGAACCAAGAAAACGACCCAAGTAGAGTTACCAGCAAAAGCTACTGTAAAACACCTCTTAGAGAAACTTGCTGTAAATCCCGTGACTGTTCTGGTGACTAGAGACAGCAAAGTCTTAATTGAAACTCAAGAACTTCATGACAAAGATACAGTAAAGATTTTATCCGTTGTTTCTGGCGGCTAAAAAGAATATTTCTTTTTTGGTCTACATTTCATGCATCTTATCTGCATATCTTCTATGCCCTGTTTTGAAATCCACTCTAATAGTATTCTCTACTGGCTCAAAATAACGTTGCCCTCTTAGAAAACCATCAAGCACATTTCCTACAAGAGTAATCTCATTTGCATGTCCAAAGAGAATAAAGTGATTGGTGTGTAGAATTCCTTCTAAACCTGAAAGATGCACTATAACAACTTTATTAGATCTCTCTCTCCCATAAATAAGAATCCCCTTTTGATGATGTTCAGACCAATACTGAATCATTCTTTGTGTATTTTGAGTTCTTCTTTGCAACCCTCATATAAATTCCGGGCATTTACTTCTCATGACATTTCGTAGAGTATCATATTTTACATCATAGCCTTCTAGAAACCGCTCTTCATTATTATTTTGAAACCCTGGTAGTTTTGTATATTCACTAATTCTAGTTTCAAAAAACTTTTTTACTTCTGTAAGCATGGCATGAAAAGCATCTAATTTACTTTTAGGATCTTCTTCAAGTCTTCTTTCTCTGGTTAACACTTTATGATCTAGAGCCATAGTATTTTGTGTTTTAGATTCATTTAAGAAGATTAGCTTTCTACAGTTCTAGCTTTCTATAATGCTTATAAATGGCAGTTTCTTTACTGATTTATGACCTGCAAGAAATGTCAAACTGAACCAGTATATGTGTTACAAAATCATGCACCTTTATGTAAACAACATTATCTTCACTATTTTGAAAAAAAAGTTTTGAAAACTATAAGAACTTATAAGATGCTTACGAAGGGAGATGTACTTGTCTCCGCTTTATCTGGCGGCAAAGACAGCATGACTTGCTTGTATTTACTGCATCAATATTGCCAAAAACAAAATATCCCTGTCAAGGCATTAGCTATTGATGAAGGCATAGAAAAATACAGAGAACAGACCTTAAAAGACGCTGCAACTTTCTGTAAAACTTATAAGATTCCTTTGACTATTCTTTCTTTTAAAAAGATGTTTGGTTTTACTCTAGATAGTTATTTGAAAGACCATAAGATGAATCCTTGCACTGCCTGCGGCATTAGCAGAAGATATTTGATTAATAGAGGAGCAAGAGAATTGGGAGCTACCAAAGTTGCTACAGGGCATAACCTAGATGATGAGGCACAAACACTCTTGATGAATCAATTTAAAGGAAATATTTCTCTATCCGCTAAATTAGGGCCGATGACTGGAGCATTAATGCATAAGCAGTTTGTTCGCAGAATTAAACCTTTATATTTCATGACAGAAAAAGAAGTTGCTTTGTACGCTATATTAAAAGAATTTCCAGTAACGTTTGTGGAATGTCCGAATGCTGAAGGCGCATTTAGATTACAGTTAGGAGAAGTGTTGAATACTTGGGAGCAAAAATATCCCGGAACAAAGCAAGGTATTGTGAATTCTTTCTTGGAGATTCTACCGTCTTTACGAGAACAATTTAAATCTACGAAACAAGCTATTGGCACTTGTGAAAGCTGTGGAGAACCTGCAGCCAAGATCTTTTGTAGAACATGTGAGTTGTTGGAAAAGATCAAAGTTAAGAAGAAATAATTTTATTTTGTATTTATCTTTTTCTTCTTTGTTCTATAGCTAGTAATGCTTGTGTGTATTTTTTGCTATGTCTTCATTAGAAAATATTTCAATTCTTTTACCACTAAAATCTGTAGTCATGTTATTCTCTTTTGTATTCACCATTCCTATGCTATTTAAATTTATCTATCTATTGTCACTTTAAAGTAACTACATAACCATAAGGTTTATATAGGTCTTTTCCTCTTTATTGTTAGGTTCACCATGGCTTTCAACACAACACCTTTAGAAGATACAGCAGATATAGAATATCGCTTATGTCATTTAGAATCCCTTATGCCTGGAGAAGATCCACGCCTCTATGCTTTGGGAAAGGATTTAGCTTTGCGATTAACCTACTTTGGACATCAAACTACTGGTGCTTCTTTCGCTGCTTTAGTAATGACAACTTTTGATAGAAAATATGGCTCTCAATTTAAATTACCTAATGGGGAAAAATCTCAAAAAGCTCAGATTAGATTTTTAAATGATTTTATGCCAAGATTTCTTCAAACAGTTTGTTCAGAAGATTCCAAAGATTTTGCAGAACTAGCTCTGAAGTGGTATCGCGCAGTCACTACAGATTAACTCTTTATCCTTTATTCTTCTTTCTCTTGATCATCTAAAAGTTCAGCTTCTGGCTCTTCATATTGCCCTTCTGTCAACAGGTCTTCAATTCTCTCTTCTTGTGCTGGAACACGATTATCAGTAGATTTGCTTCCATAGTCTCCTGTTGGTGTTGCAGTTATAAAAGTGAGACTATTTACTAGACTAACTCCAGGAACAGTAAGATCTACAAGTGCATCTATAGTTTCCCAATTTTTTTCTTCTGGAACTGTATTTCTCGCAACATATTGAACTATACCTTCAAGAAGAATCATTCTTAATCTATCATCTGCACCCTCGCGCTCTAAACGCGTATCAATATTCCATAATCTTGTGTAAGCATCTGAACGTTTACATGTTTCACTTAATTGTCTTAAATATTGTTTATCTGTGCTCATGGTTATTTAACTTTTCTTGTACTTAAATATTAACACTAATATGATTCCTTCTTAACTACGATTATTCTTTTTGTTGTATCAACTATCAATGCATAATCATTTCTACTTGGGAATGTTTGAAGATGATCTTGAATTCTACTTAAATTTATTCCTTTCCTCTTGACCATTTCCAGTAACCATCTTTTATGCTCCCTATATGATTCTAAATTCTCTCGAAAATCAACTCCTCCTATTTTCGTTATTTCTTTACTTAGAGGTATATTTCCCGCTAGTGCAATTTCTAAATCCCCTATGTTTTTTGCTTCTCTTAATGCTCTATCTATAAGTTCTTCTGGTGTTTTTACGAGCGGAAAATGGTGGCCGACATATCCTTTTCGAAGCTTGTGATTTAATATTCCTAGACCTACACAATTCGTTATTCCAAATGTTTCTATGTTACATGGATAGCAAGCTGTGCTAATGCGCCCCATCTTAACTTCTTTGTATTTCAAAACCATACTTCTCCTTTCTTTGTTTACTTTATAAGGCTTTCTTATTGTAACTACTTATAAGTAACTATATTAGAAAGGTTTATATAGCAGTTTTACCTTTATATTCTGGAGGATTCCTTACTATGACTACTAACCCCCATCAACCCATATCGATGGTTTCTATTAGACAACGCTTACGAGATTTTCCAACAGATGCACCACAACATGCACCTTTACTTTATAGCTTAGCAACAGCATTAGCTGACAAACTTCCTAAAGAACGCTGCTCACCTCATGAATTCGTTGCTCGCGCTACGACTGTAGGTCCTCAAGTCTATAAACATTTTGGAGATCAAGCCAGAGTTACTCTTTTAGCACAACATGTTCCTACTCTTGCACGAGCAGTGTGCCCTCCTGATTTTGCAGCTACTGTTACCAGCATGTATGAGCGCCTTTGAGGTTTACTAATGAAACAACATTCCTTAACTATCACTCGAAAAGAAAGATATATCTCTGAAAGAGTCAACTATATTCTTGGCATGGGTGTTCGAGCAGCTCTTGGCGGAGTCTTAGGTTATGGAGCTAAAAAAGCCTTAGAAGGCATTGGTTATGCTCTTGATCAATTCAATAATGTTGTTCTTCCTGCTGCAGCTCAAGCAGACCAACAAGTAGGCAAAGTTATTGTTGAACAAGGCGGCAAAGTTGGAGAAGCAATTATTCAAGTTGATAAATTTCAAGGCGACATCTGGAGTAAAATGCTCGGCAGAACACCAGAGCAACAGAAAAAATGGCGTGAAGAACATGGTTTGGAACAACCTAAATATATTGACGAACCTAAAACTACAGTTACTGTAGAAGTCGCACCTCGCGCTCCAATGCAACCAACTACTTATCAGCAAGAGTTTAGCCAGTATGGGGATGGACTTTTAACTACGGGTATTTTACTAGGTGGATTATGGGGAGCAATCCGTGGCTTTGGCAACTATCGCAAAGCAAAACAACAGAAACAGATCTTACGCACCCAGCAAGCAGTTTTGAAAGAAACACAAGCTTTAAATGAACGTGTTGCTGCATTAGAAAAGCGATTTCCTCAGAATGGAACCAGCTTAGTAGACAAAATTGAGGATGAACAACCATGAACATTGCAACATGCTCTTTACAAAAACCCTTAAGTTGTGCTAGCACAGCAACTATAGTTGAAGTTGCTCAAGCTCTTTCCACAAAAGCATGCAGACAAATTCTCGTTGTTGAGAAAGATGTTCCTGTTGGAATTATTTCTACTACAGATATTGTCACTCGCGTGGTTGCTGCAAAAAAAGATCCTAGCAAAACACAAGCAAAAGATATTATGACTCAACCTATTCAAAGTTTAGATGCTGAAACTCCAGTAGAGAAAGCATATCTCTTCATGATTCAAAAGAATTTATTTTCCATACCTGTTACCAAACAAGGCAAGCTAGTAGGCATATTACCTTTTTCAAAATCCTTAGGACAAAATAAGTGTTAAAACTATGAGTTTACTAGACAAATTAAAGGACGCAGGAAAATGGGCAGTTCCAGTATTTAATACACCCAATCTAGAGCAACAACTAGCAGCTGCTAAAGCTTACGAACCTGTCAAAGCACTCTTAGCTAGAGCAGATTCAAAAGAAGCATATGACTCCTTAGAAGCACGCTTAAGACAACATATTGAAGGCATCAATTATGATACTCGCAATCTCTATCGCTTTGCAAAAATAGTAGATACTTATGATAAATTATTAGTACCTGTGGATGTTGTTGCAGACTACATGAAAATCATGGGTGGCATTGGTTATGGATTATCTGCTGGCAAGGAATTAGCTGAAGCTCCAGTCAAGTTAGCTTACAATGCTTATTACCTTGGCAAGACTAAAGATCTTCGCGGATTCTTGTATAATCTTGTCTATGAAGGACTTTCTTTCTTCTTACCTGGAAGTCTTTTGGATTTAACCAATCATTATCTCAAACAAGCAGAAAAATACACTGTCAAGAATGCTGTGCAACGCTTTGTTGATGAAGTGAAAACTGGCGCTGCTCCTATCCATGACTTCGCTGCAGCGAAAGCAAATCAAACTTCCGGCTTAGAGAAGACTGTTGCCAAAGCTGCTTAATGTTTTCTTATCCATTCGCCAATTTTATTATCTAATGATTGTAATCGCTGATAGATATTTGGTTTCTTTTTATCCTGTTCTGAAGGCATAATTACTTCTTTCTTTCCTAAAGGTGTTACTAATTCTTCTACTTTTTTCTCTAAATTACTGACTCTTGCTTCTAATTGTTGATTTTGTGCGTAAAGTAAATAACCACCAATACCTATAGCTGTTACAGCAACTCCCAAAGTTATAGCATGAAGATATTTTCTCATCTAGCCTTTATAGCTAAACTTCTTAATGAACTTTACTGTGTTTTTTCCGGAAACTTTCCGCTTTAAGCGAAATAAACCGTATAATTTTTAAAGAGTTCTTATTCTTCTTTTCTTATGCAAGTAACAATTCAGCGATGGCTTGAAAGAGGTATCAGAACACCTAGAACTGCCGCTTATAGAGGCATTTCTATTGAAGAACTCTTACTTGATATAGAAGCTGGAGGTTTTATGGGAACAATGGGAAGACTTCCCAGACAAGGAACACAAACCTGTATTCCTGTTTATCTTAGCCCTCTTAATCTTGCAAGACAAGTACCTTTAATTTATTCATCACAAAAGAGAGCATTTTATCAAAAAATACTTGATGATACCACCATAGCTGATTTGTTTGGCGACAATGATCAAGAAATTGCTAATGCTCAAGATGCCGCGCAACATCATGCTTTTGCTGTTTATCTTAATCATCATGGATTTTATCCTGTAGACGAGGTCGCTGATTTCACTACTCTTCTGTCTAAACCTTCTATTGAACCTCTAGAAGCATATCTGGATTTTGCAACCAGATGTAAAATTCCTTTAGAGAAAGCACAAACTTTTTGGAAAAATGCTATAGGGAGAAAGGGCTTAGTCATTGCATTTCATGAACAAATTTTAGAAAAACAAGTATTTGATTGCTGTTATCCTGACTGCCTAAATATTATGCTTCCTACTGGACAAACTCTTCCTTTTAGTTATGTAGATGGCATAGAAATTCCTAATCCTGCAGAAAGAGAAGAACTGTTAGCCTCTTGTTAATTTTTTAAGTTATTTCAAAAGAATCGAGTTCAATTTTATAAGTTCCATCACTTTGTTTATGCACCTTAAGACATTTACCATACTTAGATTTATGACCCATAAAACCTTTAAAATCATATCTAATTCCTGTGTCTAAGTGAAAGGATCTCCTAGCCATTTGTTCGATGAGTGTTGTTGCTTCATCAATATTTCCTGCTGCTCCTACTTTTATCATGGCTTGGACAACCCCATCTAACGACCTTTCTCCCTCTTTCCAACAACCTAACAAAGCCCATTTTAACATTCTTGTACCATGTTGTTGCAATTCTCTTTGTTTTTGTAAGTCATAGACACCATCGCCCTTATGATCATGAAAGTTCAGCTTCTGTCGAGCAACATATTCTAAACGTACAGAGATATCTAGAGGTAAGTCTACTTGATCTGCTTGAAGTTCATTTTTCATGATTTTATGTATCTCTTTTTCCTTATTAAATGTTAGTGCTATTCTTCTTTCCTAGTTAGTGACTATTTTTTATAACCAGTCTTCTCAATCTCATGCGCTAACTTTACATCGCCAGAACGAGTTATTTTTCCCTGTTCCATGACATACACTTTGTCTACATCAAGATATTGGAGAATTCTATTATAATGCGTAATGATTAACACAGTCATCTTGGTTTCTTTTTGGATAGCTTTGATAGTATTCCCAATAATTTTTAACGCGTCCACATCAGTGCCAGAATCAGTTTCATCTAAAATAGCTAAGGTTGGCTGTAACACTGCTAATTGAAGCATTTCTGCTTTTTTCTTCTCTCCACCAGAGAATCCTTCGTTCAAATAACGGTTAGCGAATTGTTCGTCAAAGTGGAGTTCTTTCATTTTTTCCTTTAACATTTTTCTGAACTCTAGAGGATTTAATTTTTCTTTGCGACGCGCATTCAATGCAGTTCTTAGAAAGTTAGCAATAGTGACTCCAGCAATCTCACTAGGATATTGGAAAGACAAAAACATTCCTTTTTTGGAACGTTCTGTTGGAGATATCTTTGTGATATTCTCTCCTTTATAGATGATTGATCCTTTGGTGATTATATATTTGGGATGACCCATTAAAGCAAAAGAGAGTGTTGATTTACCAGAACCGTTAGGACCCATTAAGACAGCTACTTCTCCTTCATTGACTTCTAAATTAACACCTTTTAATATTTCTTTTCCGTCAATAGTTACTTCTAAATCTTTGATTTGGATGAGGAGTTTATTCTTCGTCATGGTAATGCTCTCCTAAATATTTGTAGATTCCTTTTTTGACAGCGAATAAGGCTAATAATGCACATTTAACTCTGACTGGACTTAGTTGAATTTGTAACAAGTCAAAGACAAACTCATTTTTCAATTTTCTGGCTTCTTCTATAGTTTTTCCTTTCACCGCATCTGTTAACATACTAGCTGCAGCTTGGGAAATAGCACAGCCTTTTCCTTCAGTTTTTATATCTGTGATCATTTTCTTCTTATCTAGTTTCAAATAGACTTGGATTTCATCACCACATAAAGTATTTTGATCTTTAAATTGAATGTCTGGATTAGTTATAGTTCCTTTATTTCGTGGATGCTTGTAATGTTCCAAAATCTCTTCCATATACATGTCCATGTTACTTGAACACCTTCCTGACTTTTTCCAAAGCTTTTACGAGAGCATCAATGTCTTCGGTTGTGTTGTATAAGTACAATGAGAGACGACAGCTTGACTGCAAGTTTAATATTTTCATCAGAGGCATAGCACAATGATGTCCACCACGAATAGCAATACCTTCTGTATCTAGAATAGAAGAAACATCATGAGGATGAATATCTTCAAAGTTGAATGCGATGATGCTTGACTTTTTCTTTAGATCTTTTGGACCATAGATAGTTATTCCTTTTACCTTGGACAATTGTTCATGAGCATATTTTAAAAGTTCTTTATCATGCTGCTCGATGTTATGCATACCAATGTTAGTTAAATATTCCACTGCTGTTCCAAAAGCAATACCACCAGCAATGTTAGGAGTTCCAGCTTCGAATTTCCAAGGCAAGTCATTGAAGGTACTGTCTTCTAAAGTTACTTCTTTGATCATATCTCCGCCGTAGAGAAATGGAGTCATTTGTTCTAAGAGTTCTTGCTTGCCATATAAGACACCGATACCAGTTGGGCCTAGCATTTTGTGACTGGAGAAAGCAACGAAATCTGCATCTAACGCCTTGACGTCGAAAGGCATGTGTGGAATACTTTGAGCTGCATCAATAACAACTTTCGCACCTACTTTATGTCCTTTACCGATAATTTCTGCAATGGGATTAATTGTTCCGAGAACATTGGAAATGTGAGTAACTGCAACTATTTTTGTTTTCTTTGTGAAAAGCTGCTCATCTACTATTAATTCTCCCTCTTTATTCACTTTGATAAATTTAACAACTGCACCAACACGTTTTGCAATTTGCTGCCATGGGACGAGATTAGCATGATGCTCCATTTCTGTCAAAAGTATCTCATCACCTTTCTTCAATTCTAATCCAAGACTATATGCTAAGAGGTTTATACTTTCTGTAGTATTTTTTGTAAAAATGATTTCTTTGAATTTTGCATTGATCAAACGAGCAACTTTTCTGTGTGCATCTTCATAAGCTAATGTAGCTTCTTCACTCAAGGTATAAATTCCACGATGGATATTAGCATGCATCTTTTCATAATAGTTGCTTAATGCTTCGATTACTTGCTTTGGCTTTTGTGAACTGGAAGCACTGTCTAGATAGACTAATGACTTACCATGGATCTTTCTTTTGAAAATAGGAAAATCATTCTTGATTTCTTTTGGAATTAGCGTTTTCATTGTTCGATTAGGAATGCAGTTTTTTCTTCAATCTCTTCATGGAGACGTTCTTTTAATTCTTCTGCGTTAATCTTTTGAATGATGGGAGCAAAGAAACCTCGGACGATAGTTGCTTGCGCTTCTCCATCACTTAATCCACGGGATGTTAAATAAAATACTTTTTCACGATCGATTTGACCGACTGTAGCACCATGCTTGCATTTAACATCATGATTGTCAATTTCTAATTTAGGAATGGCATCTACTGTTGCATTATCGCTTAAGATTAAAGTATCTTCTTTTTGATATCCGACGCTGTTATGGGCATTTTCATGAATCTTGATGTTGCCTCTATAGACTGTTTTACTGCTATCCTTACCTACGCCTTTGGTTCGCATGTCTGATGTTGTGTGTGGAGCAAGATGCTGTGCTTCTACGGCCAGATCAAATTGCTGTTCTAGCTGCGAGAAAAACATAGTGTCCGCTTCCATACTAGAAAATTCTCCAGATAATGTTGTGTGAATCATGGATGTTGTGAATATGCTACCAAAGCAACCATCAATCCAGTAGATTTTTGCTTGTCTGCCTGTGTTTGCTGTTTTGCTGATGAAATTATAAGTCTTTTTATTTAAATTTTGGACGTTACAATAAGATAATTGTGCATTTTCTTCGAGAATAATATGCAAACGTTGCGTTCTGAGATAACAATCTGCTGTTGAAGTTACTGACTCTACAATGGAAGATTGACTGTTTTTTTCTGCGATGATAATAAGTGTATCTGCATCTACTGTTGTTGTACAATGCTTTTGCAATAAGACTGGATTTACTAAAATGGTATTTGTCGGAATGATAATTGCTTTTCCTTGCTGCAGTGCTTTATTTTGGATGTCTTCTATGAAATTAGTTGGCTGCTTTTGTAGAATTTGAAAGATTGCTTTTCCTCTTGGTGACTGCCAGAATTCTTTGAGATCTTGTATTTGTATCTTTTCAGCTCCTTGAGCAGTATAGGGACTAGCAGTGAGAGCGGCCTTTGCTACTTTATCTACTGAGAATTTTTCTAGAGAAACATATGTTGTCAATCCGTACTTTAGTTGAGGCAAAGGTAACTGTGTCATTGCTGTTGCTAACCAAGAGCATTCTCCATTTCCAATTCGATTAATCGATTTAATTCGACGGCGTATTCAATAGGCAATGCTTTGATAATAGGTTCAATAAATCCTGAGACAATCATCTGCCGAGCTTGCTCTTCTGATAGACCGCGGGACATTAAGTAAAATAATTGCTCATCACCAATCTTGGAGACTGTTGCTTCATGACCAACTTCTGCGGTTTTATTATCAACATCTATGTAAGGGACAGTGTTTGATTTTGAGAGATCGTCTAACATTAAAGCATCACATTGGACATGCACTTTTGCATTTGCTGCCTGCTTTGCTATCTGTACTAAACCACGATAAGTTGTAATGCCGCCATCTTTACTGATAGACTTTGAACGAATAGTAGATGTTGTGTTAGGAGCTGCATGAATTACTTTTGCACCTGTATCTTGGAATTGACCTTTGGAGGCAACTGCGATGCCTAAGAAATCTGAACGTGCACCTTTTCCTTTTAAGATTGAACATGGATATAACATTGTAGTTTTTGATCCCATGTTTCCATTGACCCACTCTATAATGCCATCTTCATCCACGATTGCACGCTTGGTGTTGAGATTAAAGACATTCTTTGCCCAATTTTCCATGGATGAGTAGCGAGCGCGAGCACCTTTGTTGACAAAGATTTCTACACAACCCGCATGGAGAGAACTTTCTGTGTAACTTGGTGCACTACAGCCCTCGATATAATTTACTTCTGCACCATCATCAACTATAATTAAAGTATGTTCAAATTGTCCAGCACCTGCAACATTCATTCTGAAATATGCTTGGAGAGGCAGACCTACTTTGACTCCTTTTGGAACATAAATAAATGTGCCACCAGACCAGACTGCACCATGCAAAGCTGCAAATTTATGCAAAGTTGGAGGAACACACTTCATGAAATGTTTTCTAAAAAGTTCTTCATGTTCTTTCAAAGCTACGTCACAATCAGTAAATATAACACCAAGATCTTCCCATTGCTTCTTGAGATTATGATATACTACTTCTGACTCAAACTGCGCGCCAGCGCCTGCCAATGAACGACGTTCAGCTTCTGGAATGCCTAAACGTTCAAATGTTTTCTTAATTTCTGCCGGGACTTTATTCCAATCACTTTCTGTTTTTGTTCCTGGCTTGATATAATAAGAGATACTAGCTAAATCTAATTCCTTGAGATCTGGACCATCTGGCCAAGTGTTAGGCATAGGTAATTTTTTGTAGAGCTCAAAGCATTTCAATCTAAAGTCAAGCATCCATTGAGGTTCTTTCTTATCTGCTGATATTTGACGAATAGTGTCTTCTGTTAAACCTGGAGCTGTTTGCATTTCATACTTCTGAGTAACTTTATGTTCAAAATAATCCGCATCAATCTTCCAGAATTCTTGGTCAGTCATTGTGTTGCTTCCTTGAGATGCCCTTTGAAACAAAGTTGACAAGTCTCTGGGAGTTTCTTTTCTTTTTGATAGACATGACAAGGATCAATTTCCAAACGTACATGACAATACTTTTTCTTGTTCCATTGCTTCTTCTTGTAATTAAGCACATCACGCAATAATGCAATTTTGAGAAATCCTTCTTTTGTTAAATGTTGTTTCTTTTCTATGATAGCTATACACTCTGACCATGTTTCAAACTTCTTTCTTTTTGTCTCTGAGAGAAAATCTGTCGGCTTGAATAAATTTACAATGTTTTTTACTTCTTCTAATTTTGTTGCTTTTAATATTGCTTCATCTTTGGTTTCTTTGTTTCTATAGTAAATATTACCTGCTTGCAATACTTCTTTTATTTTTTCTAAGATACCTACTTCTGATCCTGGTAATTTAATGGTAAAATCTGCTACAATTTGCTGCCCTAAAGTATTTTTGCTTTTTTTGATAATAATACTAAATACTGCAGCACTCTCTATAAAGCCTAGAAGCCATTGTTTACTTACATTGTGGCTGTTTTCCAGAGATTGGTGATTTATGTGAGATTTCATATATCTTACCAGTTGGTAGCTTATTTATAAGGTTTTCTTAGAGTATTATACCTTATTTATTAACTATATAGTAGTTATAATAGAAAGACTTAAAAACCTTCTTTAAACTACAATATTATGAAACTTCCCGAAGAAAGCACACTTGCGAAATTAGACGTAGTACTTGCAGGACTGAATATTGCTTTGGGTGTTGAGATGTTGGTTGAAAGCACTAGTTTAAATTCCGATCCTAATTATATAGCAGAGATCGCAGAAATACCACGTGAAATAATGCCTTTAGGAATCTATAGACATGAAGCCTCTCAATATATCGGTGCTAGTATTATAGGTATTGGAGTTCTTGCTTTAGGCGCTCTTTACCGATTTTCACGAAAAAATTAATTCTGATGTTTCTGAACCTTTATTAAAACTTCTTTTATCTTTTTACATACGGTGATTAAGTCCACTGTTCCATAGTTTTAGGACTGTGGAAATGATCCCATTGATTATTGATCTTTAACTGGAACATTCTGGTATGATACTCAATATAATATTGCGGAATTTTTGCTTGGTTTGCTAATTCTAGATATCTCTTGAACGCTTGCTCGTATTCTTGTTTTGTTGGTTGTTGTAGTTTTTTTCCAGTCTCTTCATAATATTTGAGTCGTTTGAAAATGAAGGGATCTGCTACTGCTGCACGCGCGATCATAATGCCCTTGACACCTGTCTTCAACACTGTTTGTGCTGATGCTTCGTCTGTTACTAGACCATTTCCAATAATGGGAGTGGATGTATTTTCTACACATTCTTGCAAAGCTCTCAAGTCTATAGGATCGCGAGAAGGATCTTTAACTGTTTTAGGATGTACTGTTATCCAATCCATACCTACTTCTTCTGCAACGTTAAGGATTTTGAGATAGATTTTCTTTTCTTTTTCCATTTGAGTCATACCTAGTCTCATTTTTGCTGATACTGGACCTTCCCAGGTTGATCTTAATGTTTCAAAAAGCTCTTTGACTCTATTTGCTCGTTTGATTAATGCTGGACCACCACCCTCACTGATTAATCCAGGAGATGGACAACCTAAGTTAAGATCGATAGTTTCAATATGTATAAATCTTGGATCTTGTTCTTGTTGTTTTGTTTTAATCATAACTAAAGTTTTCTTTAATTCATTGACTTTGACTGCTGCCAACTGGAGACCTTGACGAATGTTTGGAGATGGATCTAATTTTTCTAGAAAACGTTGTTTCTTTTTTGTTAAGGCATAAGCACGAATCATTTCGATATAGGTTAAAGCTGCGCCTTGCTCATAGCAGAGAGTACGCATGGCTACGTCTGAACACGCCTCCATAGGCGAGAAGAATAAGTTGGATTTGAAGTTGTATTTCTTGAGGAAGGACATTGTAGCTATACTTTTCTTCTTAATTTATCATATTCTTCTCTATCAAGTTTAATTTGTTTTAGAATTTCCGAGAGCAACCCCTTTCCTAAATCTTCATTCCCATGGACTGGAACAACAGTAAGACGACCATCTGCATGTTTATATCGAGTATGACTTCCACTTTGATGAATAAGTTGAAACCCTAAAATTTGCTGGATACCTACAAACTTTAACGGCTGATAAGTTACTTTTTCAGCTTCCAAACAAACTTCGATTGCTTCTTTAATTCTTTCCATGACTTGTTCCACAGTTTTTCCCTGTGTATAGCATCCAGGGATGTCTGGAACTTTAGCTACATAGATACCATCTTCATCTTGTTCTATTAATACTGTATAGTTATAGACTTTTGCCATAGTTTTTCTATATCTTTTACCTTTATAACAATATTGGTTGTTTTCTTTTTACATTTCTCTTCCTTTTTTTATTAAGGCATCAAGTTCTTTTCTTTCTACCCAAATCCACAGTACACCTTTTGGCGCAAACTCTATTTTTCCACTTTCTTGCAAATGTCTAAGAATGCCTTGAAGGATATTAGCGTTCATTTTTTCTGGAAGCCTTTTATTAATTTCTATTGGACTTATTACTTCATGCGCTTCCTTAATAATTTCTTCAACTCTTTCTATATTTTTTTTAATGTCTTTTTCGATTTGGTCAATTCTTTTAGCTAAAATATAATCTTTTTTGGTAATCTTTTTTTCAGAGTGAGTAAATAGAGTTATTTTTACTTTTTTATAGGCATATATTAGAACATCTGGGTGATGATTCATTGCTTCTGCGAGAGGCACTATTTTATCCACGAATGCGACTGCTTCAACAAAATTATTGAAATTGAATTCTTTAGTTAATCCAGTCTTTTCAGCTTTCCATGTCATCCCTATTTTTTAACGCTACTGCATATAAAAGTTTCTTTTTACTAAGAAAGATATATAAATGGAGGTCTCTGCTCTGCTGCTATTTGATCAAGTTCTTGTCTTCCCCTATATTGTTCATATTGACTTGTAATTTCTGGTGTTAGAGTCCCTCTTCTCTCATGTGCAGCATGTATGACTCTTGGTGAGTAAAATCTAGCACAAATTTCATTTTCAAACAAGCGTCCTTTTCTTGTAAATTGAATTCTTCCGTCTCTAACTTCTAGAAGACCTGCTTCTATTAGTTCATGTGACTGTTGAAGTATTATGTCATTGTACGCTCCGCATTCTCTCGCGTATGTTAAAGCCTCGTGGAGTTCTTCATGTGAAACTCCTTTTTTAAGTCCTAAAGCAAGCTTTCCAGCTAATAATTCATCTGGTGTTAAAGGAAATCCATAGGTAATGGCATGACCTTTTTCTCTAACTTGTTTCATGTATTTTTCTATTGCTCTTTGAGAGTCTGCTCTTACATTCGATCCTATTTCTCGTGTATTTTGAAAGAAGCCGGGTTGCACATGAGAATATGCTGAAACACCCATCCCCAATAAATCAGTAGTTACAGATCCTCTTGTTTTTCTAAATCGATCCTCATAGGATTCTGCTAACGCAAAACGATCTCCTTCTAGCACTACGTATCCTATAGACTCCATGAAATTCCAGATTGTTAGTCGTGTGTGTAGACTTTCTTCTTCAGTAACCAGTTTTACCCTACCTTCTTTTTGTCTAGCATAGGTTGTTTCTGGTCTTAATCTTAGATTATACCACGTTACATGCTGAGGTCTTAACTGAGCAATCTTTAGTAAATCATGCTGTAATCTCTCGAGATACTCTCTTGATTTTATAGGTAAATCTTGAATCATATCTACATTCACGTTTGGAATACCTGAATTAAGCAAAGTTCTTACAGCCCTTTCTTCATCTTCTGGAGTATGTCCTTGGAAAGTTCGAGCCATGTCTTTTAAACTTTCAAAGTCGAAAGATTGTATTCCAATGCTCATCCTGGTTACACCTAATCTTTTTAACATTTCTAATTTCTTTTTTGCTTCTTCTTGGAGAGTTGCACGAGGAGAAGTTTCTACACAAATTTCTGACAGATCTACAAATGGCAAGGTTCTTTTAGTAAAGGAGATAATATCTTCTAAATCCTCTTCCGGAATAGCGAAAGGAGTTCCTCCACCAACATAGAGTGATCGTACTTGTGCTCCTTGTTCATTAAGTTTTTTTGCCCAAGTTGTTACTTCAGTTTTTAGTGCATCTATATAACCAGGAATTCGTTCTCCATCTTTTCCTCTTACCCCTATGGTTGTATATGGACAAAATTTACAAGGATATTCACAGAAAGGAATATGCATATAGGCATCTATTCTATTTTGGAACTGTATCTCTGAAAAAAGAAGATCGCTATTTATTTCCCTTAATGCATCTAATGGGGGGTAAGTAACAACTGTGTGGCTTCCTAGTAGATCAGTATGTGTTTTTGTAATGCCAAGTCTAGGTACTTCTTCTAAACAGATGCCTTCTAACTCTTTTATTGCTAGCCTTGAAGCTTCTTGAACTACTTTTATAGTGTCGACTATCATATAGGGCTTATTTAACATATTATATAAAATTACCTAGCTATTTTCTTGATAAATACGCAAAATATATAAATAAGATACGTACTCTTTAAAATATGAGAAAACCAGCAGAAGTTAGAGCACTAGAACATAAACCAGAGATAGTCTTAGATAACAAAGATCGAGAGATCATTAACATTTTAACTATTAATAGCAGAACTCCACTCTCTCAAATAGCTAAGTTTCTTAAGACGAGCACTGAAGTTGTTACTTATAGATATAACAATCTTAGAAAACAGAATATTATCACAGACGTGTTTACTGTTCTTGATCCTAAAGTTTTAGGCATTCATCGATATGCAATCTACTTACAGTTTCATGCGCTGTCTCAAGAGAAGATGCAACAGATTATTCATGATCTTCTGCAACATCCTCCTATCAATTGGGTTATCGAAACTGGAGGTAAATGGGAATTAATTCTTATGTTTTCTACCTTATATGAAGACAAGTATGATAGCCTTCTCGAAAGCATTATTACTCCTCTGAAGGAATATATCAATGATTCTATGGTAACTATTGTCAAAAACTTTGTCCATACTAGTCAAAGATATATTCGTGATTTGAAAAGGAAAGAGGTCTATACCAAAAGCATTCGATTCCCTTATGACAAAGAGCTTACCAGCAAGAAACAAGAACAGTATCAGATTGATGAGAAAGATGTTATACTCTTGAAAGAACTCCATGAAGATTCACGCATATCTTTAACAGACTTAGGTAAGAAACTGAATATTTCCTATGATACTGTGGATTATAGAATCAAGAAAATGATTGGTGCTGGCATTATCAAGGGATTTATTCTTCGTTTAAACTACCACTTGTTGAATTTTCAATATACTTCTATTCTCATAAAATTACGCACAGTCTCTCAGAAAAGAAAGCAAGAGTTTTTACAATTTCTCTATGCTGATGAACGATTCTATGCACTTATGGATCAGATAGGTATTTGGGATCTGTCACTAATGATGTTTTTTGTTAATGCCAAGGATTTACGTGATTTCTTGATGTTAATTAAGGAGAAATTCAATGATGTACTTCACGCTTATGAATCGGTTATTCACTTTGACCAGTATTATTATACTCATCTTTGTGATGGTGTTGTAGAAGAACTTCTTGCTAAGATACAAGAAACTAAGAAACCGCAACTTACAAAAATTTAAATCATTTATGGTCGATGTCTAGGTGCTTTTTCACAAGCCGGAGAGCAATGTTTCTTTGTTTTCGTCTGACAAGTAGGACAACAGATAAATAATTTATCACACTCCAAATTATGACAATTGATCATGACGTCAGACGTTGCATGACATATATCGCAAGTAGTAATAGGCTTCACTTTCAAACTTGGCGTTAAACTATCGTCAAAGACAAAACAGTTTCCTTCGAAATAGGTGTTTGGGAATTCATTCATGTACTGGATGATGCCTCCTTTCAACTGATAGACTTCCTTGAATCCTTGCTGCTTGAGATAGGTCGCTGCTTTTTCACAACGGATACCACCAGTACAATAGGAAATGATAGGTTTATTTTTTGGTAGTTTTGCTTTTTTAATAGCCTCTGGAAATTCTCTGAAAGTTTCTATAGGAAGAGTGATAGCATTCTTGAACTTGCCTAGTTTTATTTCATAGCTGTTTCTTGCGTCCAAGAGAATAGCATCAGTTTTTTTATCTAAGAGCATCTTCAGTTTTTTTGGAGTAATATAGGGCGCTTTGTTTTTGAAGCTGACTTCTTTGCCAAAGACGACTATTTCTTTACGAACACGCACTACTAATTTATGATAAGTATTTTTTTCTGCCTCTAGTTCACGAAAGGTAAGATCTGCAAGTCTTTTATCTTTCTTGAGCAGTTGCTTGAATTTCTCTATGTTTTCTTTTTTTCCTGAGATTGCAGCGTTGATTCCTTCTTTGCCTAATAGGATTCTACCTAGAATGTCTAGAGCCTCACAGTAGTTGCGGAGCTTCTCTTTCAGCACTTCTGGCTCATCTAAGCTTACATATTTGTAGAGGGAAATGGTCTTGTAATCCATAACTTTGGCTAGCTCAAAAGGTTTATAAATCTGACTTTCTTTGTACATATATGAAACTAATTATACTAACTCTTTGTGCTATTTTTTTAGTTGGTTGTGCATCATCTCCGCCTCAAAACTTAGAGACTTCCTGTCAACAAGATAGTGATTGTGCTTGCGGTGTTCATATTACAACTGGACAGTGTTTTTATGGGAATGTGAATTATGTAAATATATCTGATCAATGTCCTGACTTTTGCACTGGCATCGATGGTAAATTTCAAACCAAATGCGTTGCAGGTATTTGTAGCCAAGTAAGAAATCCTTAAATATGTTCTTTGGATCATTAGTTTATGAACTACTACGATAGACTAGCTCCCGGTTATGATGAACTTCATGCAGAAGAACAACTTACCAAATTACAAATCTTATTACAGCATGCACAGTTTCATGGCAAGATCTTAGACGTTGGAGCAGGCACGTGCATTGTTGCAAAACATTTAGGTAAACAATTTACTGTTATTTCTGTAGATCCTAGTAAAAAGATGTTAGATCAAGGCATTGGAGAACGACACGTGGCGAAAGCTGAGCAACTTCCTTTTGCTGCAAAAACTTTTGACAGTATTATTTCTTTGACTGTATTACATCATTGCGACTTACAGCAAGCGTTATCTGAAATTCAGAGAGTTGCTAAACCTAAAGCAGTTATTGCGCTTACGTTTTTAAAAAAATCTTCGAAACTCAAACAATTTGAACGTCTTTTACAAACATTTTTTGGAAAGTATGAGAAACTAGAAGCTAATCAAGATTTTCTTTATTTAATCAAACATTCCCATTAAACTGCTGCCTTTCTCTTCCTTCTTCTCTTTCTTTGGAGGCTCTTCAGTTGTTTTCCAAGGATCAGAAAATTCTTGACTGTTAGTAAATACTTCTGGCTCTGCTTCTGCTTGCTTTATAGGTTTTCTTACCCAAGGTCTTGACATATCTGCAGACTTCTTTTTGTTTTTCAACGATGCGACATACTCATCTTTTCTCTTCTTGAAGCTAAAGGTGACTTTCTTTTTTTGTGCTTCCATGCGCTCTGCTAAATCTCTTTTCAACTTTTCTTCATACCATTCTTGAGAACGTTGTCTAACAATAGGTTGTTGTTCCTGCATTTTTTGAGGGTGGTGTGGTTGTAGGTGATGTTTTTGTTGATCGTGGTGGATTTTATGACGCAAGGGTTTTCTATTGACTACAAGTTTAATGAGGAAATAAATAATGATTACACCCAGTATAATTGCTATAAGGGGTAGAAAGTTCCATTTTCTTTTTTCTACTGTAATATTTTCAAAAGTTTGATCACCTACTTGTACCGTGTAGATTCCTTTACCTACTAGATAAGCAATATCATAATTTTTACTTTCTCCTACGGCTAGAGAGACTTTTTTATCTTTAGTTCTTGTTTTATCTATTCCATCAGTAATTGTTAACGTAAGCACTTCTTTAATAGGAACATTACCAGTATTGCTAAAGTACAGAGTAGATTCTTGCTGTGTTATTTCCAGGACCTTGAATTCCTGCACTTGGAAGGAGATGAGAGTCTCAACATCCATGGCTGATGCTTTTATTTTCCAGAACCCAGGAGCTGCAGATCGAGGCAGAGTGAATAAAGTTTGCTCGGTGCTTTGAATCGTGTCTGTAAAAACAATATCTCTTTCTGCATCAAACACATTTACTTCTATAGCTGTAGCAATAACATCATTTCCTTGATCATATAATGTAGGTGTAAGCGCTACTTGCTGTTCGGGCATGAAAGATTCTTGATTTGTCAATACTTCCAAACGTGTCGGCACTGCGAGGATAGTAATAGCAAATTGCTGTGTCTCTTTATTGCCATGAACATCTTCAACATTTATAGTGAGTGTGTGTTCGCCAGTTTTGATATCTATTGGCAAAGTGAGAGTGTGTTTCAAGAGACCTAAAATAATAGTTGTTTCTTCCCTTTGTCCGTCAAGCGTGATATATGCAGTTCCCTTAGTTATTCTAGAGTCTCCAGTTCTTGCAGTGCCATCAATCTTTACTTTATCTCCTGGCAAGAATTCATTTTTATTCAAAGTGATAGTCAACCCAACATTGCCAAGAATGACAAAGTTAGGAAAAGTAACTATTTGTTTATTATTATTGACATCTGTAACTTCCACTTGCACTTCATAAGTTCCTGCAGGATTATCTTCTGTTTCATAAGTATAAGAGAACTTTCCCTTGGTTATTTTTACTGTGTCCTGTATTACAACATTTTTTCCTTGCTTGAATGCAATCTTTCCAATACCTTCAATAGTTTCACCATTCATCTTAGTAATAGTTCCAGAAAGACTTACACTGTCTCCTAATTGGACAGATTCTTTATTCATGATGATAGGAGCATTGAGAGCATCACTCACTGTGAAAGTACTTGACTCTGTCTCATCTACAGTATTACCATTTTCTTCAAAGAAAGTATGCACAGTACAAGATCCAGTCAGGGTTTGAGGAATTGTTAAAGTTTCTGTAAATTCCTTTGCTGTATTAGTTCGCAGACTTAAAGATTTTGTTGCTAAGAGATCAGTTTCTCCACAATTTAATTCGAATTTTAAAAATCCATTCATATCTGTACTTTGTAAAATAGAACCTGTGAGCGTTATTGCATCACCGAAATTGACTAGAGTTTGTTCTGGACCGGAAACTGTAACTTGTGCTAGAGCTGAGGGTAAGAATAGTATAAAAAGTCCAAATAGAATACTCAATACTCCTCTTTTATGCATAGTCTTTAGGCACTTCTTATAGTTTATTAAGGTTTTGCCGTCAGTTTTGTTGCAATGTCCATTAAGTTGCTATAGATAGCTTCACACTCAGGAACAGTATGCAGAACAGACGCTTGTTTATCTTTGAAGGCTACTCCACAAGGAGGAGTTATAAGGTCTCCAGGTTTGAACTCTAGAACATCTTCAATACTCTTTACACCCCAGGCAATTCTTTTTCCATTTCGTTTAGGGAGTGCTTGTTCTGCTTGTTGCCTATATCTACTTGCATCAAAACTGATTATTCGAACAACCTCTGATTGAAACATAGCTTCAAATGGAACTTTTCCGCAATTATGGATACCTGGTGTTGCATCATAGGCATCAAAAATAGTGCTCCAGAGTTGCTCACTGAGCATGGTATCAGTATGAGATAATCCAGGTTCATCTAAAAATAGTATTTTTTGTCCTGTTGCATTTATTCTATCAAAAATAGTATCCAAATAGGTTCTAATTTTTCCTACTGCCTCTCTTGCATTACAACGCTCTTCTCGCATGAGTGCCATAGGACCAATACATTGGACTTTTACTTGTCCGACAAAAGGCTCTTTTGTAAAATCATCTAAACAACTTAGTCTTCCAGGATCATTTACTAGACTGAGCATATATTCACTATTGCTGACTAAGCGTTCTGGAAGAAAGGGAATGGGATGTTTACGACTATAAGTTACTGCATCAGCTACAGTATGATGTGGTAGAGAACCAATTTGAGTTACTGGTAAGATCATCATTTTTTTCTCAGTTTAATACTATAAAAATCTTGTCGTGAATTTTCATTCTAAGATAGTAGTGATGATCTGAGATGTATGTAAACATTTATAGAACACCAACAACAAGTTTTATAAAGTTTATTTTAGCTTTTTTATATTATGACTGAAGATACAGATCAAATACTCGCAAAACAATTTGCACAACGCAAACAACTTCGAGATATTTGCCAATCAAGAATTACAGCCTTATTTCAAGAAGTAGGCGAGCATTATTTAAGAAGCAATGTTGCTACTTTAGATTTACATCAAATCCATGATGTTCATGCATTTTACAGGCTCATTCAAGATCCGACTAGAGTCGTTCACGTTCAAGGTTATCCTGGTATGAGTTCAGGGCATGAAGCAAGAGTTTGGGCTAGAATGATGGATTATAGAGCTATGATGCTGATCAGACATAGTGGAATAGTCTCTATAGGAAATGAACATAAGGCAACTATACTTGGATTTCGAAATTTTGCACATGGCATCATGATTCCCTATGTTGCAAATGCTCTTGAAGCTAAATTAGCAGAAAACGTTCCAGAATTAACCATTTAGATAAAGCTTTTAAACACGTTCTTCTGCCTTCTTTCATGGTTTTAACAATTCCTGAAGGACTTAGCATACATGATTTATTTAGTCCTAACAAAAGTCTTGAAGATCTTTGTCGAACACCTAATCGCCCATTGGGAGCATTTAGTGATTTTGTTGTTAAGCGACTCCCTTTTATTTTAGCAGATTCTGATTGTAAAGAGATTCTACCTCAAGCGATAGAACAAACTATTCCTGTCTCCTTGCCTGTTCTTTCAGATGATGCAGTACGTCTTGCACATTTAGATGTTCAAATGGCAGTACAAAGCCTTTTGCGTCATGAATTTCCTAAAGGCAAACATCTTCAATCTCTAGCAACACAATTAGCACAAAGATCTGGTCAAACAAATATCATAACTTATAGCGCTTTAATTTTTGATAACCCTACTTCTGATCCACGCACTTTTACACAGGGAGTTGCTGGACTTGCGGAACTTAGCTTTTATACTCTACATGGACTTATTGAAGCACAACTTAGTGATGCAGTCCGCTCTGTAAGATTTACCCTTAGCACCCATTATTTTGAAAGACTTGAACAGGCTCGTGCTAGTCTTGAGAAGGCCCAATCTTTAATGCATTGTTTTGACAAACTTACATCAGCATATTTTGCTGCATTTCGTCAATATCTTTTTGCACATGATGGTTTTACTGGACCAAGCGGAGTTTTTAGCCCAGGTTTTAGACAACTAGACACTTTACTTTTAGGAGAGCCTGTAGATTTAGACAAACTTACTGATGATCTTAATGCAGGTTATTTTCCAGATAGGAAAGATATTGCAGATACTATTGCTCATGTAAGGCAATGGGGATCTTTGTTTAATCTTGCTCAACAAAAACCTATTTTAGGGAAATCTATGGGTGCTATTCTTACTGCAAATTTAGATCTTCGACGCGACCATTATGCACAAATACGTCGTCTTATTCCTGGTATTATTGAGAACTCCATGGCAGGAACAAGCGGAGATCAACGACCAAATGTTCTTCTGACTGATAGAATGCGCAGATATAGCGAAGCAATTCGTTCATTAACTGCTTAAGCAATATAGCGATTAAGTTACTTATAATTTATTTCAGTGACTTCGCAACGTTTAAATAGTTTCTTTGAAGCGTTTTCTTTATGAAGATCTTAGCCATTCATGCTGATTATCTGAAGTTTAAGCCTACTAAAAAAGCCTTGAAGAACGCAGAAGAAGTAGATGAAAAAGAAGTAGAGGTCAAAGAATGCTTAGTGCTTATGACTTCTGTTGAAAAAAAAGATGAAGCTCATGAGAAAGAGATTACTGAACGCCTTGTTGCTGAAGCAAAAGACATTGCAGAACAACTCAAAGCAAAAAATCTTGTGATATATCCTTATGCACACTTAAGCTCTGAATTAGCTAATCCTACTATTGCTGTACACATCTTAGATGATGCAAAAAAACTTCTGATACAAGAAGGTTACACTGTCATTCGAGCACCTTTTGGCTGGTACAAATCTTTTGAATGGCGCTGCAAAGGACATCCTCTCTCAGAATTATCCAGGAGTATTGATTTAAGCCAACCAGGAGCTGTTATCAAGAAAGATGCAGCATTGAAACCTAAAGCTTTAGAGTTAGATTTACAACACAATACTTCTTTACAGAATACTGGCTCTTTTATTTTAGCATGGGCGGTACATGAACTCTTTCCCAAAGCAATCCCTATTTTAGCTCTGTCACAGAAAGATGCATTTACTGTTGATTTTGCTAATGTTAAATTTACTCACACTGATCTGCAAAAAATAGGCAAGAAGATGGATGATTTTGTCAAGAAGAATTATGCTATCAAAGAAGGTATTGTTAAAGCTGAACATCCTTTCCAAAATGAATTGTTACAAGCTTATAAGAAAGAAGTTAAAGCATTTAGTTATGGATCTTTCAATCTTTTACTGCCTGGCTCTGTTCTGTTAACAACTGGTGGAGTCAAAGCATTTAGCTTGGAAAATATTAGCGGCAGTTATTGGAAAAATGACAGCAACAATGTCATGCTCCAGAGAATTCTAGGCCATGCGTTTAAGTCTGAACAAGAATTAAAAGACTTTTTAGAGAAGCTGGCAACAGCGCAAGAAAGAGACCATAGAAGAATAGGTAAAGAATTACAACTCTTTCAATTTGATGAGCTATCTCCTGGAAGCCCAATCTTTTTACCTAAAGGAACTATTATTTACAATGAACTCTTGCAGTTGCTACGAGAACAATACAGAAAACGTGGCTATCAAGAAGTTATTACCCCTCAGATGTTTAACAAAACTTTATGGGAAACCAGTGGCCATTGGCAGCATTATAAAGAGAATATGTTTGTCCTTAATGTAGATAATACTGAGTTTGCTTTGAAACCTATGAATTGTCCTTCCCATCTAGCACTGTACAACAGCACATCACATTCTTACAGAGATCTCCCTTTACGTCTTGCTGATTTTTGTTTCCTACATAGAAATGAAGTTCGAGGAACATTGGGTGGCATGACGAGAGTTCGCAAGTTTGCTCAAGATGATGGTCATATTTTTGTCACTATGGAACAAGTTGAAGAAGAAATGAACAGGGTACTTGATTTTGTTAATTATATTTACAATGAGATCTTTAAACTTCCTTTTAGTCTTGAACTAAGCACCAGACCTGAAAGCGCAATGGGAGATAAAGAACTCTGGGACAAAGCAGAATCTCTCTTGAAAAGAGTATTAGAGAACAGTAAGATTCCCTATAAAATTTCAGTAGGTGAAGGAGCATTTTATGGACCTAAAATAGACATTCATATCAAAGATGCTCTAGGAAGATCACATCAATGTGCAACTCTTCAACTAGATTTCCAACTACCAAAGCGCTTTAATGCAGTTTATGAAGGATCTGATGGCAAGAAACATCCAGTAGTCATGATTCATCGTGCTATGCTTGGATCCATGGAAAGATTTATTGGTGTGATGACTGAACATTATGCAGGCAAATTCCCGTTGTGGTTAAGTCCTGTGCAAGTCAAATTGATTACTGTTACTGATGATCATATTTCTTTTGCAAAAGAAGTCTATGACAAACTCTTTGCTGCAGGCATTCGTGTAGAACTCAATGATAAACCAGAAACACTTCCGAAAAAAGTTAGAGATGCTGAACTAGAGAGAGTTAATTATATTGTTACAATTGGAGATAAAGAGGTTGAGAAGAAAACTTTAGCAGTGCGTTCCCGAGGAGGAAAAGTACAGTTTGGTGTGCAAGTAGATGCTTTTGTCAAGGACTTACAAGAAAAGATTTCTCAGAGGATTTTAGATGCATAATTTACAGAAAACTTTAGAACATGTCCAAGACTCTCCTACCTTCAAAGCGTGGCTAGCAGATCATCCTGCTGCTTACTTGTCTAGTTTTTTCAAAATCATAGAGGGACAGGATGTGGATTGGTGGCAACTGGACTTTTATTATCCTAAAGGCGATAGCATTACTTCCTTTGTTGTAGATGATAAGGTGAAATTAGCAACGAAAGACTCTGCTGTGTTCAAGAAACCAGAGGATTCTGTACAAGCATTGGATTTGAAAACTGTGGCTATAGACATCAAAAAAGCATTGCATGTTGCCCAAGAATTACAAAAAGAAAAATACAAGACTGAAAAGCCTTCTAAGACTATAGTGTTGTTACAAACTATTACTAGAACTTTGTGGAACATTAGCTTCTTGACGAACAGCTTTAAACTGGTGAACGTACGCATAGATGCAAAGACTGGTGATGTGCTAGAAGATTCTATTGTGCCTTTGTTTGACTTTGGCCATCAGAAAGCATCTTAAAACTGGAAAGCTATAGAATTAATGGAGGTTCTTCTATATGGACATCGCGAAAATTCAATTTGATCAACCTTTAGATTTAAACATTTTGATCTGGATCTTTTTTAGCATTTAGAATCAAAATAGTCTTTTCCTTAGATCTCAGACCGCAAGTAATAGTGACGTTTGCTTTATATGTTTTTGATAAAAACTTGATAATCTCTAAATTTGCCTTATTATTTTCTGGTTGCGCATGCACATCCATTCTCCATTTATCTCCTTCTTGCTTTGTTATTTTAGTCTCTGGAGTGTTTGTTTTGACTGTTACTTGAATTATTTTTTTCATTAGAGTTTACTTCTCTTTCCAAGCTTCTAAAGCTTCTTCTTCCTTAAAATGGAGATCTGCTGGAACAATAATGCATTGTGGGAAACGTTTGATAACAAGATCTTTTGCTTTGCCTGCTTTTATTTCTGGATCAGGAGCACCAAGCGCACCACAGGCAACAACAAGAGTCTCTTTTTTTAATCCTTGTTTAATTAGATAGTCTAAACCTTCACGCGCAGTCATCATACTTGTTTCTTGAATATCTAATAAACATAAAGTGTGGATTTTATTTTTTTGATTTGCCATAACTATATCATAAGGACTAGTAATTTTTTCATTATTGAGTGGGATGGTTGTTGTTCTCCCAAACTTATATAAAAATAATCCTGTGATACCTATTGCAGTTAAGACTGAACTATTTTCAATGACTTCTACAGGGATCTTTTGTTTCTTTGCTTCTAAGAATAAATCAATATGGGTAGTTGCAGCTAAAGGAGCACCGACAATTAAGACAGCTACATCTTCTTTCTTTGCTTCTTTTAACAATTTATCAGCGTCTTCCTCTACAAATGATCTAGGAATAGCAGTTATCTTTTTTCCATAGAGTTTTTCCATATTATGCTGTGCTGTATTCAATTTAGAAGTGTAAGTTTCAAAGTAGACTTTTTTGCATGCTTTGATGGCATCTAAGCCTTTGAGAGTGATGTCTCGTTCATCGTGGAGACCTAGACCAATTAGGTAGAGAGTCATAGACTTTCCTTTTGCTCTAATGTTATTTAAATATGTGGGTTTTATCCTTAGGATCATTAAAAATTAGTTCATTCTTCTTAGTGTTTTTTCATATTGCTTTGCCCAAAGCTTTTCCTTTTCTTGGTGAGCAGTAATCCTATCAACAAATTCCTTCATAGCTGTATACAACCTATATTTTGTGCTTTTCTTAAACTCAGTCATATACTCAGTATCTGCTGATGGAGAATGTCTTTGCAATTCCATACCAAATAATTGCATATCTAAAGATGCCTTTTCACCTGCTACAGTTCTAAATTCAGCTTTATTTGATGGTTTGTAAAATCCTTGACCATTAGTTACTAACATTTCAATTTGTTTTTGTATCATTTTTAATACTCCTTTGTTACAGTTAGTAAAGGACGCAAAGATGCATATTCTGGAGAGCCTTTAGTATAGACAGTTGATTCTTTTATATTAGGCACATTTAATCCATTACCAGAAGCAAATCTCGTAACAATAATTCCGTCCATAATCATTGAATCTAGACCATAATGAGGTTCTATAATTACTTCCTTTGCAGTTGTAATGAACAAGGTCATACTAGAATAATTTTTTGAGGGGTTACTATTCTCCATCTTATCACATCCTGCCAAGGTCATTGCTCCTACTAAAACCAAAGATGCTAAATTTTTTGTTTGTGTCATTGTTTGTCTCCTTTGTTGTTTTTATTATTACTTGTTAGTAGTATACTATCAAAAGATAGCTTTAAATATTTATGGTGTTGTACAATACCATGAATCTAGACAATCTCAAAGAATTGGGACTCAGTAGCGGACAAATCCAGGTTTATGCTGCTGTTCTAGACTTAGGTATTTCTACTCTCAACAAGATCCAAGAAAAAACAGGTATAGAAAGAAGAAATATTTATGATATCTTAAACAAACTCATAGAAGCAGGATTGATTTCTTATACTGTTGAAAAAGGAAAAAGAACCTATCAATGTACACATCCTAATAAGCTTCTGCAAGAGATCAAAGAAAGGGAGAGAAAATTAAAAGATCTGGAAGAACAAATTCCTAGTATTAAAAACCTCTTTGAACTTTCGAAACCAGATATTAAGGCAGAAGTTTTTCGAGGGAATGAAGCGATTAAATCTTTGTTTGAAGAAATCCTAGATTATAAAGAATCTTTCTGGCTTGGAGGCAATAGCTTCGAAGGCTATCAAGCAGTTCCTCAAAATCTACAAATTTGGTTTGAACATTGGATGACTCGAAGAATAGAAAATAAACATGTCATGCATGATTTAGTCAGCTATGGTTCTTCTTTGAAAGGGTTTGAGCCTACTAACATCAAAAAACATAAACAAGCTTACTACAAATATTGTACTCTTCCAAAAGACATGTATGTTCCCATGGTCATTATTATTTTTGGCAATAAAGTTGCACAAGTATTATGGAGCCAGCAATCTTTTGCCTTTATTTTAGAGTCTGATAAGATCAAGCAGAGTTTTATGAAATATTTTAATTATTTCTGGAAAAATCCTTATTAACACAGCAAACAGTTTATTATTTTATTCTCTTTCCTTCATGCATAGGAATAGTTTGTAGAGGAGCTATTGGTTCTCCAGTAATAGAGCGCAGCATGTGCCCAGTCACTTTAACACTTATTTTTTCACCTAGAGGGAAACGACCTTTCATGCCAATAATAATAGGATAGGTTCCATATTGACGAGCAAAGGTTACATTGCCTTGATGGGTTTCTGTGTAGACATCGTTTAAGACAGTTCCTAAGGGGATAACACGCTGTAACATAGGCAGATCAATTTCCTCACGAATTTTCTTTCTGAAGGAGAAATATAATCTTTTATTTTTTTTGAAATATTTGTAGCCTACTTCATTCATTTTTGTTCCTTCGAAGATAGTTACTTGTCTAATGTTGATTCTTCTCATCATTAATCCATCATCGTAGATTTTCTTTAACCATTTGTAATTTTCCTGGAGAGTTTCCTTGGTTTCTCCTTTCAAGCCGAGAATAATATTAATACCTGGTAAAAAATAAGGCATACCACTTGGACCACGTTGCGATCCGAATTCATTTAAGATTTTTATGGCGCGATACGCGTTTTCAGGCGTGCAATTAAGCGTATTTTCTTTGACAACATTTTTATCGAATGATTCCACACCAAATGCTGCAATATTTCCTTCTGTACAATATTTTACGATTAATTTTGTTCTTTCTTCGTTGACGTAGACAGGATTGACATTATCGATATGCAGGACTTTCAAGTTTAATTCTGACAAGGGCTTGAATAACTTTTCTAACTCTTTAACGTCTCCATGTTTATAGCTTAGACTACAAGTTGCTTTTCCTAGACGAAAAAATTCACAGCCATAAGAATGCAAGAGTTTTACTTCTTCTACTACGTCTTCTTGATCTCTGAACTCTACTTTATTTTTTATAGGTTCAGTACAAAAGGAACATTTGCCAAAGGTACATCCCCGTCCAGTTTCAATTTCTATAATACGTTTTTGCGGAATAGTTTTGACAATATAAGCACCTTTGAGAGCATAGTCTTTAATTTCTTTGAAGTTGAAGTGTGCATTCCAAATTTCATCAAATATTCCGTCAGGAACTGATTCTGCTTTACGACCTCCGATCAATTGTGTGCCGAAAATACCAGGACCTGTGAGAATCTTTTTACAGTGGAGATCAGTAATTAACGAGACTACTTCTTTCATACTTCCAGGAACAGCTGAGAGATATTTACCAGGCGTTTGGATACCGAGAATAACTACTAAGTGTGTTGTATTTGCTAAAATATCTGGAATATCTTGATTAGTTGTGTTATATATTTTGATGTTGGTGACAATTTCATTTTGTGGTTTGCGATTGTGATAATTCTTGACTAAGCGTAAGTCATCAATAGTTATGTAGTTGACTTGCTCTGGATGTAATTTACCAGCGAGATATCTAGGATAAGTGCCTAAATAGGGTGGAACACCAAGTCCTGCTGGCTCGTCAGTGTAACAGTCTAGAATAGTGTATACTGGCTTTTTCATAGCTTTTAGAAAGATGTAAGCGGTTTAAAAGGTTTTGGCGGTGGAAATTCCATTTGCTCTAACTTCTTGATTACTTGGTCATCACCAAATACACTTTTTACTTTCTTAGCTTCATCCAGAGAGAATAATTGCATACTCTTACCTTCTCTTTGATCAAATAATTTCATATTTGGTAAAGGCGAGATAAATACGTGTCTTTCAATTATTCCTCTTTGATCTTCTGTTTTTATTATACCTATAAAAGTATATTTCTTGAGATCAAAATTTAATTCTTCCTTTGTTTCTCTGATTAGTGCTTCTTCTGGTGTTTCTCCTTCTTCTATGCCTCCACCAAAATATCCCCACTCTTCTCCATATTTACTGATTTCTTTTCTATTTTGCAATAATATTCTTCCCTGTTTGTCATAAAATATAATGAGTGCTACTCTTCGAAACATATTAGAAGGTCTTGAGTAAGACTATATTAATTTTCCTATATATTTTCTAGTTCTGCAAAACTAAAGCGCCAGCAACAAAAGCCAAAAGACTAGCTGTGTTGTTTGGACTAAAAAAAAGCATAATGAGCACAGGAATAAAAAAGAAAACAGCATGCAAAGGCAATTTGAGTTTTGAAGATATACTTCCATAAGGAAGACCGTAGACCAAGATAAGCGCTGCAATAAGCACAAACAGTTCTAGAGACAAAGCACTAGCTGCTGCAAGACCTATTCCTAAATACAGATACCGTAACTTGAGGAAAAAACCAATAATAATACCTAAAATAAAAGGAAGGATCATAGCTTTTGCTGTTCCTATACTCCACAGTAAAACTAGAATAATGGTTAACCTGAAAAGTCGTTCTAACCACATGAAATATTTCTGACCTGGCTTGATTTCTTCTTTCGCCAAGAAAGTTAGAGCATACCCTATTACTAGACCTGAGAAAGCGTTTCTTCTATGCCCAGGTCGCATAACCTGGTATTGCGCAGGATTGCTATAGTCTCTGTAAAGATCCTGTGTCCGTAAGGATGTGCAGGTTCAAATCCTGCCCTGGGCGCTTGTTTTTTCTTAAGAGTAACTAATAGTCGCGCCGCTCAAAACCTTCAAACTGTACTTTTTTGTCGTTCGGGTCAAAAACGTCTTTCACAAGATATCTTCCTCTTGTGTACATTTCTCCATCTCTACTAAAATGTGTAGCTTCTAGAATTACAATGCTGGCTAAAGGACGAGATAAATTTCCGATCCCATCTGTTCTTACAAGAGGTATTTCACCCAACATCCAATAGTTTCTTTGACCTTTTTTGAGAAATGGATATGCTCCCTCTTCTTGTATATTCTCCGGGATACATTCTTCTATGGATCTTCTTCCCTGACGATGCTCCTCCATGTCTCTTAATGCAAGGTCTGGATTAAATTCAACTTGGATTCCCATATTCAGAAAATACTAGAACCCTTTAAATCTCTTTGGGAAACCTTTAAAAACGATACTAAACTCACTCTGCTTAGCGCGGTAGGACAGTCAGGAGTGTCCGTCGGGCTCATATAGATCCTAACTGGACTAGAGACACCCGAAAAGTTCTAAAAAAACTTGGGTAGAGGTCGGTGGTTCAAATCCACCCCGCGCTACTTTTTTTCTTTTAATTATATTTACCACTTCTTGGAAAGAATACTGGTTGTTGTCTTTCAAAACAAACATGAGTCATAGGGAGAGTACAGACCTCAGCTATAGCAACTCCCCTAGGAGTATCAACCACTGCATAAATTCTTTGCGTTTCATAATTGACTTCCAAGACTCTTACTGCATCTTGAAATATTTCTCTTACTGCTTGTGTATGTGCTTCTCTCCATGCCTTGTCTTGAGTAAAGAAGATAGCATCCGCTAAATCTATCAGACATAGTCTTGCCGGAGTACATTCATCTGTAAACAAATCTGTAACGTCAAATCTTTCCATTTGCATATGTTTGAGCATTTTAGTGTTCTTTAAAACGTTTTTGGCTGATAGAAAACTATAAATAGATATGTTTATACTAAAAAATATATGACACAAGATATATCTTTGGAAAGATTGTTGAGTAAAATAAGTTCTGCTTCTTCTAGAGATTGCACTATAGAAGGTAAAACTATCACAATAAAAAGAATATTGGGCGATTCTTATGAAGTGTTATTCCGACAATATACTCTTCTTACGAATGAAACTGGAGTTATGATACAAGTAATAGACGTTGAACATTATCGCTACCCTCCCTTAGTATTAGTTGAATTCATTGGAGTAAATTCTTCAACAAGTGACCATGAAAAAATGCGAAGAGAGTATAATATGCTTAAAGAACGCACAGAAGAAGATGCTAAGAAACGCTATGAAGAATATCGAGAAGGAAAAAAGTCAATAGACAAGCTTAAAGGTTTATTAGATCAATAACTACCCATTATTTCTCATAGAAAACTATAAAAGACTGAAAGATTAGTGGAGGAAAGAGGAAAAGAGATGGAAACTAGCAACTATTGGCATTCGCTGGATAGAAGACCTATTAAGGAAGGTGACTTTTCTTTAGACCCTTTAAAATTAGGTATTTCTCATGGTGGTCAAGTTGATGAAGGATTAAAAGTTAATATTTTTCGCGGCGCTAAAAGTGTTGAGTTAGCATTTTTTGGTACAGGCAAAGGTCAACGGGGACAAGGTGGAACTCCAGAAAGTTATGGACATAATGAAAGAGAAGAAATGCGCCAATTGGCAAGGCTTAACGAAGTGGAAATATCAACGCATGCAGCTCCAGATTTAGGACCACTCTCCGGATTCACAGGCCAAGGCTTTAGCAGAGAACAGAAAGAACAATCCATGCATGAGATAAGAAGAGCGACAGAATTTGGTGCGGAAGCAGCTGGCGGTGGCGCAGTAGTAGTGCATATTGGTTCCAGACATGGAGAACTACCTAGAGCACTTGTTGAAGCAGATGACAAATTCCTGATGTACTCCAAAGAAAAAGAGAGAATGCCTATTCAACTAGTAAATGAAAAAACTGGACAACTAATTAATATTCCTTTAGACCACTCTTTTATTCACTCTTTTGTTAATGAAAAGGGTGAGCTTGATAGAACAACTAGAACTTTTAAAGATCTTTTGGAAGACGAACAGAAAAGAGCAAAAGAAGCTAATGAACCTGTCAAACTAGCAAATGTTTATGGCTCGTATACTAAACACCAAGAAGAACTCATGAGGGGAGAGCGCGATAGATTCTGGATTCTAGCAAAAGAAGAAAGAAAACAATTTGAAAAACTTAAAGAAATGACAGAAGAGTTTGAAGAGATACAAAAAAAAGGACAAAATGTAGATTTTGCGCGAAAGATGCTGAGAAAAGAATTGCAAGAGAGAGGTATGCTGCCTGGACAAGAAAGAGGTAAACTCTATGAAGAAGAGGAAGTTAAAGAATATCTAGAAAAACCTGAAAATTTTCTCCAACGCTTAAAAGAAGAACGAGAAAAAAATTATTTAGCTCATAAAGAGATTGCCACCTCCCGTGATCGTGAACTCTATCAACTCAAGCAACAAACAGAAGAATTGAAGCCTGCACAAGAATATGTTCTAGACGAAATCAAAGATAGTTTGGCGAGATCTGCCCTGCATGCCTATGACCTAGAGAAGCAACAGCACTTGGAAAGACCCTTATTCATTTCTCCTGAAAATTGGAGTCCTGAAAGTTATGGTAGCCATCCAAAAGAGTATAAAGAAATTATTCAACAATCACGAGAAGAAATGGCCAAACGCCTTGTTGAACAAAGAGGCATGAAGCAAGCAGAAGCGAGAAAAATTGCAGAAGATCATATTCAAGGTACTTTTGATGTTGGCCACTTAAACTTCTGGAAGAAATATTTCACAGGCAGTGATGAACAGTTCAAAGAATGGATGAGCAAGCAGTTTAGCGAATTATCAAAAAATAACATTATTGGTAATGTGCATATTCATGACAACTTCGGGTACCATGATGAACACTTGTCTCCTGGTGAAGGTAATGTTCCTATAGAAGAATTTGTACAGAAATTAGAAAAATCTGGTTATACAGGAAAATATATCGCGGAAGTTGGCGGACAAAAAGAAGGATTTCATCATACTTCCTGGACTGGCGCTATGAATGTACTTAATTCTCCAGTTTATAGAGTTGATAACCAGTATGCACGCTGGAGCGACATTGAAAGATCTTACTTCGGTAGTGTACCTCAATCACCCGGCTTCTTAGTTGGAGACATGGTTCCTTCCAAAGACTGGACTTTGTGGTCTGAAGTCGGCTTAGAGTAGATGAGTCATGAAGAAAGCACAACTCAGCACAGAACTCTTATTTCTTATAGGAGGACTAGTGATTATCTCTCTGGTGCTTTTCTTCTATGCCGCAAAACAAATCAATGAGACTCATAAAATTGCAAAGGCAGAAGATGCTGTCAGTCACTTAGTTGAAAAAGTTAATGAATTAGCAAGCTTGAATACAGGCACTAAAGACAGCATCTGGATCGATATTCCTTCCAAAGTATTGGAAGTACGCTTATCAGGCAAATATATTTCTTTAGTTTTACTTTTAGGCAATGGAGAACAATATATTATGACTAAAGAAACTTTAACTACTCTTGTTGGCACTGTTGATTTTTCCATGGGTCTTCAACAACTCTATGCCACTAAAATTAATGACACTACAGTCAAGATAGGCACTGAACCTATGCTCTTGGAGATTACTCCTCAATGTGTATCAGAGAGCGACGCGATAAACAGACCTCCTCTAGTCACTGTTCTTGGTGCTGACTTAACTCCCAATTCCATGCCTATGGCTTTAGGTTCTCCTCTCCTTGAATATAGTTATGAGACTGTTGCTACACTTTTTATCCCTTCAGAAAGCATCTACTCAACCATAGGAACTTCGCCTGCTGAAATTTCTGTCAGCACACCGCCAGATCTTCAAAGCAATAGTCTTTGCTTTCACATTTATCCCACTGATGGATCTTGCAGCTGCTTAGATGGGGGAGATGTTTCTTCTGGAGGAGATACTTAACTCAACCACAAAGTATTTAATAGCTCAACTTCTAGTTATTATTAATAGAGGTGATTATTTCGTGAAGTTTGATGTGCAGAAAAATCCACAGAAAAATGTTTCTCTTTATTTGCAAGAAGATATTACTGTAGCACGCGATTTTGCGAAAATTATGTATAAAGAGTTTGGAAAATTTTTATCAGGCATAGTTCTTTTTGGCTCTGCAACCAAGAGCAATCCTTCTCCCAAGAGAGATATTGATATTTTAATTATCTTAGATGATATTCGCATTAGATTTACAGAAGAACTAGTGGAAACTTATCGTATCTTGACTGAAAGAGCCATAGCACAAGTAGATCCCAAAAGATTACATATCCAATCTATGCGCTTAACTGCTTTTTGGGAATATGCCCGTGCAGGAGACCCAGTTGCCATTAACATTTTACGCTCTGGTGTAGCCTTAGTAGATACTGGATTTTTTGATCCTTTGCAAACTTTATTAGATCAAGGAAGAATACGACCCAGTGATGAAGCTATTTGGACTTATTTTACTTTAGCACCTGCTTCTCTACATCGCGCTGACCAGCATTTGTTAACTGCCATGGTTGATCTTTATTGGGCTGCTGTTGACTCTGCACATGCTGCTTTAATGACTGTCGGGGAAATTCCGCCTTCACCAGATCATGTAGCTGACATGCTAGACAAAAAACTCTATGCAGAAAGACATATTCGTCATCGTGCTGCAAAAACTATGCGCCATTTGTATACTATCTTCAAGAAAATTGTGCATAGAGATATCAAATCTGTATCTGGCAAGGATTTTGACCATTATAGAAAAGAAGCACAAGTTTTTGTAGATGAAATGAAACTCTTTATTGAGAAAAGAAAGCTTGGTTAAATTTGCGTAGTGTCTCTTGGGAAGAAGAGATTTAACGTCCAATCATAAGCTACTTGCAATTTATTTCTCCAGCCCACTAATTTTGTGAGATAAATAGTTCTCCAAAGCCACCAAGCTAAGAATCCTTTAAATCTAAACCCATGCAAGTCAGCAACTGCGAAGCGCTTTCCTACAGACACTAAAGTTCCTGAAGATTTGAAAGAGAATACTTGCAGAGGTCGATTGTTTATTTCAGAGACGATGTTCTTTGCTACTATTCTTGCTTCTTTTACTGCTACTTGTGCTAATGCAGGCACTTGCTTTCTATCACGAGGATTAATTAGATAAGCACAATCACCAATTGCATAAATATTCTTCTGGTTCTGCACACGAAGATATTTATCGACTACAAAAAAACCCCGCTCATTAGTAATCTTCGGTTTTGTTGGTATACTAGTTGGCTTAACACCTGATGTCCAGATGACAGTATTTGTTTTGAGTTTCTTTTTTTTATTGATTTCAATTCCTTCTGTTGTCACCTTGGTAACGAGAGCATTGGTTATTACGTTGATTCTTTCTTTTGCTAATTTCTTTAGGGTTTGCTGCCGTGAATGTGGATGCATAAAGGGAATAATTTCTGGATTGCTTTGCACTAAGTAAATTTTTCTTCCATATCCTTTCAAGTGTGGATAATTCTTTTGTAAGTTTTGATCTATGAACTCAGCTAATTCTCCTGCTAGCTCTACGCCTGTAGGACCTGCACCAACAATAACAAATGTGAGATTTGGCTCATTGGCATGTAATGTATGCATCGCACTAGAGTATTCTAACCTGTCTAAAATATGATTACGGATCTTCACTGCGTCTTCTAAAGATTTTAAAGGAAGAGTGTGTTCTTTTGCACCAGGAACATTGTAAAAATTATTTTCAGCACCTAGAGCTATAACTAAAGTATCATATTTTATTATCTTTTTATCTGTAATAATAGTTTTTTTCTCTGCTTGAATTTCCTTGATGGTACAACGCAAGAAAGTAAATCTAGGATGACAAATAATTTCTCGAATAGGCTGAACAATATTACTTCTATTTAGACCTCCAGTAGCAACTTCATGTAGCATAGGAGCAAATAAAAAATAGTTAGTTTTACTGATCAGTATGACTTCAACAGGATCATCGTATCTTATTTTCTTAAGAAGATTAAGCGCAGTGTACACACCACCAAAACCAGCGCCAAGAATAACTATACGTTTCATTTTTTATTCCTGTGTTGTAAAGAAAATTTGTACCGTTGCTGTCTGTAAGAGATGCTCTTCAATGTTTAATAATTGCAATGCTGCTGCTTTACCCAGTTCTATTTCTGCATATGCTACTTGCACTACTCTCCCATAGCCGTCACAAGACACAATAGGATTACTGGGAGCAATTGTAGCAGCCATTCTAGCTGCATAATTTGCATTTGTTGCCCCTTTATCTTGACAATGCAGAGTTGCAAGTCTACCATAAAGTGCTTTGAGATGTGCTATTTCTGCACTTACTTCTGCTTTAGAAGCATCTGCTGCTAATTGTTCTCTAATTTTTTGTAGTTGTGGAACAATTTGTTGTTCAAAGAAAACACTTGCTGTTGGATATAACTGTCTAACCGCCCCTTCTAAAGAATCCATGTAAAAAAGAGAGCATACTTTCTATATAAGTATTATTGTGATAAAAAATAAAGAAGAAAAAAGAGAAAAAAAGAAAAAATAAGCTTAAGGTGTAGCAGGAGCTGGTGTTGGTGTAGCAGGAGCGTTAATAATTGATCTCGCAGCTTTCATGCCTTCAATTACTCTGTATTGATCAAGAGCTACATTAGAAGGACGTGTGTTTTCGTCTTTAGCAGGCATATCTAAAAGATATGGGTGAACTATGTCTGCACGAGTTTCTCCAGACACTTTTGCAATCAGTGAATCTCTTGTTTCTGGGTCTATGTTTTTTCCAGCTGCATCTACTTGAGCAATTACTTCGTCAAGATCCTTGAAAACTCCACGAAATAATCTACCAGCATAAGGTTGGTTAGTAACTCCGCCAAGACCAGCAGTGATAGCTTTGCTAGCTTCAATTTTGTAAGCAGTAGCACCATCTAATGGCTTGCCATTTTCAGCAGCTGTGCGTAATGCTAAATATGCACTGTCCATGTTTCTAGTCATAGCTGCAGCAGTTGTATAATCAGTGCCAGTTGGTGCTGGGGGTGTAGTTGTACTTGTCATTGTTGTTATTTCCTCCTTAAATGAATATAAGTTAAAGTGCCTTTATCCTTGAGAATAAATGCCCGCTTTAACACTGTATATACAGCAGTCCTCCTATATAAATGTTTCGTTTTGTATTAACTGCTTAGTAACAACATATCCTCTTGGAAAGTTGCCTTTTCCAGACTCTTTCCCTAGTTAGATAGAGGTTTCCAAATAGAAAGGCAACCTATTTATAGGCGTTGTTTCTGAACCTCTTTATGACCTTTACTCACTTTCTCAAAGAACTCAATGGCAATCGTGTAGAAGGAGAACTCTTGAAATCTATTTTTTATTCCCTGATTACTTCTTTTGCTATTTTGGCAATATTATATTTCTTTAAATTCAGATTCATTGCTAACTTTGTTGATACTTATGGATTGTATTTATTTTTAGCAGCACTGAGCTATGCTTTATTGACTCCTTTGATCCATCAAGTGCATGCTTACAAACAATTTTCTTGCATGTCTGGGATGATGATTGGCATGACTATAGGTATGATTGCTGGATTCCTTGCTGGTTTTTATGTTGGAGCTACTAATGGCATGTTTATCGGTAGTGTCTTCGGCATGCTAGTAGGGATATGTTTAGGTATTTGGATGGGTTCTTGTTGCGGAGTCATGGGTTTTTTAGAAGGCATTATGGCTGGCTTTATGGGTGGTCTCATGGGTGGCATGACTGCAATTATGTTATTGAATGATCATTTACAAGCAATGGCTGTGATTGTTTTCCTAGTTGGTGGAGCTATCCTGCTTTGTCTGAATTATATGATTTATCTAGAAATGAAAGATGCTGAACGACAACGACAAGGAGAATATCTCTTGATTGTTACGATCACTGCAGCCTTGACTTTAGCAACGACATGGCTTATGATATTCGGACCGAGAAGCGCACTCTTCAGTTAATCCAAAAATTTATATAGTAAACAAAAAATAACATCACAATGAAAAACACAACCATCATTGCATTGATAGGCATTCTAGTTATAGGAGGAGCCTTATTTCTTTTTACTGGCAATGATTCTTCACAGACCAATACTGTTGTAGGCACTGGAGATTTACAAAAAATTACACTCAGTGAAAAAAATTATAATTATTATCCTCAAGTTTTGAAAGTCAAAGCAGGACAACCAGTTGAACTTACTTTAGATTCCAGCGTCTCTGGATGCTATAGATCTTTTGCTATCAAAGAACTTGGTGTAGTTCAATATGCAAGAACACCTAAAGACACTATTCAATTCACTCTTCCTAAACCAGGCAATTATAAATTTTCATGCACTATGGGCATGGGAACTGGAACACTAGTTGCTGAATGAAACGCGTCTTTCAGAAGCCTTATCGCATCTGGTTTTTCTGTATCTTTTTTCTTTATCTTCTCTTGAATGTTCTCTTTAGTGGATTTTACAATACGATTCCCTTAATCATTACTTATGCTGCAACTGTAGACTGGTTTTCCTTAACACTTTCTATTTTATTTGCACTTGCCATTGGTTTTTTTATAGCTGTGAATAGCATCTTACTTTTTATTCGCTATAAGCAACGAAAGAGCTGTAGCAAGGCTGGCACTCTCACTGGTGTTGGCACTGTCGGTGGATTTATTACAGGAGTTTGTCCTTTGTGCATTACTGGGCTATTTCCTCTCTTGTTTAGTTTTTTTGGCATATCACTTTCTTTAGGAAGCTTGCCGTTCAAAGGGATTGAAATACAAATACTTACTCTTTTGGTTCTTATATCGAGCTTCTCTTTACTTATGCGCAAAGCTTAAGTGTATACAGAATTTTTCGAGGAAATTGAAATTCTCTTAATCGTAAAGTTAGGAGAAATCGAGCTTTAATTTACGTTAGATTAAATTATATGCTTGATTGCATTCATCTATTGTGTGATATTTGTATGGATCTTTAAAATTATCAGTTTCTTTTTTTTCACAAGTTGATGTATTCTCATTGTATATATAGCCTACATAATGTCTTCCATCATTGATAAATTTTTCAGTTGTACATCCCACAAGAAGTAAGGCTAGAACAATAATTACCACTTCTTTCATATTTAGTAATTAATTAAGTCTCTATATAAATTTTGTTATAGTCTAATACTCTTCCTATATCTTTGTCAGGATTTAAGTAGAATAGTGTAGCTGCAAGTTTTATATACCTCTTCTTTCGCTTTCTTATTAAGGTGATTGCATGACTTTCTTTTCCTGGGAATTAATTACTGCTTTAAGCCTAGGATTTATTCTAGGATTGAAACATGCCTTAGATGCAGACCATATCCTTGCTGTGACAGCCATCACCAGTAAAACAAAAAATATCAAAACTTCTTCCTTGATTGGATCTTTCTGGGGCTTTGGCCATGCACTTACTCTTCTTCTAGTTGGCATTGTTTTACTTGCTTTCAAAATATCCCTGCCTCAACGTGTAGCTCTTTTTTTTGAATTTCTTGTAGGCATTTTTTTAGTCTTTTTGGGTGTTAAAGTTCTTTGGGATCTTTTTCATGACAAGCTTCATGCGCATCAACACACTCATAATTCTGTGCCCCATACACACTTGCATACGCATGACCATTCTCTTGCTCACAAGCATTATCATACTTCTTTTTTCATGGGCATGATTCATGGCTTGGCAGGAAGCGCTGCATTGACTTTATTGGTGCTTGCATCCACCCCTACATTTTTTCAAGGCATCTCTTTTATTCTTGTCTTTGGCAGCGGCGCAACTCTAGGCATGCTGCTCCTTAGCATGGTTCTTGCCTTGCCTTTTCTGTTTGTCCAGCGTTTTACCAGACTCTTAAAAGGATTACAATTTTTAGCAGGAAGCCTTAGCATTCTTTTAGGCATCTCTCTAATCTACAGCTTTTATTATCTACAAAAGTTCTTCTTGTAGTATCCAAAAGTATAGGTATTCTTTATATACCTCTAGAGTTTTTTATTTTTATGCAGAAAAAGAGGCAGAAGCAATTAAATATAGGATGGTTTTCCTTTACTTGCTGTGAAGACAGCACCATCATGTTCACTGAACTTCTGAATGATCATTACCAAGAATGGTTCAAATTGCTGAAATTCAAACACGCAAAAATTCTCCAGAGCAAAAACACTCTCAAAGGAATAGATGTAGCATTTGTTGAGGGAGCAATCACTTCCACTGCCATGAAGAAAGAACTTCTGGAAATCAGAAAGAACTGCAAGAAACTAGTAGCCATAGGAAGCTGCGCAATTCAAGGCATGCCCTCTGCGCAAAGAAATTATTTCGATGAGAAAACCAAGCAGGAAATTCAATTTCTCATAGACCGCTTCAAGCAATGCAAGAAAGTATCTAATCTTAAGGAATTAGTCAAAGTAGATTATGAGGTGCCTGGATGTCCTATGGATGAAAAGATATTCTTGGATATTGTGAACAAATGCCTCAAGGAGTTTAACATTGCATAAATCAGACATCACTATTAAAAATCTGACTAAATTAGAAGGTCATGCAGATCTAGAAATCAAAATCAGAAACAATAAAGTCAAGGATGTCAAGTTCAAGATTACAGAAAATAAAAGATTTTTCACGCAGGCTATCAGAGGAAAACCTGTTGTGGGATTACCACAGCACGTCTCAAGAATCTGCGGGACTTGCAGCATAGCACATTTGATCTGTTGTATTGAAGCTATAGAAAAGACCTTAGGCATACGACCCACAGCACAGACTATCATGCTTAGGAAACTAGCGATGTATGGCTTAATGATTAGAGATCATGCTTTGCACCTCTATATTTTTGCGCTTCCTGATGAACTTGGCAAAGACTCTATTTTAGAGCTCAATGAGTCACATCACGACCTTATTCATGACGCTTTCCATGTCAAGGCTGTTGGCAATCATCTTTCCATCCTAGTTGCTGGTAGATCAGTGCATGCACCTTATCCTGTTGTCGGAGGATTTACTCATTTTCCAGAAAGGATAGAAATAGACAAAGTCATAGCAGAGCTCAAGGAGATACGTCCTATAATTTTACGTTTAATAGATCTTTTTTCCAAGACTAAATTCAAATTTATTCGAAAAACTAATTTTGTCGCGCTTGCTGCTGAGGAGTTTGGATTTTTAGAAGGATGTATTAAAAGCACACAAGGCTATTGCATAGAGGAAGAAGATTATTTCAAGCATCTCAAGCAAGTAGTGATTCCTTACTCAGAGGCTATTGGTTATAGATTTCATGAAGGAGATTATATGGTTGGTGCCTTAGCAAGAATAAATCTCAGCAAAGACTTACTGCATGAGCATACTAAACGAGATGCTTCAACCTATCTTAAAATCTTTCCTTCCTACAATGTCTTCCATAATAATCTTGCACAAGCAATTGAAATTTTGCATAGCATAGACCATGCTTTAGAACTTCTTGACAAATATACTTTTCATAAGGAAGATCCAGAACCTATTCCAGCTAGAGCAGGAGAAGGCGTTGGTGTAGTTGAAGCACCCAGAGGAACACTTTACTACAGGCTTAAGATTGACAAGAACAGCATTGTGAAGAATGGCACGATCATAGTTCCTACGCAACAGAATCAGATCAACATGCGCAATGATATCTTTGATTTAGTACAGCAAAACATCAACAAACCAAGACATTGGATAGAACATACGTGTGAAACTTTAATCAGAGCTTATGATCCTTGCATGAGCTGCGCAACTCACTTCTTAAGAGTCAAGTGGACATAGGGCTCTACTTCTTTACATGCTTTTTCCAGACTATACTTCATAGGAATAGCAATGATCTTTACTTTTTGGATTGACCCGATCTTCTTTAACAATTTCAACGCGAAAGTAACATCAAAGTCATGGAGAGAAACTCTTGGACCAAGCTCCAACTGATCTATATTCTCAATGAGAGTCACCTTCTCAATGTTCTGCGCGACGTCAAGGATAGTTATTTCCTGCTCTTGGATTTCTTCTTCAGTAGGATCTATGTGCTTGAATTCTATCTGAGGAAATTTTTTCTGCAGTTGTTTCCCCACTAGGACGGCTAAAGTATCTTCTTCAACTAAAGGATTTCCAAATATGTAGATTTTATGGAGCGACTTTTTTACCTTTGGCATCATAAATCTCTATGGCTAGTGTTGGACAGGACTTTGCTGCTGCGATATTTTTCTTGAGTTCTTTGTCAGTTATAGTCTTTGTTTTTACTATGGCTTTATTGTCGCTTCCCAAGCTATAATTTTCAGGACATGCTGCCACACAAGAACCTGCACCAATGCATGCACCGCTGTTATATTTTATTGTATAATTTGCCATCACTTGCCACCTCATGTTTTGATTATTGTTTTAGGCATAGGCCTACAGGAACAATATTTTTGATGTTCTTCATGCCAACTGCTTCTTTGCTCCACTGTTGGATTCTTAGGCATTTTATGATCTTGATGCCATTCCTTGTTAATTCTTGCTTGTTGCATAATCTTGATAGACTTCTTTGTTGCGCACATACCTGATAGCTGACAAGGCTGCATTACATCCGTCACCGACAGACTTCGCGACTTGCCTGCACTTTGAAATGCAATTACCAGCTGCGAAAATACCTTTCACACTAGTCATGCCATTTTTATCTACAATCAAAGAATCATTTTCGATTGTTAAAGCGAGTTTCGCAGAAAAGTCAAAAGCAGAGAGCTCTCCACAACCCATGAAGACACCATCAAACTTCATCTTCTGACCATCCATGAGTGTTATGCCTTCTATTTTCGTTTCTCCGTCGAAAGATTTTACTGATTTTGTTATCATAGGAATCTTGTTCTTCTTTATCTGGTCTCGTAACTTTGAAGATATTTCAAATCGATCTGCATTTGCAATTATAGTTATGTTCTTAGTATAGGACAAAAGAAGGATAGCTTCCTCTGCCGCATGATTCCCATTACCAATGACTGCCAGATTCTTGTTGTGATAGAGAGGACCGTCACATTCTACACAATAATGAACACCTTTGCTGGTCAATCTTTCTTCATTCTCTATGCCTGAAAGCTTAATAGGCGTACCTGTTGCAATGATAAGCGCTTTAGATTCATACACTTTGCCATCTTCTGTTTCTAAAATAAATGACTCCTTATCTTGCTCGACATTAATCACTTCATTCTCTAGGATGGGAACATTGTATACTCTTACCTGATCCATAGCATTTTTGAGGAGCTGTTCACCAGTTATTCCTTTTGGGAAACCTAAATAATTCATGATAAGATGAGCTTTCATGACTTGGCTGTCTTTTTGTTTTCCTAGAACTAAAGTATCGATGTTTGCTCTTCCCAAATAAATTGCTGCAGAAAGACCTGCAGGACCACAACCAATCACGATGACTTCTTTTTTCATCTCTCTTTTTCATCTCTTTCTACCATAAAAAGTTAGTAGTATCTAAAGAGAAAGTGTAGCAATATTTATAAATGTATCTTCCTTTTTCATTCTATGACTATTAAAGGGGTGTGGTTAGTTTTTGCGACTGCATTGATCAGCGGCTTTTCTATTTTTCTCAATAAATTTTCTGTGTCGATGGTTCAGCCTTATCTTTTTACTTTTTTAAAAAATATTATGACAACACTCTTTCTTTTCTCTCTCTTATTACTCCTGCGAGAATTCAGCACTTTGAAAACCCTTTCTCTACGACACTGGGGAAGACTGGTTATTATAGGTCTTGTTGGAGGCAGCATTCCTTTTCTCTTATTCTTCAAGGGACTTTCTTTAACTAGCAGCGCAGCAGGATCTTTTGTTCATAAGACTATGTTTATCTTTGTTGCAGTCCTTGCTCTTTTTTTCCTGAAGGAGAAACTGCATAAAACTGTCTTTATCTCTGCGCTCTTACTTCTTGCAGGTAATTTCCTTCTCTTAAAACTACAGACTTTCTCTTTTGGCACTGGAGAGTTATTGATCTTATTAGCAACTGTCTTTTGGGCAGTAGAAAACATTCTTTCCAAAGACCTTGTTAAAACTGTTTCTGGAACAATTGTAGCCTTTGGCCGCATGTTCTTTGGCTCTCTGTTCATCCTACTCTTCTTGGCATTCACCCAAGATTTAGGTCAACTTATGCAGCTCACTGGTAAGCAACTCTTATGGACTGTCTTTACTTCACTTTTACTCTTTGGTTATACTTACACTTGGTACAACGGCATCAAGACTGTGAAGATCACTACTGCCACTGCTATTCTTCTCTTGGGAAGTCCAGTAACAACCTTGCTTAATTTTATTTTTGTGACTCACACACTTTCACTCTCAGAATTCTTTGGCAGCCTGCTTCTTATAAGCGGTATTAGTTTATTGCTTTATTTTTTGGAACGAAAGAAAACACATCAAGACACTTTTTCAACAGCGTAACCATAATGCATTCTAATTACATTTCCTATCTCTGCATCAGACGCAAGCATATTAGATACTGCTCTTCGCTTTGTTTCTTTGCCAGCAGCAAATTCTACTACATAAAATGCTTCTCCTTTTTTCACTATCTTTCCTGTTGTGATAAGACAAAGTTCTCGAATAGCTTGAGGGAGATTCTCATCAAGCGCAGGTCCTTGCTCTTTAGTTGGTTTGAAAGTTCCTCGCAACAATTCATTATGTCTGCCTAAAAAATAATCACGAATATTTTCCTCAGAAAAATAGACTTGCCCTTTCTCCTTTGCTACTGCTTTCATTCTTGCTACAGCAGCAGGATAAGTCTTCTCTAATCTTTCTCTTGACACTGGCTGATTTTCTTTTGCTGCCTGCTCAAGAGACTCATATTCTTGCTGCGTGATTTCTTTTCTTGCCACTTTCACAATAGTGCATGGAAAGGCATATTTGAGAAAAAGATCTTCTGGAGTCATTTTGGCAATGCTTTCAACCATTTTTTTGCTTGCTCTTCTGGTATTTGCTCAATAACTAATCCGCCCTGAATAATAACATAATCACCCACTTTGTAAGTTCCTTCCACTATTTTTCCTACTCTTTTTTCAGAAATATAATCAACTATAGCATCATCATCTTCTATCTTAATTATTTTTCCAGGGATCGCGAGACACATTACTTTACCTAGTTCTTGAGTCCATATAAAGTTTGCTCTCTTTTGTGCTGTAAATTTGGTGTCAGATTACTATCAAAATTTAAAGGGATTGAAGCTTGTTTTATAATCAAAGTGATCAATTCCTTCTCTTTTCTTCAAGAATCCAACTATCTTATAAGTTAATGGGGTAGCAACAGCTTCATAAACTACCTTGAAAATGTAGCCTGATAAAATTGCTGCTACTAAAACTCGATTCGGGATTATACCAAAAAAACCAATGAATGTAAATAGGATTGTATCTACTCCTTGTCCAACGATTGTGGAGCCAATTGTCCTAGTCCATAAATGCTTTCCAGATGTTAATACCTTCAATTTCGCCAAAACAAAAGCATTCGAAAATTCTCCTACCCAAAAACCTATTATCGAAGCAATTACTATTCTTGGAACTACTCCTAAAATTGCAACATATGCCTCTTGGTTTTCCCATCCGGGTGCTGGTGGAAGAAGACCAACTAACCAATAAATAATTGACATACTTATAAGTGCAAAAAAACCAGTCCATATTATTTTTCTTGAATGACTATATCCATAAACTTCTACCAAAATATCACCAAAGATATAACTAATGGGAAAAACAAATATCGCTCCAGTAAAGATAAAAGGACCTAAAGAGAACAATTTTGTTGCTATTGTGTTTGAAACCATCAAAACTGCTACAAATATTGAAGATATAATGCTAAAATATCTCATTGTATCTCCTGCAAATCTTTTTTCACCCAATAAGAATTCTCTGGTTCAATCTTCTCACCAAGATTATACCCCTTCCTTTGTAACCATTTAATAATTCTTGAGTTTTCAGCAAAAACCTTCGCAATTACAGCTTTAACGCTACGATCTCTTGCTGCCTGTTCTATTAATCTAATTATTTTGGTGCCGACGCCCGTTTGATAATCTTTAGATAAGTGAAGATTATGTACATATATCCATTTAGCTTCAACAATTTCATAATCATAAAATCCAACAGACATTCCCTCATGCTCAACTATTGTAATTCTATCTGGTCTAAACCCTGACCTAAATTTAGCTCTTGACCATTTTTCTTGCGTATTCCTATCAAACAAATCCCTCATATTATGACTCATTAACTCGTAACAAAAACCTATGTCTCTTTCGTCTGCTGGACGCAGAGCTAATTCTAATCCACTTACTAGTATCTCATTTGGTTCTTTTTCTTCATTCATTAAGTAAAATCTTAAGGAAAAATTTATAAATAAGAGCCCCCCCTTTGGAGGTGACGATGAAAGAAGAAATAAGTTATAATTTCCTTAGAAAGATTGGATTGACGGAGTCAGAAATAAAAGTTTATCTGGCTCTGATTAAGTTAGGCACTTCTTCAAAAGGCAATCTTATCAGAGAATCTAAAATTGCTCCTTCAAAAATTTATGAAATAACTGATAAATTAATTGATAAAGGATTATGCAGCATTATTATAAAAAATGGGGTAAAACACTTTATGGGAGGTCCGCCAGTTAGAATTAGAGATTATCTTCGTAAAAAACAAGAAGAAATTTTACAAGAAGAAAAAGAATTAGAGAAAATTATGCCAGAGTTTCAATCACAATATGAAAATATTCCGGAAAGCGTAAAAGTAGAAGTATTTATGGGATGGAAAGGAATAGAGACTGTTTTTATTAGTTTTTTAGATATGGCAAAAAAGAATGAAGAAGTTCATATTATCGGCGCTGGAACAAGCAAAGAAGAAAGAAAATTAGAACTGTTTTATACAAAATATGGAAGAATTGCATTTAAAAAAGGACTTAAAATAAAAACAATTTTCAATGAAAGCGCAAGAAACTACATAGCAAAAATTGAGAAAAATCTAAAAAAGACTTATAACAAAAGGTTTCTTTTTGATTATACACCAACAGAAATATTAATTTTTAGAAATATAACTGCTATTCTATTCAGAAGAGAAGAACCTATTATTATTCTAGTTAAAGATAGAGAAACGGCTGATTCTTTTAGAAAATATTTTGAAGAGTTGTGGAAGATCTCAAAGAGATAATATTGTTATTAGATTAAGCTATTTATTTCTCCTAATTCTAAATTAACTCCTACTCTTTTAGAAGGAAATTCACAAGTAGTAGAATTGAAATAAAAATTAAGAGATATTAATTTTGTTCAAAATTTCAGATGTTTATTTTACAGCTTACCTTCTTTCAACAACAATAATATTCTTAAAGAGAGACTTCTCTTAGTTCTCTAGAAAAGAGGGGATTATATGCAGACTCATCACAAACGAGGGATTATTCTTCTGAGCGCTCTATTGCTTTTTAGTGTTCTTGCTCTTCTTCCTTTAGGACTCTCTAACCAAGCACAGATGACTATTGCCATTATTGGCTTTGCTCTGGTGCTTTGGATCTCAGAAGTTATTCCTTTGCATGCCACTGCATTGGCTGTTGCCTTATTACTTATTGTCTTTGGACGCTTTCCTGCAGACAAAGTCTTTGCCCAGTTTTTTGACAAAGTTGTTGTACTAGTCTTTGGTGGTTTTATCCTTGCTATTGCGATGCATAAGCACAGGCTTGATGAATATTTAGCGCATAAGCTTCTTGGCAAATTTGGCGTTTCTTCTTCTATGGTCTTACTTGGCGTACTCACTGCAACAGCATTTCTCTCTATGTGGATGAGTAATTCCGCAGCTACAGCTATTGCCATGCCTATTGCACTGTTTATCTTAGCAAAAAACAGAATGAGGCCTATTAAATCTCAATTTGGAAAATCATTAATTTTAGCAGTTGCCTATGGCGCGACTATTGGTGGCATTGGAACACTTATCGGAAGCACTCCTAATATTATAGCACAGAAATTCTTGACAGAACATGACATCACGTTTGGTTTCCTTGAGTGGGGGTTGAGAGGATTTCCTTTCATGATACTCATGGTGTTGATCACTTGGTATATCCTTCGCAAGATTTTCCCTTCTGAAAGACATTTTTTGAAAATGCAGAAACATGTGCATCCTTTTACCAAAAAACAAATACAAGTCGCAGCAATATTATCACTCACTGTGCTTCTTTGGATAACTGAGAGTCTGCATGGATTTCATAGCAGCGTTATTGCTTTAGTTCCTGTAGTGCTCTTGTCAGTTTTCAATCTGATAAATACTAAAGATTTTCATAAGATTGGCTGGGACTCCCTCATCTTGATTGGAGGAGGTATTGCTTTAGGCATGGCCATTGACACTTCTGGTTTGGACGATAGCATTTCTCATTTCCTTGGAGCCTCATTGGTCTCTCAACATTATTTTATAGTGCTTTTAGTCATGGGTGTTGCAGGCATACTCCTTACTAGCTTTCTGAGCAATACTGCCGCCTCTTCTGTTTTTATTCCTATTATTACTGCACTTGCTACAGTGCTTAACACAGATATGACTAACTTAGTTGTTGCTGCTTCTATAGGCGTCAGTTTAGACTTTGTGCTTCCCATGGGAACACCACCTACTGCGATGGCACATGCTACCGGGTATGTGCATATCAAGGACTTGCTCAAGGCCGGACTACTGATTTCCCTCGCTGGAGCGTTCCTTATGAGTTTTTTAGCATACTTTACATGGACATTCTTTTAAATCGCAACCTTTATATATAACATATGTATCTAACTTTCATATGATTAATAAAACCATATTACAACATTGCCATCAAGAAGGATTTGATGAAACTGAGATTTATGGAGCCTACAAAATTTTCTTTGGTACTTTAGTTTCTGAATCCAGACTGAAGATTATTAATATTTTAAGAAAGGACAAGAAAAATGTCACAGAGCTTGCTGCAGCACTACACTTAGATCAAACAGCAGTCTCCCATGATCTTGCACGCTTGAAGAAATGCGGTTTTGTCAAGACTGAAGTCGATGGCAAATATCGCTATTATATGCTTAATGAAAAAACTATCTTACCTTTAATGCAACTCATTGACCATCACATGTCACAGCATTGTATCCATATTTTACGAGAGGTGAAACAAGATGCAGAATAACTCTTCCTTAGCTTGGGGCATTGTTGGTTTACTTGTCTTATTTATTCTCTTCGGCAACAGCACTAGAGGTTTTGGATGTACTGGTTATGGATTTATGGGCTTTGGTATGCTCTTTTTTTGGATACCTGTTCTGATCTTCCTTATTTTAGGTACTTTTTGGTTTTCACAACAACTGCAACACAAGACTAAGCAATGGAGGAAATAATTACCATGAAGAAAGCAACGATGATGATTGAAGGCATGCACTGCGCATCTTGCGCGTCACATGTTGAAAAAAGTTTAACTAAAATGGGCGGAGTCAAAAATATTCGCGTCAATGTTTTAATGAAAAAAGGCTATGCTGACTGTGAAGACCAAGTAACAGAGACAGATATAAAACAAGCAGTGAAAAAAGCAGGTTATACAGCAACACAGATTACTTTTGAAAAAGCATAACTACCTAACAGGAGACTAACAACCATGCACGACCATACTCATAGTGAACTTCCAGATGATCCAGAAATTCGCAGCTGGATGAGAAAGCTTATTTGGGCTTGGATTTTTTCCATACCTATTGCTGTTCTGATGTTTGCTGATCGACTTTTAGGAATATTTTTATTACCTGAAACTCTTATGAATTGGGTTATTCTTGGCTTAGCATTCCCGGTTATTTTTATTGTAGGATTTTCCACTGTATGGAGTGGTTTTAGAGGATTCTTTACTTTTTATTTCAGTATGGATTCGTTGATTGCCTTAGGAACAGTTATTGCTTATTTCACAGGAGTATTAACTTTCTTTTTACCAACTAAAGATTATTCTGGTGTTGCAGCTATGATTATGGCTATTTTTATTACTGGAAAATATGTTGAAGCACGAGCAAAAGGCAGAGCAACACAAGAGATTAGAAAACTTCTAGAACTTGGAGCAAAACAAGCAAGAGTCATTCGCAATAATCAAGAATTTGAGATTCCTATTGATCAAGTACAGCTTGGAGATATTTTGTTCATCAAACCTGGAGAGAAAATTCCTACTGATGGCATCGTTGTCAAAGGCGGCAGCGCAGTTGATGAAAGCATGGTCACTGGTGAAAGTATGCCTGTGGAAAAGAGAATTAAAGATCCTGTTATTGGAGCAACAATTAATCAAGATGGCGTTCTCTATGTTCAAGCAACTAAAGTTGGGAAAGATACTTTCTTAGCACATATTATTCATTTAGTAGAAGAAGCACAAGGCACAAAAGTTCCTATCCAGAAAGTTGCAGACAAAGTCACTAGTATTTTTGTTCCTGTGATTTTAGTTTTAACTTTATTGACCTTTGGCGCTTGGTGGTATTTTAGCGGCGATCTTGGACTATCTCTAGGCATTGCTATTGCAGTCTTAGTTATTGCATGTCCTTGTTCACTTGGCTTAGCTGTTCCTATTTCTCTTACTGTCGGCGCGGGCATTGGAGCAAAACACGGCATCCTCATTAGAAAAGGAGAAGCAATTCAAACCATGAAAGACGTCAAGACTATTGTCTTTGATAAAACAGGCACTATCACCAAAGGAAAACCAGAAGTTACTGCAGTCCATAGCTTAGTTCCTGAAACTCATCTCTGGGAAATAGCAGCCAGTCTGGAAAAATTGAGCGAACATCCTTTAGCACATGCTATAGTTACCAAAGCACAATTACATACTTACAAACCTGTGAAACAATTCAAGATCATTCGCGGTAAAGGTGTTGAAGGTATCATTGGAACAAAACAAGTTCTTGTTGGCAATGTTGCTTTGCTTCAAGATAAACGCATTCCTCTTGCTAAAGTAACAGAGACTATTGATTCTTATCAATCTAACGGCAAAACTGTCATGCTAGTTGCTGAGAATAAAAGAGTCATTGGCGTGATCGGTGTTGCTGACGCAGTTAAAGAAGATTCTCTCTTTGCATTGCAAGAGTTAAAGCGAGAAGGCTATGTTACTGTGATGATTACAGGAGATCATGCTGTGACAGCACAAGCTATTGCTCGACAAGTAGGCATTGATCAAGTGATTGCTCAAGTCTTACCAGAAGAGAAGGCAAAAAAAGTTGAAGAATTACAACGCTATGGCATGGTTGCTTTTGTTGGCGATGGCATTAATGATGCGCCTGCACTGAAACAAGCGAATGTCGGCATTGCCATGGGTACAGGAACTGATATAGCTATTGAAGCTGGTGATCTTGTCTTGACTAAAGGATCTTTGACTGGCGTTGTGGAAGCTATTACCCTATCTAAAAAAACGTTTAGCAAGATCAAACAAAATCTCTTCTGGGCGTTTGCCTATAATGTGATTGCTATTCCCGTTGCTATGGCAGGATTGTTGCATCCTGTGATTGCAGAATTAGCTATGGCCTTAAGCTCGATTACTGTAGTAACGAATGCAAATTTATTACGACGACTCAAATTACGTGCATCAAAAAAGTAACTAACGAAAAAAGTTATTTTGGTAGATCTTCGATGAACAATAAAAGCCTGCTAAGATAATGAGTGATTTATTATACAAAATATCTAGATTCAAAAACCTTTTAAAAAGAAAAATATACCAAAAAGAGATGAGCTTCTTAACAAAAATCAAAGCATTAGATTATGTAACAAAAATAGGACTTATTCTTGTTGTTATGGTTGGCTGCTACCTGCTTTTTATATGGATACTGAGTCCTGTCTTGATCAAGACAAATATTCCTGCTCATGGTGTGAGAATGGGAGATCATATAATGACTTTCTCAAATCAAGAACAAATAGTATTAAATTTAGTTGCAACTCTTTTGGCAATTATAATTAGTATTGCTGCTTGGTTGCTGATGAAAGGAAACTCTCTCAAGCAAGAAAATGAAGTAGAGATTATGAAGCGTGCATTATCTCCAGATGAAAAGAAGATGGTGGAAGAAGTACAAAAAGCTGGCGAAATTACACAGGATTCTCTGCGATTTCGACTTGATTGGAGCAAAGCAAAAGTCTCGGCAATTCTTCTGCAACTAGATAGGATGAATTTGGTACAAAGAGAACGCCAGGGAAAAACCTACAACGTCTTTATAAAAAAGAAATAACTTATTTTCGGTCTAAGACGGTCTAACAAACAAGGTCTAAATAGTTCTTTGATAAGTAAAAAAGCACAACTAATGGAGGTTAGACCATGAAACAAAAGAATAAGAAACGTCAAATGATGCTACTAGCTGCAGGTGTTATCCTTCTTATAGGAACCTACATAGTAGCAATGAACGCTGTTCCTACTTCAGCAGAGATGACAGGACTTGGAAACGGCGAAAAAATGGGCAACATCCAAAGGATGATGGAAAGCATGGACGAAGAAATGTATGAAGAATGCAACAAGATGATGGGCACAGGTATGATAGGAGAGGATCATGCACAGCACCATGCTAGATAGCGAATTAGAGGATAACGAATGCATAGTAACAAGAAAAACCAACCGTGGAGATATGGCTGTTAAACTCTGTACTATGACTGGTGATTGCCAATGTGGCAATTATCCTTGTTGTCCTGTAGATGAAGAGGTATAATCCTCTTCTTTATTTTTTATGAAAAGATTTATTAAAGAAAAAATTAAGTGAAACCTATGGAACGGAAAAATAAAAACAAAGTATTTTTGTTTATTGGTCTACTAATAGTCATACTAATTATTCTTTTGCTGGTGAAAGAAGGACCTTCTGGAGAGACAGTAGTAGCATCACAAATTTATGAACTTAAAAATAATGAACTCTTTTTTATTGAAGCAAAACCAGTGACTAAAGTTATTGATGGAAGAAAGCTAGAGCTCTTCACTTATAATGGCGAATTTCCTGGGCCACTACTCAAAGTGAAACAAAACAGCAAAGTGTCCATTAATTTCAAAAACAACCTTGATCAAGATACAACTATTCACTGGCATGGCCTTAGACACAACTACAAATTTGACGGCGTTCCTGATATTTCACAACCACCAGTCAAACCAGGAGAAACCTTCAGATATGAGCTCCAGTTTCCTGATGCAGGCGTCTTTTGGTATCACCCTCATGTCCGTGAAGATATCCAGCAAGAAAAAGGCATGTATGGTATGATCATTGTCGAACCAGAACAACCAACACCTACATCAAGAGAGATTCCTTTTATTGTTGACGATATGCTCCTCGAGAAAAATAACTTTTATCCATTCTCAGAAAAATTCACGAATTTCGCACTCATGGGGAGATTTGGAAACGTGATGTTGCTCAATGGAGAAGTGCAGCCAGCTATCACAGTAAATCAAGGAGAATCTATTCGTTTCTACATCCTAAACACGGCAAATGTCCGCCCCTTCAATATTTCTATAGCTAGTACAGCTCTGCAAATGATTGGGAGTGACATAGGTGCATATGAATCCTCTTTCATGACCACTAGTGTTATTATTGCGCCTGCAGAACGCTATATTGTCGATGCGGTATTCCAGCAAGCTGGAGAGTATAATATATTACATACTACCCCTGATATAACATATAAATTAGGAAAAATCATTGTGCAACCAGCAACAATCACTACTACAACACAACCACTGCCTCAGCCAGACATTGCAAAGTACAAACAGTATTTCACACAAACACCAGACTTTGAATATACTTTAGACATAGACATGCAAGGCATGATGATGAATATGATGGACACGCATGGAGAAGATGAGCCTATTGAATGGGAAGACAACATGTTCATGATGAATCAAATGCACAATAACTTAATGATGTCCTGGTTTATTGAAGACAGAAAAACAGGAAAAAGAAATATGGATATTCCTGCAGAAGTTAAGCAAGGAGATATAAAGATGATTCGCATCACGAATAAAAAAGACTCAGAACATCCTATGCAACACCCCATTCATCTACATGGCCAACGCTTTTTAGTGGTGCGAGAAAATGGCAAGGAAAACACAAATCTTGTCTGGAAAGATACTGTTTTGATTCCGAAGGGAAGAACAGTAGATTTGTTAGTAGACTTCTCGAATCCTGGTCTCTGGATGATGCATTGCCACATAGCAGAACATTTGAGCAGCAGTATGATGATGCTTTTTGAAGTGAAAGAACGATAAAGAGTAAAAATACAAAGTTTTTTATAGAAAAGTGTGTTTGCTTTTTGCAGGAATGGAGGTAAAGAAGATGAAACAGAATTTAGGGAAAGTTGATAGAGTGTTAAGATTTGCACTAGCATTTTGGTGACTTGGACCATGGGCACCTAGTTATGCTCTAGTATGGGTTAATTGGCTTATCTTTATAGTGGGATGGATTGCTCTGATTGAGAGTTTTACTGGCTGGTGTTGGTTGCATGAGGCTTTTGACATCAAGAATAAACATCAATAAACTAATATAAACAAGAGAAAAAGAATATGGTGAACTCATGGTCAGCTGGTTCATTGGTCCTTTTAGTATTATGGTTTGTCTTCTGGCTTCTCAGACCAGCAGTAAGGAAAGAGATGTTCTGGGTCATTTTTTCACGATGCCTTTTGGTCTGACCGAACCGCTCTTTGTTCCTGAATATTGGAATCCGCCATCACTATTTAACCTTGCTGCAACAACAGGGTTTGATCTTGAAAGTCTTATCTTCTGCTTTGCTATCGGTGGTATAGGATCAGTGCTCTACGAGATGTTGGTGAATCGAAAGCATACAAAAATGACGAAGCATGAGAGACATACACATCTACATAAGCACCATCTCTTGGCATTACTTTCTCCTATTCTCTTTTTTCTTATCTTCGAAATGATTACTACTTGGAATTCTATTTACACTGCAAGTATAGCTATGTTTGGTGGTGGCATTGCTGCTCTCTTCTGCAGACCTGATTTAAAGAAAAAAATATGGATTGGCGCGTTCCTTTTCTTGATGCTGTATTTCTTTTTCTTCCTCTTCTGGATTGCTGCATATCCAAGTCTTGTACAACGCTTTTGGAATCTCTCAGCTCTTTCAGGTATATTGATTGTAGGAATACCTTTTGAAGAATTGCTGTTTGCTTTCACATTTGGAATGATATGGTCGAGTGTCTATGAGCATCTGCTCTGGTTGAAAGTAGAAAAATAAAAAATTTAAAGTACAACTATTATGTAAACACGCTCAAGAGGAAGACACCAACCAGAATCAAAAGCATAATCCAGATGATCCAGGACGTTTGCTTTCCCTGCGCTTGGCTTTGCTCATTGCTTCCATGTCCATCTCCGCAACAACCCATGTTTACCTCCTTCCTTTGTTGATATTTCTTTTAAAGAAATAAGATAAACTTTGAGAAGTATATATCCCTTGTTCTCTAGACCGTCTTAGACCAAGAAAAGCAGAAAGTGAGCATTGCTCTTTCATATATTCCACACTCAAAAAAAATAGAAAAGTATTTAAATATTAGAATATTCTAATGTGTTATTATGAAGGAATTATACAAAATCCATGCTGAGTTATGTAAGGTATTCTCAAACTCTACAAGATTAGAGATATTGAATCTTCTAAGAGATAGAGAATTATCAGTAACAGAATTAATAGAAAAAACAAAATTAAGCCAAGCCAATATTTCCCAGCATTTGTCCATTATGAAATCCAAAGGAATTGTTATATCAGACAGGAAAGGTAAGAATATATACTACAAACTTACAAATCCAAAGATCATCAAAGCGTTTGATATCATAAGAGAAGTTTTGACTGAAAGATTAAAGAAAAATGGAAGATTTATCCAAGAGTTATGAGGTAAAAATGCCAATAACAAAAGCTCCCTCGCTATTAATGAAGAAATTTTTAAAAAATGAGATTGGTAATTCAAAAAGGGTTCTAGATATAGGATGTGGTGATGGGGTTATGGCTCTTTATTTAATTTCTTCTCTGAACTGTCGTGTTGACGGAGTAGATTTGGATAAAGGAAAGATACGCCGAGCGAATGAAAAGTTCAGAAAACGAACAGTTAAAGGATTAGCGCTATGCCGTTTTTGTGACTCTAAAAACATCGATGAACAATTTAAAAATGAAACTTTTGACGCTGTCTTGATTATTCATGCTCTTCATCACTTGGCAGACTTAAGCAGTATACTATCAAAAATAAAATATATTCTGAAAGTTGGTGGAAAAATATTTATCGAAGAATATAGGCATAATTTCGGAGAAAAACTTGACAACTGCCCCAGGTTTTCTAGCAATAAAATTAAATCTATGCTGAATACAGCAGGGTTTAGATACCTAAGAGACCACAAGATTCATGAAAACTTTATAATGATCACAGCTGTAAAAGGAGGGATAAAATGAAAAAAGCATTACTATTTGTTATAGGTCTAGTCTTGCTGTTGAATATAAGCTCAGTTCTTGCCTATGAACATAATCTTGCTGAAACAAAACAACTTATAGATTCTGAAATTGGTTGTGACAAAATCACAGATGAACAACTCGAGGCTATTGGAGATTATTATATGGAACAAATGCATCCTGGAGAAAGCCACGAGCTTATGGACAACATGATGGGTGGAGAAGGCTCTGAATCTTTAAAACAAGTGCATATCAACATAGCAAAAAGGCTTTACTGTAATGAGAATGTTTATATCGGTTATGGGATGATGGGTTCTGGGGGAATGATGAGTATGATGGGAAGAGGGATGATGGGTAGCTACCCAGCGAGTTACGATTATAGCAATTATGGCTATTGGAACATTTTCTGGATATTGCTTTCTACGGCAGTCATTTTTTTAATAGTGTGGATTATTCATAGATTTGGAATAAAAAACACAACCTCAGAGACACCTCTCAATATTTTAAGAAAGAGATTTGCTAAAGGAGAAATAACAAAAAAACAATTTGAAGAAATAAAAAAAGAGATGGAGGAGTGATACTTATGGAAGAAAACAAAAATGTTTGGGTCTGGGCTTTTGCAGCTGTAGCGTTGCTTTTTCTGTTCGGTGGGTTTGGAATGGGAGGCTACGGTATGATGGGATTTGGAATGGGTTTTGGATTTATTTTTATGTTGCTTTTCTGGGGATTCATTATTTGGCTCATAGTTACCTTAATCAATGCGAGCCAATCTAACAAGCATGGATCAGATTCATTAACAATCTTAAAGAGGAGATATGCTTCTGGAGAAATATCAAAAAAGCAGTATGAGGAAATGAAAAAAGAACTGAAGTGAGGTATGACAATGAAAACTGATGATTTCGCGTATATTGTTGAAACAGAAAAGAGCTTCGATGAAGCAGTTGTTTCAGTTTTGAAATCTGTAGAGCAAAAAGGCTGGGCATTATTTCAGATTTATGATGTCAAAGAGAGGTTGGCGGCAAAAGGGTTTAAACAAAAGCCATTAAAAATAATTGAGATATGCTCTGGCAAATATGCGAATCAATTCTTGAATAAAAATAGGTTAATCTCTCTTTGTATGCCGTGCAAGATTAATGTGTTGGAAGAAAATGGAAAGATTAAGATTGTTGGAATGAAGCCGACTATGATTTCACAATTCTTTTCAGAAGTAAGCGAGAAAGATGCTGAAGAAGTTGAAAGAGATGTTAAAGAAATTGTCGATAATGCAAGGTGACTGAGAAATGAAAATAGGAATTGTATTAAATACGAACGATTCTGAAGAAGTTTGGAATTGTTTAAGATTTGGAAATAGAGCACTAATAGAAAGACATCATGTAAAAATATTCTTGCTTGGAAAAGGAGTTGAGTTAGAGGGAATTAGAAGTAATAAATTTGATGTAAAAGGACAGCTTAATCTTTTTGTTGAGAATAAAGGAGAAATATTGGCTTGCGGAACTTGTTTAAAATTAAGACATAAAAAAGGGAGCAGTATTTGTCCCATTTCAACCATGAAAGATTTATTAAAATTAGTTGAAGAATCTAACAAAGTTTTGACGTTTGGTTGAGAAGTAGTGAAGAAGAAAGCCAAAACCATCTTTAATTTTAGTTTAAGTCCATGATTAAGTTTTGCCGCCCTATTAGATGTCGCTGACTTTACAGCTTACATGCATAATCACTACCTTTTTAAATATGAAAAATCAAGGAAGGAGCATGGATAAACGAAAAATTGGAGTTACTCTTGTTGTTATAACACTTCTTTTAGGAATAGTTTTAGTAAATCTTATTACTGATTCGTCAACCATAGCGAAAGAGAAAGGTTGTTTTCAAAATAACGAGTGCAGTTCTATCTCTTACACACTAAGCGCATCCCATCTAGGAATAGGAATCCTTTTCGCACTGTTGTCCTTAGGTATTTATCTGGTTATTTTTGGAAGAACAGAAGAGCGTTTATTGCAACAATTGGAACAGCAAAATCAGCAGTTGTCCCGTGAAGATAAATTGAAGATTGTTGCTTTGCTCTTGTCAGAGAATGAAAAAAAAGTTTTTAATACTATTTTAGAGCATGAAGGCATCACGCAAAATACGCTGCGTATCAAGACAGACCTCTCCAAAGCTACAGTAAGCCAGATTCTTGCTGATTTTGAAAAGAAAAATATTATCAAAAAAGAGAGCAAAGGAAAAACTTATTCCATCTTTTTAAAAGCAGATTTTTAGCCTTTGTGAACGATAAGAGGGATAAAATAGTCTTATTTTCTTAAAAAAGAGATAGTTCTAAGTTCAGTTTATAGGCAAGTGCTATATAAGAGTCTGAGCAAGGTAATAAATTATAAAATCATAATGAGGTGATTCAAAATGGAAACAAAGAAAAAAATAATATCTGAGCATCAAGCTCACGAAATACCACAGCAATTCACGAAGCACGCGGATCCAACAGCTCCATGGAAAGTAGGCTGTTTATTTCTAGGAGTATTAGTAATTATTTCAGTGCTCACAGGAGGTTTTGGATTTGGAGGAGCAAGCAGTGGCAGTGCACAGCAAATCATTCCAACACAAATTCCTCAGGGAAACAACCCAGCAGCCGCAACAAATAGTGAAGCAGAGCTCAAAGAAGATGGGGATCCAGCAATCGGTGAAAAATCTGCGCCTGTAGTTATTTACGAATTTTCAGATTATCAATGTCCATTCTGTAAGCGTGCCTTTGATCAGACCTACCCAGAAATTCAAAAACTAATAAATGAAGGAAAAGTACGCTATGTCATTAAAGACTATCCCTTGCCTTTTCATGAGCAAGCGCCTTCAGCAGCTATATCAGCGAATTGCGCGGGTCAACAAGATAAATACTGGGAGATGCATGATAAGCTATTCCAGACACAAGATACTTGGTTTGGCAATGTTGGCGCGATAGACATGTTTAAGGGCTTTGCTCAAGAACTCAATCTCGATGAGAAGAAGTTCGCGTCCTGTATGGCTGATCCTAAGATGGCTCAAGAAGTGCAAGAT
>JAGVZA010000023.1 GCA_018302985.1 Candidatus Woesearchaeota archaeon | reverse complement strand
ATTTTCTTACATAAGTCAACATTCTTTTTTGCTATTGCGACAGCTGTAAGGCAGTCTGGAAAGAGACATCCATTTTCGTTATTTGTTACTCTAGCAACCACATTTTGACAACCGCGTTTATTGTCTATCACTTTTTCACAGAAAGCAACATCTTTTCTTAGCATTGCTATGCGAGTATAACAATTTTCTTTATCATATTGTGTTTTTAGTTTTTCACATTTTTCTGGATCTGTAATTTCTGTAGCAACTTCTTCAAAGCATTCTTCTTGTAATTCTGGAGCTCCTATTTTAGTGCATAATTCTGGCTCTCCTCTTATCTCGGCAGCAAATAACCAACACAGATCTTTTTCCTCACCTTTCAAACCATCACAATAAGAAGGATCTTGCTGAATTTTATTTCTATATTCCTCAAATTGATTTTCAGAGCATCCCGATACCAATAGCACCGTCGCAATAATTCCTAGCAAAAGTATTTGTTTATTTATCACTCAAAATAGTCCTTAGACATCCTATATATATTCATTGCTTTTTGAAGATATTTTATGATTCAGTTCTTAGTCAAAAGCGTTCTTTTAGCCATTTTAAGCCCTTCCAAAGGTTTTATATAGCTTCTAGCATGCTTTGTCCCTCATGGAAGACAAAATCTATGACCTTTTAACCAAGCAAGGAGAAGTTACTTGGCAGACTGTTATTCAAGACCTTATTAAAAAAGAAGAGCTAGATCCCTGGAATATTGACATTAGCAATTTAGCCCATAAATACATGCAAACCCTGAAAAAACTCCATGAACATAATTTCTTTGTTTCTGGAAAAATGTTACTGGCCTCTGCAATTCTCTTGAAAATGAAATCTGATAGATTATTGTATGGAGATTTAGCAAATTTTGACCAACAACTTTTTCCTCAGGATGATTCGTTATTAGATAGCGAAGAAGACTTTGTAGACAAACAACAGTACAGACTTTCTGATTTTCCTCAATTACTGGTTAAAACTCCCCAAGTAAGAAAACGCCAATTAACCTTAAATGACTTAATGAATGCCTTAGAAAAGGCCTTGGAAGTTGATGAAAGAAGAAATATCAGACGCATTCAAGATAATGTTGTTTTTAATCAAGCAGTTTTACCTGAAAAGCATTATGATATTTCAGAACTGATTAAAGATGTCTTTGAGAAAATTACTTATCACTTACGACATCATGATACTTTAACTTTTGATGAATTGATACCTTCTCAAGAACGTGCAGACAAGATCCTCACTTTTGTTCCTTTACTTCATTTAGATGGCCAACAGAAAATTGATCTCCAGCAAGAGAAATCTTTTGGAACCATTCATATTAAGTTAGGGACTGGAACTAGCGAGTAATCTAACTTTTTTTAGATTGGCGGTGCGGGAAACCATTTAGGACTACAAACATCAATATATGCCTTTTCGAGCCCAACTGTATCTAGCTTATACTTTGGCGGAAGCAGCTTGAGACATTCTTGACGTACCTCTTCACTTTCAACTGAGAAACATTTTTTTATATCTTTATCTAATTGCTTGCACCATTCATAACTATATTCATCTACTTTAGAGTTCTGTGCTACTAACCAAGAGACTATAAGAATTACAACAACTAATGTCCAAAATAATCCCTTTAATTTCATGTATCTGCTTCTACTTATTGATTATATAAACTTATTTTTGTTACTTTACAATACTCTCATTCTTTTATTTTCTTAATGAATTGTTTTGTTGTAGTTACTTCTTCTTTACCTGATTGCATCTCTTTGACCTTGATCTTTTTTTCTTTGACTTCTTCTGGACCTAGCACTACCACATAAGGGATTCCCATGACATTCGCATAATCAAAATTCTTGGAGACACTTCGATCGAGCATGTCTATTTCTGTATTGATGCCTGCTTCTCTTAACTCTTGGGCTACTTTCCATGCTTCTGGAAATACTTTGATGGGCAAGACAAATACTTGCGTGACTGATTTTTTTATTTCTTTTTGCTGTGCTTTTAAAACATCTAAAATAGTATCTAAACCAAAAGAGATTCCTACTGCTGGAATACTTCCTGAACCCTTAAATAAGCCGATCATGTTATCATATCTACCGCCACCTGCTATGGATGAGGTTATGGCACTTTCTTCTGCAAATCCTTCAAACACTGTACCTGTATAATAGGCTAAACCACGAGCTAATGTGATTTCAAAAGTTGCATCTGGTGCATAGGACAATACTTCCTCCATTTCTAGCAGACCTTGCTTGTTGATCAGGATTTTTTTTAATTCTTTTATTTTTTGTTCATTGGTTCCTTTGATGGAAATCCAGTTACACAGATTGTCTATAGGTTCTGTAAAAATTCCTTTCTGCTGCAATTCTTTTTTGACTACTTCTACTCCTAATTTTTTGAGCTTATCAATAGAGAGGATTGCTGTAGTTCTTTTATCTTCTGGAATTTGCGCTGTCTCCATGAGTGCATCTAGAATTTTTCGATTATTTACTTCCACCCTTGCCTTAATATTAATTGCCTTAAATGCATCTAGAGTTAAATTAATTATTTCTGCGTCTTGTTTGATAGATGCAGCTCCGATTACATCGACATCACATTGTGTAAACTCACGATATCTTCCTGCTTTTAGTGGACCGTCTCTAAAGACTACGCCCATTTGATATCTTCTGAACGGCATTTTTAAAGTTGGATTCATGGCAACGACTCGAGCAAGAGGAACTGTCAGATCATAGCGCAAAGCTAATTCACGGTCGCCCTGATCTTTTAATTTGAATGTCTCTTTGAGGATCTCTTCACCGCCAGCATATTTTGAAGCGAGAACGTCATATCTTTCCAGGATGGGAGTTTCTGCTGGAGAAAAGCCGTAGCATTCGAAGATTTTTTTTAGCGTATTCTCTACTGATTGACGTAGAATTTTTTCTTCTGGCAAGAAGTCTCGAGTGCCTTTTGCTCTACTAAGTTCTTCCATTAGTTATACCTCTTAAGATTAGGAAGAGTGGAAGGCGAGATTTGAACTCGCGGTCTCAAGCTTTCTACAGTGTTTCCACAGGCTTGCGTGTTAAACCAGGCTACACCACATCCACTATTGAGCATTATTGAAATATAAGTTGAACTAGAAAAAAGTGCATTATCGATGATGAAGACAACCAACTCGGGTCATTGTATATTCTTGATTATTGAACAGTATTTAAATCCTTCGTCGCCACAAACTTTATGTACTTGCTCTTCTTGTCTTTTTCATGGAGGTGTTGTGTTATGTGTAATGTCAAAATCTTTGAAACCATTATAGCTTTGATAGTGATTATCTTTACCTATTGGAATACATGGGCATATTCTAGATGGATTGCTATTCTAGCAGGCATAGTGTTATTATTGCATGCATTGTTCTGCAAACACAAATAAACTCTTTTTATTTTCTTTTTTCTTCTTACTTTATTTTGATTACTCTTTACCATTCATCCGGTAGACCTTCTCTTTCTAAAGCTATTATATCTTGATCTCGTCTACACGTGGGTTCTACCTTAGATCTACTACTTCTTTTTCTCTCTTGCTCATCTTGCACTAAATCTACGCCAAAAATAGCTTTGAATAAATATTCTCTGTTAGCTCCACTTAAGTATAATTTTCTTATTTCAGACGGCAATCGATATCCTTGCGTAGTATAGAACTCATAAAAATTCATTGGTAAACTTCTAATTACTGTTACTAATCTAGTAAGCGGACCCCTTTGACTTTTTATTTGGATAAGGCCTTCTAGGTTTTGTGCTATTTCATCATTGGACCTCATTTACGTACTCCGACGAATTGAGCACTGTCATTTAGATCACTGCAATGTAACATCTTAAACTTACGAGCGTCACCATGCTCATAACTCCGAGACAGCAAACGAGCCCAACATGCATGCACATTGAAATCATCATCATATGAAACAAAAAATGTGTTAGTGTTCTCTTTTTTTGCATGTATTGTAAGATATGCTTCTGTACGTGCTTGCCCACCTAAAAAAGGAATAGTTTGTGGATGTTCAAGTACTTGATCAAGATGAATAGTTTCTGATGGTGCTGTTTTTAAAATTTCATGATCAACCACCCAGATAAGACGATTACCTCGTGTATCTGTTAGTCCATCTTGATCAACTAATTGTTGGAATTCTTTATATCCTATACTAGCTGCACCATTTGCTACATCTCTACGCCAAGTTGTATGCCATGCATTTAGAAGCCCTTCTTTAGTTACTAAATCTGTTGGTATATGAGCATAAACAACAACTTTAGAACCTTGTTGTGTTTCACCTGTTGCTTTGATGCTTGGTGTTGTAAACCATTGATCCCAAGGAAGTTCACCATTCACTACCTTGTCTACTAGAGTTGGCATGTATAGGGGTTGAAATCCTTCATCTTGACATTGATCTAGAACAGACCATGCATAGGAAGACCATGTGGAATTACCACCTTTGAATGTTTTAAGTTCTGGATTAGTATTTGTCATCGTGTTTGTCTCCTTTATTTGTTGTTATCTAGAAGTAATAACATAATCTCTTATATATGATCTTTTACTTGAAAATTAGCTTTTTTACGATAAATTTATAAACCTAGCTTAATTAGGATAAAATATGGACCTAAAATTAACGAAGGCTGACAGGATCATTTTAAAGCACCTAGCCTATAATTCCAGAATTCCTGAGAAAGTACTAGCTCAACATTGCAACTTGTCCAAAGATAGCATACGTTATAGGATTAAGAGATTAGAACGCTTAGGCATCATCAAAGGCTATGGAGTTTTTGTAGACTTTACTGTTTTAGGGTATACTTCTTACAAGCTCTATTTAAAATTAAACGCAACGATCCAACAAAAGAAAGCATTAGTAGCATTTTTAGGAAAACAACCCTCTGTTTTTTCCATCTTTGAATCCTATGGCAACTGGGATATTGGCACTGCTATTTTTGCAAAGAGTAGAAAAGACTATTATGATTTTGAGACTGCGCTCTTATCTGCATTTGGTGATATTATTAGTTCCAAACATTTTTGTTTAATGCTAGATGCAGTTATCTTTAATAATTATTTTCTTCATGAAGACAAGCATCTCCAAGAATATTCCTTTTGGAAATCAGACTCTCTTGAAACTTTAGATGCGACAGACAAACTTTTACTTCAGGAACTTCATAAAGACTCAACAGCTACTTTAGTTACTTTAGCAGGAAAAGCTAATTTGAGCATTGACTCTGTCAGCAAACGTATCAAGAAACTCAATGACAAAAAGATTGTTGCTTTTTATCCCACAACCATTGATTATACTTTATTAGGCTATGAAAAATATAAACTCTTTATCTCTGTCAAAAACTACTCAACTGAGGCTGAACGAAAGCTTTTTGCTTTTTTGAAAATACAGAAACAGACGCTAAATATTATCAGAATTATTGGGCCTTGGAAATTAGAAGTTGAATTTTTAATAAGAGAATATACTGAATTTTACAATATTTTGTCTGTATTACAAGAGAAATTTTCAGAGCATATCCTTAAACTAGAATTTTCCATCTTTAGAAATGATATCTTGTTCCCTTCAGAACATTTGTTACTTTAATTGTGTAAAATCATACCATTCAAATTTATGAACTTCCAAATTAATACTTGTTTTCCAATCAGCTATAATCTCTCTAAATTGTTGTCTTATTCCATAGGAAATAGCATTAAGCTCTTTTGTATCCTTGGCTATTAGTACACAAGTTAAATCAAAATCTCCAGAAATAGAAATGAGCTCTATACAGTTTGGATGATTGACTAAATGTTGTATGAGTTCTTTTATTTTTTCTTCAGTTACATTATGCAGTTTAATTTTAATGTCTACAACTAAGTCATATTGTAATACTTTGGGATTAATAAAAATTCCATATCGATTAATGATTCCAGAATTATGCAATTTTTTAAGTCTTTTATGCGTGGAGTCTATGGAAAGATTTATTTTCTTTGCTAAATTGGTCAATGATTCTCTACTGTTTTCTTGCAATAGCATTAGGAGTTGTTTGTCTTTTTTATCCATTGTCTTAATAATTAAGACTAATATTTAAACCTTTCTGAAGAAATTAAGTAATTTAGATAGATATGCTTATTAATATCAATTACCACCCCTATGTAGTTAATAAATTACTATTCCCGTGAAGAACATGTCAAGATTATTAGATACTGTAAAATGGCATACCAAAAAAATTGTAGTTGGTACACTTATCCTAGGATCACTTATAGGGATTAAAAGCTGCAGAGATAACACTGGAGAAGTCGTTTTTAGCGGTACCATTGATGGGTATGAAGTTACCTACGAAGAAGGAAGACTCCAACCTTTTTTTTCTGAGGGTAAATTAAAAACTGGAAATATTATGGTCTTAAAGAAAGACGAAAAAGAGCATAGATTTGAAGACTATTATCAAGAGTCTCGACTATTTAGGGGAAGTCAAAAGAATCCAGGCTATCTGATAGATACACTTGACGAAATCACTTTAAAGGATACTTCTGGGGATGCAAGACATTACACTTTGAGAATGACTTATTATTCCCCTAGGAATTATTTTGATGAACAATTCGTCTTAGACATGAAAAAACGTGAGGCGGAAGAATTTGAACGCTGTAATAATTTGTATAGAGAAATCAGGGGAAAAATACAGGAAATGCTTGTTAAACGATAGGACAGGAAGACAATAGTAACAACAATGAAAATCAAAATAGCCGTAGTTCAATTTGACATACGACAATTCTCTCCCGAAGAAAACCTCAAAAGAGCTGAAGTCTTTATTAGCAAAGCAGCATTAGCTAAGGCACATATTATTGTTTTTCCAGAGGATTTTCTTACAGGGCCTATTGAAAGGAGAAGAGAACTAGCTGACGGGAATAATACCTATAGAAAACATTTTCAAAACTTAGCTAGACAATACAAAATAGACATTGTACCTGGCTCTTTTATAGAACTAGATCAGAAAGGATTACACAATACTACTTATTATATTGATGCTACTGGAAAAGTTAAAGCAAGATATAGAAAAATAAATTTATGGCTTCCTGAACGGAGATATATTACTCCCGGAAATGAAGTACCTGTTTTTAATACGTCTTATGGCAAGATAGGTCTTGTTATTTGTTGGGATTTGATTTTTCCTGAAATCTTTAGAAAGATGGTAAAACGAGGTGTGAGCATAGTTATCTGTCCGAGTTATTGGTGCATGAAAGATGCAGGCATAGGTATTAAGCATGATAAACGTGCAGAAATAAAAAGTGTAGATTCTCTTTGTACAGCTCGTGCTTTTGAGAATGAAATCATTTTAGTTTATTGTAATGCTGCAGGAAAGCTAAAGCTCGGAAATTTTGAAGATGATTTAATAGGATGTTCACAAATTACTGCTCCATTCAAAGGAATTTTACAGAGATTAAATCATAACAAAGAAGCAATGTTTCTTCAGGAAGTTGACACTGCTCTTTTACAAGACGCTGAAAGAGCTTATAAAATTAGAAAGGATTTGAAAACTAGAGTGTTATCGTAAGCCAATCATCCATCGCATAGCTTTGTAGATCTTTGGGATTTCATCATTTACAAAGAGTTCTGCATGACCTGCAAAGTAGGATGCTAACTGCTTATAGGCAATAGCTGAGGGTGACTGAGGAAAGACATGCACGACTGGTTCTCTTTTGACTAAAGCTGCTTTAATGTAATGATCTTCTGGTACTACTCCAATAACAGGATGCTCTAAAATAGTTTCTACATTTTTAATCTTGAGATCTAAATGATGACCTGCTCTGGTTAAGACTGCTCCACGAACATGCTTGCCGTGATGCTGTGCAATGCGCACTGTTTTTAATGCATCTGCTACTGAAGGCAATTCTGGTGAAGCAACGATTAAGACTTGATCTGACATTTGAATGGGTGCTTGCGCTTCTGCGTCAATACCTGCAGCTCCATCAAGGATAATAAATTCTGATTTTATATGAGGTAAATGATACTGTAAATCCGCGAGATTAATATTTTCAAAATTACGCATAGAAATGGAAGCTGGAATAATTTTAGCACCTGAAGCATGCTGATAGGTAGCTTCGTGGATATGTGCTTCATTGACGTTGTGGACTTTCCAGAACCTCCTTTGGAAGAAGATACACTCACTAACACCATAAGGAATTTCAAGAAGCTATTCTATTTAAACGTTTCTAACTTTGTTTTCAAAATTAGTTTTCTTGATTACTTCAGCACAAGCAAAACAATGGCCCATTTTTATATGCAGATTACAAACTATAATGCCACACACAGGACAAGCGGCAACGCCCATATTTTTCTTACAAATCATACACGGCTTTAACAGGTCAACCATAGTTCATCACTTTTTCTTTTTCTTTGCTGCTTTTGCTTGCTTTGTTTCTTTTTTCATTGCTAGTGCTTCTAGTTCATTACGGACCATCTGTGTTATTTCCACGAATTCGACAGTCTTATGAAAAAATGTTTTTAATGCTTCCATATTGACTTCTTCTTTGGTATCGGGAGTTATTTGTGCAATGAGAGCAACGTTTTTTCTATATTCTTCTTTTTTTGTGTAAGGAGCTTGATCTATTTTAATCAATTTTTCATATAATTTTAAGTAGTCTTTCCATTTTGGCATTACCTTAAGCATATCTTCTGCCTGTTTTCTGGGCGTAGGAGATACTTCTGGGATTTTTTTATGCTTTTGTAAAGTGATTAAAGTTCTATGAATTGCCAATTCAAATGCAGAAATTAGTCTTTTAATGGTGTTTTTGATAACATCGGTTGTTCTAGTATACTTCAACGTAACATAAATAGAATGGTCAGCCCGTTTTAATTCTTCTTTAGGGTCACTCAAAAAGTCGTCGATCACCGGTTTGTATTATTTCATTGACCTTGCTTATAAACGTTTTGGTGTTTTGGACTAATTCCTTGATTTTATCCAAGTTTACGGTTTTGAGACGATAATCTCCAGAGGCAATGACTAAACGGTCTTTTCGAATGAATTCTATAGGACTTTCTTTTCTTCTAGTTACTATTTCATCTACTTCCTGCATAGATTTGAACGAGAGAGGACTGAATCCGTATCTCTTTTGTGCATATTGCTGGAAGAGACTTAACCGTGTTTGAAACTCTGCTGGAACAAACTGGATACGTTTATAGAGATAATCAAATTCTAAGACTGCGCGCATGCCTTTGTCTAATGCTTCCTTAAGTTTTTCTGCGACTGTTGCAAAGAGCCTTTGATCATTGAGCAAGGGAAATGTGACATAGATTAAGTGATCTGCTATCTTAAAAGCTCTGGTTGCTTCCTTTGCTAAGAGGATTGATTTTTCCATGGGTTTCTCTATGCAGTCTAGCTATAAAAAGATTTGTGAGAAAAAGTACTACTTCTTTAGATAAAATTGTTGCTTTTCTAGAACTTTTAGTCTGTTATTCTAATAAATTTTCCATTTTCTACAGTTTTAGTAACATATTCCTTGCCTGTAACCCTTCCTTTACTATCGAAAGAAATAGTATTTGAAATTCCATCATATTCTTTTATGGACGAAAGATACCGGGCTATTTCTTCGGGAGTAGTTTTACCTTCTCTTAAGGCGCTGGCAATTAATTGTAATGCATCATACCCATAAGCTGCAGGAGGTGATATTTCTATGCCAAACTTTGCGGTATATTTTTTTCTGAATTCTGCTTCTTGCTCATCTATTTGCGGATATCCGTAGATAGTTCCTTCAATTTCAGGAAATGCTTTTAAAAGTATAGGATTTTCTGTCCCAGATGGGGAATATATTTGTAGTTTTAACTCTAATTCCTTAGCTTGTTTATTAAATGCTCCCTGGCTCGGATAGAATGCGAAAGGAGCAAAAATTGCGTCACTCTCTATTTTCTTTATTTTTGTTATGATTGTTCTAAAATCATCTTCATCTGGATCTACGGAAATACTTTCTTCAATAGAGATACCTTCTTTTCTAGCTTCTTCTAAAAAATTATTTTTTACTGACTCTGACCAATCATTTAAACTGTAAATGACTACTACTTTCTTTACATTATGCTTCTTCATATGCTTAATAATAGGAAGGACTTCTTGTTTTTCTGTCGGCCATAAACTGAAAAAATATTTGCTTGGTTCTAAAATCACTCCTCCTGAAGGAGAAACTATAAGGACTTTTAACTGCTCTGCAAGAGGGCTAGCTGCTTGTGCAAACCAGGTTGGACCAATAATCACTTGCAAATTATTTGCATTCACTAGTTTTTGAATTGCATTAACAGTCTTTACGAAATTTGTTTCTGAATCCTCTACTATTAGAACTAGTTTCTTTCCGTTAATTTCTCCTTGATTATTGATCTCTTCAAGTGCTAGATTTACACCATTTAATTCTCCAATGCCCCAAAAAGCTCCCTCTCCAGAAAGATGAAAGACTCCACCTATAGCTATAGTTTCTTCTTCAACTTCATTGGATTTGTTGATTGCTATCCCTATGCCTAAGAGTATCAAGATTCCTACAAAAACAACACTTATCCAGTATATCTTTGACATCTCTGTATTAATGATAGAAATGCTTATAAATTATTATTCAACAGTAACTATTGAATGAAAGAAGCATTACGGAATCTCGGACTTACAGATGGCGAAATCTCTGTTTATCTTGCGTTGCTAAAACTAGGCACAGTCACTAATAGCCCTATTGCAAAAGAATCTCAATTACAGAGCTCGACTGTCTACTATTGTCTGAATTCTTTGGTCAAAAAAGGATTTGCAACCTATATTTTAAAAGGAAATAGAAAACACTTTAGCGCAGTTGATCCTGAAGTGATCCCAGAAATATTAGATGAAAAACAAAAGCAATTAGATCTTCAAAAGAAAGAGATACAACAGATTGTTAAGACGTTACATCAATATAAACGTTCTTCGGAAGAACAAACAACTGCTGAAGTATTTGAAGGATTTAGAGGATTTCAAATGATATTTAGAAGCATCCTTAAGCAGAGCAGAAGAGGAGATTATTATGAAGCTTTTGCTTATGAACAAAAAACAACAGAGTCTCCAGCCATTAAATTATTATTTATGCAGCATAATCAAAAATTGAAAAGAAAGGGGGTTAAGTTACGACTGCTTGCTCCTCTATCGATGAAAAACGTGTTATTGAATATTTATGGAAAGCAGTTCTTACAAAATTTTCAAGAAATTAGATATACTCAAACGGTTATCCCTGTAGGCATTACTCTCTTTAAAGACACAGTCATCACCCATATTCCTGAAAATGAAAAAATTATTTCTATAAAAGTAAAAAATCATAAATTAGCGACCATGTATCGTGATTATTTTAATTTTGTTTGGAAATCTACCGAAGACTAAGGATTGCTTCTGCTAAATCACCATTAGACTTTTCTAAAGCTGCGCGTGCTTTGTCTTTTGAGACTTTGGCTTGCTCTGCTACTGTAGCTACATCCTCTTCTGAGAATTTCTGTGCTTCTACTTCTTCAATGGTACCACTAATCTGCAATGTCTCTTGACCCATAGCAATTACTTTTGATACTTGAGGATTACGAATTACTAAGTCTTTAGTTGGTGTTTTGATAATAACTTCAGTTGCCTCTATTTCTTCT
>JAGVZA010000020.1 GCA_018302985.1 Candidatus Woesearchaeota archaeon | reverse complement strand
AACAAACTGTACCAACAACCGGCACTGGTGTCCCTAGGTGAGAAGCCTCAGGTATACAGGAATAAACTTTGTTAGGGAAATCGGCAAATTAGCTCCGTGCCTTCGGCATAAGGAGTCCCTGAGCTTGTATTCGTATGAGTGCAAGTGCAGGGTTATATAACAAGATGGGCCCGACTGTTTAACAAAAACGTAACGTCTCGCAAGTCCGAAAGGATGTGAATGGGACGTGACGTCTGCCCAATGCTAGTATCTCAAACCTCTGTTCAAGGAGGCTAAGGACTAGTGAATGGCGGGAATAACTATAATTCTCTTAAGGTGGAACATAATACTGCCTTAGTAAAATCAGGCTATATGCTGGAACATCTGGGTATCCTAAAATACTGAACTAAAGTTTTTTATTTTTTTAGTAAATCATCAATTGATGACAGTGAAAATTTTTGGGTGCAGACAATCAGCAGGAAAGATTTCTTCGCAAGAAGAAAAATCCTCAGAGACTATATGCCAGACATCACAAGTTGTGATGAAGATAGAGTCCGACCCTATCAGCGATGATAGGAACTCATCAGAAATGGTGAGACGCCAAGAAGGCTTGGTCAGTAACTTGTGACAGACAAGTGAAGTAACAGATGTGAGCGAAATACCTTGTCGTTTGAATGACGACGCGCATGAATGGCGTAACGAGGTTCATACTGTCCCAACAAAGAGTCCTCCGAACTCGCTCTGATGGTGTGAAGGCCATCGATGTCCAGTGGGAAGCGAAGACCCCGTAGAACTTTACTGTAGCTTGTCGTTGCGAGGTAAAGATTCGTATGTAGCGTAGGTGGTAGTCGTTTGATGTTCAGCTCGTCAGGGCTGATCTAGACACCAATGAAACACCACTTTCGAATTTTTGCCTTGCTTATTCTCCTAAAGAGAAGACAGCGGCTGGCGGACAGTTTGGCTGGGGCGGCACCCTGCTGAAAAGATATCAGTAGGGCCCTAAGGTAAGCTCATCAGGTTTAGAAATCCTGAGTGGAGTGCAAGAGCAAAAGCTTGCCTGACTGTATTTCAACCACTACGAAATGCAGAGACGAAAGTCTGGTCTAGCGAACCCCTATGTCCTTCTTGGTGAGGGCTAGGTATGACAGAAAAGCTATCTCGGGCATAACTGAGTTGTAGCGCCTAAGAGCTCGAATCGACGGCGCTGTTTGCTACTTCGATGTCGGCTCATCGCATCCTGGGTGTGCACAAGCACCCAAGGGTACGGGTGTTCACCGGTTAAAGCGGTTCGTGAGCTGGGTTAAGAACGTCGTGAGACAGTTTGTATGATATCTACTGGACATGTTAAGGATCTGAGAGGAAGGATCATTTAGTACGAGAGGAACAATGGTTCGGTGCCTCTGGTACATCGGTTGTCTGATAAGGCAGGTCGAGCAGCTACGCACTACGGGATAAGTCCTGAAAGCATCTAAGGACGAAACCCCCCTTGAAAAGAGATCTAGAGCACCTATAGAACATAGGATTGATAGGGTTGGGGTGTAAGTGTCGAGGTAACGAGACATTCAGCCTGCAACTACTAATAGCTTGAATTTTAATTTGTATATTTGCTGCTTGGCACTATTCATTTTTTTCTTTTAAACTAAGAATATGTAGTGATAACTCAAGTATAATTTTATAAAGGGGAATTAGTCGACAAAACTATGACAGACTTAGAAATAGAACAACCAACTAGAACAACAAGAATACCAACAAACAGAAGTCTCTTAGTAATAATGCATGAAGGCTGGTCAAAGGAAGTAGTAGGATTAGACAAAGTACAACAAATGGCAGAACTGGGAGTGCCAATCACTCTAGCATTTGGAAAAGAAGAACTAGATGACTGGTTATCAAAAGATAGTAGAGTATATGATGAGGTAAGAGAATTAGCAGCTTATGAAGAAGTAGATATTGCCCTATTAGGAGATAAGGATGAAAAAAAAGATGAAAGGAGTAAAGAGGTTATTGAGAGAAGATTCAAAGTTCCTGCAATCTATATCCCGAGAGAGGGAAAAATAACTGAAGCAGTAGAAAAACAAACCTTAAGTTTGGGTTTATACAGAATAGCAATACCTGGGCGTTTGAGTGTTGGACCTTATAGAATAAAAGACTCACCAATAACAGTGCATACTATGAAACATTTTAGTATGGGTGGTAGCGACAGATATGTACATGCCTGGCAAATTCCCTCTTTACCTGAAGATCAATTTGAACAATTTTGTCATAACGGATTAGACCGTCTCAAAGAGAGAAGAAAAAAGCCATGGATTGGTGGCAAATGGTTAGAATATGGAAAGAGAGTAATGAATGATGCACTTTACAGTGTAACAAGAACAGATTGGCAAGGAAAATAAATTAGTGTAAACGTTCTAAAGCAATTTCCGCAGACTCTGCAATCTCAGGATTAGAGTGATGTAAATATTGTTTAATAAAAGGTATAAATTTTGCATCTCCAAGAGTTGCCAAAGCGAGTAACGCTTCATGCACAACAAAAATGCTTTTGTCCGTCTGAATAGCCTGTATGAGATAAGGTCCAGCTTTATCAGGATGTGAATACGATCTTCTTTTCTAGCCTTGAGATCTAAAACAATCTTCTTATAATCTTTAACCATACAAAAAATAAAAAAATGAATGTTCTTATAGCTTTCGATGATAGATATTTTGTATATAATTAGAATTATTTGGATTTGGGAGTTTCAATCACTTGAGGATTTTCATCAGGTGTTAGAGCATAGACTCCGGCTGTTGCTACAATAGAACCAGCTAACAATAATGCTGCTAAGCCTTTCTTTACAGAAGGTCTTTGTCTCCTTGCTAATTTAGGATAGGAAGGTCTTTCACAAGTTCTTAAACCAGTCATATCTCTAGCTACGTCTACAGAATAACCAAGTACTGGTCCCATTGGGATAGAAAGAGCTGCGGCAGAAAGTCCACCGAATATTGCTTGGTTAGTATCTGCACCCATTGCTAAATACAGAGGAGGAGTCATAACTCCATTAAATACTGCTGTATAAAGTGAATCATGGAGAGTTTGTATTCTTTCTCTGGTTTTATCAGTTATACTAAAAAATCTTCTAGATAAATCTCTTCCTTTAGCAAAAGCCCAGCCGATGCCACCATAAGTGATTACAGCACCTGCAAGTCTAGAACCTAATGAAACTTGATCTGACATTCCTACAATTCCAACTTCCATAGCTGCATAGACAGGGGTGCTTGACGTAAGAAGAGCTGTACTGTCAACTAGATGGTATTTTAATCCTTCCTTAAGTTTGCTTATTCGGCTTTTATTTTCAGTTTCCATAAGAATAAAAAGGTTAAACCACTATATAAATCTTGCTATATGTAACTACTAGTAAGTAACATCAAATCTTCATAATGACTTTGCCTTCTTTAAAGATCCTAATAGTACCAGTAGAAGAAACCACAAAAGCAATGCTGTCTAAATGCTTGGTAATAGCTGCGCAGTTCAAGTGCTTAGTTCCTAATCCGGGCAAGTCTATGCCTTCAGTAGGAACATCCAAGTAAGCGCAGCTAGTTATAATGCTGCCATCATTGTCCAAGATATACACTCCGTCTAGTTGAGCAAACTCTTTGACAGTTTCGCGGATAGTAGGATCAGAGATCTTGATTTTGCTTTCTAAATAGCCCAAGAAAGGATTCAACACCAATTGTTTGACATATTTCAAGAGTTCAGTTTTATCACCGATAATAAATGCAGTGCCTATTTTTTTGCCTTCTCTGCCTTCAGTAGCAATTTCCGTAGCAATATCAATGATAGCTTCAATAATTTCAGAAGGAACATTGTCAGAAAGATGATGTTTAGAAATATTAACTAGAACATGGTCAATATCAAAGACAAAACTAACTCCTTTATAGCCAATGCCTAGACTTTCATCAACAACACAGAACACTTTATCTCCTTTGTCTATTAATTTGCGGGTAATAGCCTGTAGCAATAAGTCTTTGAGAGTGCGTAAAGAACCAAAAGGACGCTTTTTGATCTCTGCATGAAAATGTTCTCGCTCATAGCCTACATCAGAACGGACAAAAATATTGACTTCTACATCAAAATATCTGTCTTCAGCTGCTGCAGATTCTTCTTTTTTTACTTGAGTAATATACAACAGTTTTGTTGCGTGTAAACTAGTAAAAAACTCCAGAGTAGAGGGTTCTACAAACGTAGCTATGTCTTCCATAGTGTCGGAAATCACTCATCATATAAAAACGTTTTTATTTTGATAGTATTCTTAGTAATAAGAACTGTTATTTTTGAATAAAGAGTAATAAAAAACTACTGAAAAGTAAAATTAAATATAATATAAATCGCTTTCGAATTCATAACCTATAGTTTCCTGATTCCATTCGTTTTTCTTTTGCAAGAGCCATTTTTTTAATGCATTTTGGTGTTTTTTATAGACATGAACATTAGAAAATACTGTTATGCGAGCTACTTTTTCGCTGACTAGTTTATTATGTTTAGAAAGGTATTCACCATGCTCTAATTGATCAGTGCTATGACCTCCAAAGAGCTTCAGAAGCATAGTCTCTACTTCTTTAATGCGTTGTTTAAACACTTTATCAGGTATTTTTCGTCCATCTTTGTTAGAATTAGTCACATAGACACTGCTACAGACTGGAAGATTTTTGCTATTTTTAGGCATGGGGGTAAAAGGCTGAGGAGCATAGGTAAAACTCTTTTTCATGAGAAAAGAAGATATGTGCAGAGTATAAAAAAGTTTTTATTTTTAAAGAGAAAAAAAGAAAGGGGAAAAATAACTAGAGAAAAAGGGGTGTTACTTCATCATTGTGCGAAAGGAATCGAGGATGTGTGATTTTGCATCCATCTCAGCTCGTGTAAGAATTTGAGGAGAAACGTTTTCAAAAACATATTGCTCAGGAGTAGTACCCTCAACTACAAAATAACGTACATCCTTTCCAGGTAATTGTGCTACATCAAGATCTCCTACGCTCGCAAGTTTTTGATCGGTAAATAAGAGCTCATCAATAGCTTTATCACCATCTCGATCAATAAAGAAAGCCGATTTCACTCCATGGCTATAGTTTTGCGGTACTGTAACAGCATGATTCTCCGTTAATCTGTAAGTCAAAAGCTGGGGGGTATAGGTAAGCACATCTACAGCAACCGGTCTATTGGCTTGATTAAGAAGAATTGGTTTAGAGATTGTTCCTTTATTCCCACAAGCAGCCACTAATGCTAAAAGTCCTGTTGCTAATGTTTTTCCAAGTTTATTGTGTAATGTCATTGTATAAAATCGTAAATCTATCCACTCAACATTCTTCTTTTGAATATGCTCTTTCACTTGTTTTTGTTTCTGATTCAATTGACTTTTCCCAGTTTTGATCTCTATAAATTTAATACTATCATCATCAAAGCTAATCCCATCAATAGGCATGCCAATAAAAACAAAATTCTCTCGCTGTGCTACTTTAGTAAATGCATCCATAAAAGGTACAAACTGTTCCCAATGCTGTCCATGTTTAACATTTGCACTGCGGTAAGTAAAGGTAAGATCAGTATAAGATCGTTTGAGAGAGGTAAAGCGAGAATATAAGAGCAATAGGACTAAAACAAGAATACCAATAACCAGGAAAAGAAGAGGTATAAGGTCCATAACCTCACAAAGAAGCACCACATTAAGAAGGTTTCCTAAATTAGCTACTATTGGACAATAATAACATTTATTAATGATAGAGTATTAGAGGGAATATGCGTTCAATCAGAAAAGCAATAGTAGGAATGGGTGCAGCAGCAACAGTAGGTATTCTAGGATATACTTTTTGGCCACAAGATACAGAGAGTGCTCCTCCAACCCTAAGAACAACAGCAGACACTAACACTACTAATACAGAAAAAACATCAGTAAGTAGTCCAGGAATAGCGGAAGCGTCCGCGTCAAGAGAAGATACAACAGAACCAGCGCTTACTGCAGAACAACTCGAAGACAAATATGCTGGTTATCAAGTGCGGGGATTTGTGCATATGCACCAAAGACCGTTGCAAGATGTTGTTGTTGAAGCATTAATGGCAAAAAGTGTGGCACATACAAGTCCAGCATGGACTACAAAAACAGATCATACAGGAAGATTCTATCTCAAAGTTCCTCACAATACACTCTATGATGTTGAAGCAAGTTTCGAAACAAACCTTGGTGCAAAAAAGAGAAGAGAGCTTACCAATGTAACTTCAGAAAGAGAAGGAGATAAACAGCTCATTGAAATAGAATTTCGTGATAGTCCTGATGTGCTCATCAATGTCAAAGGACCATCCTTAATCACAAAAGCATATTTACAAAAACAAAATAAGAGAACATTAGAGGGAATAGTAGAAGGTTCGCAAGCAAGATTCGAAGATATAGATCCAAATGAACTGTACCGTCTCTGTGTACTAACTGAAGATCCAGTTGCTCCCATAGTCGATTTATTTCCAGTATTTGAAGAGAATATAACAAAAACATATGAAAGTGCTGCAGCACCCTTTAGTCAACTAACAGTCATAGATAAACAGACTAAAGAAAGAATTCCTAACGCACAAATAAAGTTAAATCTTAGCCTAATAGAACCTACCCTCTATCAGCAAACAGTAGTTACTGATAAACAAGGGGGGTGGCAGGGAAGAATAGCAAAGCAACAGTTCACCTTACAGACAAGTGCTGAAGGTTATGTAACAGAAATAACGGAAACACCAGCAACCATAAGAGAAAATACAACCATTGAACTGAAAAAAGGAGAAATCTTAACAGGACAAGTAGTTGATGAGCAACAGCAACCCATACCTAATGCAGAAGTTTATTTATTAGATGCAACCTCAATGAGTCCTCTAGAATATCTTGTAACACAAAAAACAGATAATCAAGGAAGATTTACTTTTACAAATGTTGATCCTAACAAAAAACCACCCTATGATACAAAAGCTAAAGAAACATTTGTTCCAGTAGCAGTAAAAACAGGATATATGCAGCCTACTTTAGAAACGATAACAACAGAAAGAGGAAATATACAACTACAACTTCATCATCCAAAAGAAAAATTAGAGGGAAGAATTGTAGATCAACAAGGAAATCCAGTACAGGCTTTAGTAGAGATGTATTTAGAATCATTAGAAGGAAATAGACAAAGTGTATCAAATACTCCTTTCTGGCTAGAAGATAAAAAAGAAAGTGATGCACAAGGAAGATTTACATGGCCACAACTGCCAGCAGGAACTTACAATCTGCAAATAAGACCTGGTGCTAATGAGCAAGGATATCTTTTAACTATGGCAACAGCAACTATCCCAGGCTCTCCTTTAAACATAGTACTCAATCAAGGTGTGCTCCTAGAAGGTAGAATTATTGCAGAAGAAACTGGTCAGCCTATCCCAAATGCAAATGTAAAATTAAGAAGCACAACTTTACCCTTACAAACTCATTTCAAAAGCGATGAACAAGGGCGCTTTAAAGGATTTGTGCCCCAGGGTGAAGGAAATTATTTTATGTGGTTTAAAAATAAAGAGAGAAGAGGCGCATTAGAAGAAGAACAAGGAAGTTATCAGACCGGACAACCCTTACAAATTATGCTAAGAAAAAAAGACTATATGCAAGTTGTAGTTCGTGATGAAGTAACAAAACAACCGATTCAACACTGTACTATAAGTATGAATGAAAACAGACCAAATGGAAAATATGGAAACACAAGAACAGGATTTGATAGAGATGGAATTAGCGAATTACCTTTCTTACATCCCATGGATCTCTGGGTATCTGCACGAGGTTATCAACGGTCAGCCATACTTAAAATTGAAAAAAATCCAGGAAATCAACCGCTCTATGTGGATATGAAGAAAAAATAAAAAAAGAAAAAAGAAATTAAATTCTTGTTGCGCAAGTGTATTTACAAGTACACCATCGTCCTGTGCCAGCAGTGTTAACACAAGCATCTGCATTAACAGTACAAGAAATTACAGTTGCAATTTCTCCTCGTTTACATAAAGTAGGAGCTAAAGTTCTAAAAGCAGCTTTACAACCATCTTCCGTGTAAGTGCCTTTCACAGGTGAAGTATTGCATACGGCTTGCGTTTTATTTACAGTTTGAGTCGCATCTACTTCAGGAGTTTCAGTAAAAATAAGAAATCCTAGAGTAAGAAGTGCAAAAACTATAAAAAAAGGTTTGACAAAGTGCATGGTTTAGTTTTCCATCCTCAAATTAAGGTCCACTTTGGCAGCGATAATAGCATTTCGCCCAAACGCCTGTTTGACCTTGTGCATTCGTACATGGTTCTGCGCTAGGAAGATCACATCCAACTAAAATAGGAGTGTCACCACGTGCACAAACAATTCCAGGACCTTGGTTTACAAAATTACTAAATGCTGTAACACTGCCGCCTGGGTTAGGTGTACCATTTGCATTTTGATGTACGTTACAAACTGCTTGACATCTTCCTTTATCACCATCATCACATTTTGGTCCTTGTGTTGCGGGTGTTGCATCTGTTCTAATAGGGTCTTGAACCTTAGCTTTAACTGGATCTTGTGCTTGTCCAAAAATAGAAAAAGCAAGCAAAAAAACTATAGATGTTAAAAAAAGTTTTCCTAAAGTCTTGTTCATAATTTCTCCTCCATAAAGTGATAGAATAAGAGAGTTGAAGAAATATTTAAAGACAACGGTAAATATTCATCCTGAAGAGAGGACAAAAATAAAGGCAAAAAAATTAAAACCTATTTTATTTTAAATTAAAGATTGAGAATAATATTCTTCTTTAAGAATCTAAGAGACGTCTGAAACAAAGAAGATAATTTTATAAACCATCAGAAGCCCTAAATAACTAGGTAGGAAGCGAGTCTCTATCGGTCCTAATGGATTGAGGAAAGTCCGCCCACCGGTATACTACGCGTATACGACAGGAAACCCTTTCCTTAACCGGAAGTTCAGGCAACTGAAGGTCTATGCACAGAAATGACACGGCCGATGTGTGGTGATGATGTCGCAAGGATGCAAAGCCTTGGCTTCGTAAAAAATCGAAGTTTGAATGCATTCGCGAGAGTGCAGAGATAACCGACGGAACAAGCGCACATCGGAAACGATGAAACAGCAAGACAGGGTTGGTGCAAGTTTCGTAAGAAACGCTTAGTCGAATGAGACACTGTTCGTCCGGCCTTCGCAAGAAGGTATCAGATCTTTGGCTCTGATTGCGGGAACAAACAAAAGGTGGCTTAACGCTCCCTACCTATCCTATTCACAATGGCACAAGACAATCGAATTTCATTACCGTCCTCTGGCGGCGGATTAATGCGCTATGGAGAAGAGACAAACAGTCGTATAAAAATGTCTCCTGTAACAGTAATGGTAATTATCGCAGTAATTATTGTAGTTGCAATTATTATTAATATTAGTGGATTCTGAAATGAGTAGTGTACAAGCACCATCAAGAATGACTTCTGCTGATGAATATAAAGAAAGAAAAAAGAGACTTCTAGAAATAGTAAGAGAGAAAGGACATACCAACATAGTAGACTATCCTCTAAGCTTTGGCATACATCGAGCTACTGGCCCCTATGAAGCTGCAATTTATATTAGCCCTAGAGAACAAAGAATAGTAGTGTCTGATGAAAGACATTTTGATGAAGCAGCTGCATTAGCGCAGGAATTTGAAGCAAGAACACAAGAACAATATGAAGTATGTAAAAATTATGCTAATTAAACTCCTTCCATAACTTTCATATCAGGGCTTAAGATAGTAACTTTGTCTTCTGGAAAACGTAATCCTCTATAAATTCTTTGTAAAAATTCTCTTCTGGCTTTATCAAAATAAAAATCCATAAATTGTTCTGGTCTGCTGAGCTTCAACACTTTCCAAAATAAAGAATGCATACTCGGATAAGGATATTTCGTAAAGACGATGCTTCTGCACATATCACCAGGAAAATCTACGCCTCGCGAACATCTAGTAGAATAAAGAACACTCATCTTACCCTCTTTGAAGATCTGCAGTAACTCTCCTTGTTTGTATTTTTCTTGTTGTTCTTCCAATTTCTCTCTGCTCTGAATAGAAGTCAGATTATATTGTTGTTTTTCTTCTTCACTGGGTAAGTCAGCATAGCTGTTGACATGTACTAGTACAGGCTTTTCTGCTACTTCTAAACATTTGGCTAGAGCTTTCAAATAATCTTCTCGAGTTAATCTGCCATCTTCAAATTCTTTATATCTGAAATTTCTTTCCAAGCGAGTGAATTGTTTGCGGGTAGTTCCCATATCTTTAGTTTCTGCTGTAATAGTCTTAAACTCCTTAATGCCAAAAACTGTTTCCAGAACTTTTCTGCTATGAATTGTGCCGCTCATCAACACAAACACTTTGTTTTTCTCCAAAAATTCTTTGAACTTCTTCTCTAGATTGACATTAACCAGGAGAATGCCTCTGTGGTTTTTCCTGTCGCGATAATAAGTATAATAAGTATCTTCTTGAAGATGTTCAAAGTACTTGGCAATCATGAAATAAGGCTCTAGTTCTTCATATTCCAAGATCTTATCATGTTGGAGTAAAGTGTTCAAAAGTTCCCATGCTTGTGAGTTCTTGAAAGGAAAAACTTTTTCTTGCTGTAAAAAAGAGTCAAAGGTAGTTGATCTCAGGAATTTTTGAGTTTGATCACTGATATCCAGTAAAGCTTCTTTGACTTCTTCCTCTTTGCATTGTTGAATTAAGGGAAGCAGTTTAGTAGCAAGAAGATCTAGATTAAATTTCTTTTCGTTGCTAAAACTATCTAGAAATTCATCGCATTCGTCAATGATTTCCACTTGAGTAACAGGTTTTCTGTCCATCGTTACTTCGATTTCATATTTTTTGCTGTTAAAAACTAAGACGTCAGCAGAAATATAACTCATGAATTGCGCGTAATAAGTGCAGCCAGGTTTTCTTCTGAAATAGGCAAATTGTCTGTTTCTAAGTCCTTCATAATCTATCTGTTGTGCATCTTTCAATCCATAGTCATTGCCAAACCAGTCTTTGTTGATCACAGGACTCCAAAAAGGACAGGCAGCAGCTACAGAAACTCTTCTAATGTCATCAATATTTTTAAAGTCCTCAACATCCACCATGGGATTTTCTTCTAGATATTTATCCAGGAGTTGTAAATTTTCTTTTTTGATTTCAATAATACAAGGCAAAAGAGGATAATCAGCAGTATGCTCCGGCTCATAGAGGCATTGGTGATTATTTCTGCCAGTTAGAACTGTAATCTTGAGTTTTTCCCCAGTATCTTTTTGCAGGTACATTTTGTTAGTGTAGTCTTGCTCATATTGTTTCTGTAAATATTTCACAGGAACAACAACTGAAGCTTTTCCCAATCGTCTTGCCAGTTCCAATCCAATCAGGCTTTTACCACTACCACATTTGCCATGCACAAAAATAATTTTATGGCCATCTTTGATAGCCTGTTCGATTTCATCAACCACGCTTTCCTGTGTTTTTTTATTAGAGTACACTAAAGGAGGAAGTGTTTTTCCATCAGTAGTATAGACGCCCCATCTCATCAAATAATTTCTAGAAAGAACCTATTTAAAGATTATGAGGGAGGATGAGAAAGACTAGTAATTATAAGGCACTCCTAAACGAGCACAAAATTCTCGAAGTTGTGCATCTACTGCGCGAACTTCTCTCCTACAACTAGAATAAGTTCTATAAGTTCCTCTAAGGCCAAGAGCAATAGGAGCTACAAGAGAAGACCAGTGTGGGATAGTTGAATAAACAAGAGATTGACCCATTAAATTAGAAAAGACAGTTGCTCCAAAGTTACGTACTGCAATATGTTGATGGCTTGCACGCCTTTTCAAGAGGTCTGTTAATTCTTGTCGTTGTTCAAGAGTCAGGTCTTCTAAAGTTACAGTCATAAGAAAAGAGCGACAAAAAGGGTTTAAAAAGATTACTAAGCGCTATTTAATATATCCTCCCTGCTGCAATCTCCATAAGGTTCTGTATTTGCCTTTGTGACGAATAAGCTGTTCATGCGTTCCCAGTTGAATAATCTTTCCTTTGTCCATAACCACAATCTTATCCGCGCGCATAATCGTCGATAATCGATGAGCAATAATAATCACTGTCCTTCCTTTCATCAATTGTTTCAAATCTTGCTGAATCTCATGCTCTGTCTGTGAATCTAAAGAAGAGGTCGCCTCATCTAAAATAAGCACATTCTTATTCGCAAGCAATGCGCGCGCGAAAGAAACACGCTGCTTTTCTCCCCCAGAAAGTTTCACGCCTCGTTCGCCAACAATAGTCTGCTCTTTCTCTGGAAAAATTTGAATAGTCTTATCAAGTTGAGCGAAGCGGATAGCCTTCCAGACTTCTTTAGAGCTAGCTTCTGAACGAGAAAAAGCTATATTATTGTAGATGGTATCATCGAACAAAACACATTCTTGAGGAACTATGCTCAATTCGCTTCGAAGAGATTCCTGTTGTACATCGCGAATATCTTTGCCATCTATCAAAATAACCCCTTCATCCAAATCATAGAGTCTATAGAGGAGTTTGATGATTGTAGATTTTCCGCTGCCAGAATGTCCGACTAAAGCAACTTTTTGATGAGGATGGATAGTTAAAGTGAAATCCTGTAAGACAGTATTCTTGTGATATTTAAAAGTGACATGACGAAACTCTATCTTGCCTTCAGTAATAGACAATTTTTTCGCGTGCGCTTTATCATGAATGTCATTAGTGGTTTTTCCGTATTGGAACAAATCTTCAAAATCTATCATAGCTCTGTAAAATTGACGCATGCCATGAACAAAACTATACATAGCGGGCATGAGATTACCATAAATCATGTAAATAAAAGCTAAAGTGCCTACAGTGATGTTACCTCTAAGAAAGTCCTTGAGAGAGAAGTAGAGGAGAAAAAAAGTGCCAAGTCCAATGATAAGAGTTTGCCCAGAGTCTAGCCAGCGCCAATAATTCCAAGCTTTAAGAAGCGCTTCTTTAGATTTGGTGCCTAAATGACGAAATCGTTCAGTAATAGTTTTTTCTTTCCCAAAATATTTTATAGAGTCTATGTTAGTGAAAACATCACTGATATATGCTTTTTCCCTGTCCTCAGCCATGTTTGTAAGTTGGTGTTTTGGTTGCTGATAGAACTGGACAAGGAATCCATAACCTATAAAGAGAATGATCGTTATGAAAACAACAAGCGCGGAGATCCAATTGAAATAAAGCAAAGAGAGGCTGACAACTCCTAATTGAAAGAGCAATGGCGCGATATTAAAGACAAGAACATCAGTCATGCGTTCTATAGAGCCGCCTCCACGAATAAGTCTAGATATAAGAGATCCAGTCTTGTGTGTAGTATGAAATCTATGGGAAAGATAGAGAATATGATCAAAAAATCGTCGTTTGACATCAAAGATCATTCTTGCTTCAAGAACATTAATAAAATGGTGTCTTAACCAGTTAGCTACAGCTTTAGAACAAATAAGTACTAGATAAATGAGAGCTAAAGAAAGAAGAAACTGCATAAAATTAGTCGCCAATAAAGAATTTCCTTCAACTTGTGTACTCCGATCAATAATGAGCTTGAAAAGATATTTATCAACAACTTGTGATGATTCAAGGAAAAGAATGGTAAGCAGGCTTAAAATAAACAACAGTTTATAGCGTTTCAGAAAAGAGAAGTAAATAGATAAATTATAGCGTATATCTATAGTTCGCTTTTTGCTATCTTTGGTAGTCTGAGTCATGGTTAAAGAGAGCTGTTACTAAAAACAAGAAAGAAAGAATAACAACCTAAAATAAAGCAAATTTGCCCATTTATATAATTTTCTCTAGTACTAACGGAAGGTTTTTATA
>JAGVZA010000012.1 GCA_018302985.1 Candidatus Woesearchaeota archaeon | reverse complement strand
CATATTCCTTTGGCTTCATGGTTAATTTTTTAAGAATATCTTCTTGTGCTTCCTCAGTTGGTGGAGGAGTATTCGCAGGTGGAAGAATAGTGTTAGTTTCACGCTGAGGTTGAAAATGCTCTTGTGGTTTTACGTGTGGTTGAAGAGTTTGTTGTGGAGCTGGAGTTGGTTGAGGTAGAGATTGAGAACTTGGTTGTGATAAGGGAGAAGGTTGTTGCATAGGTTTTGGAGCAGGCATTTGTGGTGCATCCTTGGGATCAATCCGTAAGGACTTGCCCGGCATAGTTAATTTCAAAAGAATATCTTCCTCTGCATTTTGATCTGTCACTGTACCCTCCTTTTTTTCTCCGTAGATTATTTAGTTTTCACCTGCATAAAATGGCAGTTGCCGCAGTAATATCTATCTTTGTGATCTGCAAAAAAGTATCCAGGTCCACATTTTGGACAGCTAGGTTTTCTCTCTACAGTATCGCCTTTGACAGTGTATTTAGTCCATTTCTCTGATGGTTGATGGTTCTTAACTTTTCGTTTTGCCATGGTTATTTCTTACCTTTTGTTTTTGCTGGCGCTGCAGCTTCTTCTTTCTTCTTAGGTTTCTTAGCAATGATTGCAAATTTCTTGTAAGCTTCTGCGTTGTCATAGACGGCTGCTTGAACAGTACAGTGGGTTGTTCCATAACTATCTTGGATAGTATAAATCATCACAACGTCTTCTCCAACTTTATAATGATCTGCTAATGCTTTCTTGACGTCAACATTTTTCGGAGTCATAGCTCCAGCATGTTGTATTTCAGCTGTTAGCTCTCTGCGATGCAAGAGAGGTGATTTCTTTTCGTGTTTGATAGTTAGTTGCATAGTTATTTCACCTTAATGGCATATTCTCCTTTTTCTGTTACTTCAATTTTTTTTGCGATTTCTGATTTGGGAACATCGAAGATATACATTCTTCCTTTCCAATTATCGCTGAACTGATTACCTTTGCAGAGAGGACAAACAGGGCCTTCCACAAAAATTTTGCATTTCTTGCAGACTTTCTTTGCCATTATTTAGATTTCTCCTTCTTCTCAGGTTTATCAGCTTTATCAGATTTTTCTGCTGATGCTCCTTTTTTATTATTATCTTCTTTGATCCATTCTAATTTTCCTAGTTGAGGTTGTCTCATGGTGAGTCCAACTTTAGGATTGTGAACATCTTTGTAGCTGACTGCAATAATTCTTGCTCTGCATAAGTCGCCAACTTTCAAAGAGCGTTTAGTTTGTTTGCCTGTTAAAACATTGCTTTTGGAAAAAGAAACGAAATCATCCATAGCTTGGCTGATATGTACCATACCATCTAAAGGTCCAATTTCCATGAATGCACCAAAGTCGCTAATATCTGTTATCTTGCCTAAAACAACTTCTTGTAATTCAGGTCTATAAGCAACTAATTTGAAAATAGTTTCGTAGTAAGCTGCTCCATCGCCAGGAATAATAACTCCCTCTCCAACTGCTAGCACACCAGTAATACCAATAACAACGCCTAAATCTTTAGAAATATAACCATCAAATTGTTGATTTAATTGTCTAGCTACTGCACCTTTAATGTCTTCCCCAAATAAATTTGGAGAAACACGGATGTGACTTTTGACTTCGAGTTCATAAAACATGGTTTACATCACCAAATAGCGCTGTTTGCGAATAGTAATTATCGGAATACTTGCCTTTTTAAGCTTTTCTTTTAAAGCCTTATCCTGAGTTGCTACTATAGTGTCTGCTTCTTGACCATGTTCTAAAAGAAGGTCATCAACAGGTAAAGTGCTTCCAGTCTTAATAAGCTCCATTCTCTTGGTAAACGCTAGGGCTAAAGGGCTATCTTTCTTTCCTTGTAATTCTTCTAAAGTTCTGTCAAACACGCAAATCTTGATTTTGCTAGTAGGAAAGAGCCTTTCTAATTCTGTAAAGACATCAATCTTCCATCTAATACATTGGAGCAAAAAATCTGTGTCCAGTAAAATTCTGTGCATAGCAGAAGAGTAAGAAATCAGGTTTTATAAGTGTTGAGGAAAAACTAAACAAGAGACATAAACACCCCATAATATTTATATAGATCAAAACAAGCATATGTCTATGGATAAAATCGAAGCAAAGCACTTGGAAAACTATTTTAAAATCACGCAAGAAGCTTTGGAAAAAGCAAAAGCTACTCCGGAAAATCTGGACATGGAGAATGCTCGCGAAGATTTTCTCAAAATGGTTGAAAGCTACATAGCAGATGCTAAGCATTTTGAAAAGGAAAAAAAGATCGTAGATGCATTTGCAGCAATCAATTATGCACATGGTTGGCTAGATGCTGGCGCTCGTATTGGCCTATGGGACGTTGACGATAATCGCTTGTTTACTAGAGATGCTAAAACTGCTGCTAAAAAAGAAGAGTAAAACTATTTAAACAAAAAGAATTCTCGATTTAGTAATGAAAGTAGAGGTAATGAGTTTAGGTGGTTCAGTTATTATTCCAACTTATACTGACCAGATTGACTATGACTATTTAAAAAAACTCAAAAAATTATTTGCAAGTATTAAAGACAAAAGATTTGTGATTGCTGTTGGTGGTGGTTCTACTGCGCGTAAATATATGAAGGCTCTAGAACAAGAAGGCTTCGATAAAAAGACACAATCAGTCTTTGGTATTTCAGTTACTCGTATGAATGCTAAATTTATGGCAGACTTTTTTTATGGGCTTGCATCACAGTCCATCCCGCGTTCCTTGGCTGAAGTAAAAAATCTCTTGAAGCATAATAAAATAGTATTCACAGGTGGTTTGCGCTATGAAGAGGATAATACTAGTGATGGCACAGCAGCAAGAATCGCTAATTATCTTAACACAGATTTCATTAATATCACTGATGTCGATGGCTTATACACGAAAGATCCAAGAAAATTCAAAGATGCAAAATTAATTAATCATATCAGTTTCGAAGATTTTGACAAGATGATCAAGCAGCTCACTTATCATCCAGGCCAGCATTTCGTCTTGGACCAGCATGCTTCTGCAATTATTAAAAGAAACAAAATAAGAACAACTATTATTGGAAAAGATATTGAGAATATCCAACGATGTCTGAATGATAAAGACTTTAAAGGCACTGTAATTGAATAAAGGTATGAAAAAACCTCAAATTATTATTGTTACAGGAACGCCGGCAACAGGCAAAACAACCATTGCTAAGCGTCTCGCTAAAAAGCAGAAAGCAACTTATATAGATGTAAATCTCGTCATTAAAAAATACAAACTAGTAGACAAATATGATAAAAAATTAAAGACGAATATTGTAGATGTTAACAAACTCAATAAAGTACTGATTAAAATAATCAAAGACTATCAAAATAAAAAACAGTCCATCATCATCGACTCTCATTTGTCACATTATTTGCCAAAGAAATATGTTGATCTGTGTATAGTAACGAAATGTTCATTAAAAAAATTACAGCAACGCCTAAATAAAAGAAAGTATCATCAGCAGAAAATCAGAGAAAATATGGATGCAGAAATATTAGATGTGTGTTTATTGGAAGCAATCCTCAACAAGCATAAAGTAAAGGTTGTAACTACATGATAGACATTATCTATTGCAGTCCGAGAGAAAATTTAGGATTTCATAAAATACTCCATGTAAAAACATTCAACATAGTCGAAGGCATCTCAGAAGAAAAAAATAGAAAGGCTGTCGAGAATAAACAAGTAGATATTTTGCTAGCTCCAGAGAGAATAGGTAAAAAAGATCGTTTGAACCAACGTGACAGTGGAGTAAATGACATCTTATGTAAATTTGCAAAAGACAATGACGTTGCTATAGGCTTTAGTTTTGCTGATCTCTTGAATTCAAAATTTCGTACTGTGCTCTTAGGACGTATGATGCAAAATGTCCGTCTCTGTAGAAAATATAAAGTAAGAATGGTACTCGCTTCCTTTGCCAAAGATCCTTGGGAAATGCGTACAGCCTATGATTTGCTAGCCTTCGGTCAAGTCCTAGGTATGACTCCTAAAGAAGCAACTATAGCTTTAAATTTTACAAAAAAAAGACAAGCAATTAAAATAATAAAATAAAAAAGAAAAAAAGAAAGCTTCAGTTAGAAGCCAAAGATACCTGTAATGCTTTTCCAGATTTTCTGCAAGAAGCTTAGGCTGTTAACACATTGACCATTTCTTGCTTCATTACTTAAGCATTCATAGTCGTTTTCAGCTTGTTCTGCATCTTGCTTTTGAGTCATCATCTTCTTGGTTAAAGCATCACAGTATTGTGATTTACCTTCAACATTAAGACGTGTTCCAATAGGAACTAAACCATTACCTTCTACTTTACAAGAGCCTTCATTCTTTGAAGAATCTTTTTGTCGCAACGCTTGTGTTTCGCCGCTCATAGCAACATAACTTGAAGGATTTTCTCCCTTCCAAGCAGTGTAGCCGACTAAAACGCCCTTTTCTTTCTTCTCATAGAGGATAATAGGATAGCCTACTTCTCCAGGAAGAATACAGAAAGTTTTAGTTTCTGAGCGCATAGTTGGTTGTGCGCCTTCAGAGCCTTGAATAGGTTTTGTAGAGTCATCATCAGAGCGATCTGCATCAGAATCATCGTTTGAATCATCATCAAATTCTTCATCATCAGATACTCTTGCAAGCTTTTCTACTGCTTGAATAAATTCTTCTTTAGCTTTTACAGCTTTCTCTTCGTCGCCTTCAGCAACATATTTGTTGTATTTCTTTTCAAACTCTTGCTTAAGCTTCATATATTTCTCTTCATAGCGAGCATCTTGCTTGATATTAGAGTTCACTAAAGGCTTATTCAAGACTGCTGGTGTTGAGAAAGTCATAGAGAATTGTTCACAAGCACTTTGGTCTGGTGCAAAGGAAACTGAAACTGCTGGTTCTCCAGGGCATGCGTTAAAAGCGCAACCATTGTTAGAGTCTCTGCCAACATAAGTCTTGCCATCTGAACAGAGTTTTAATTCTTCAGTGCAAGCCATAGGTTTAGCTTTCTTAGCCGGACCATTATAGGTCAAGTACATATTAGATTCTAATTTCTTCTGATCGCCTGGGTAAAGCCAAAAAGTAAGAGGTTCCTTGCCTTTGGAAGCTTCAATAGCAATTTGTTCTGTTTGTCGCTGGTCTGATTCTTCATCAGTAAGAGCAAAGGCTGGTATTGCTGCAAATACTAGCAATAAAGCCAAAAACAAACCTTGTATTTGTGTTTTCATATAATTCACTCCTTAAGTTTTTTGAGATATACTCAAACCTAATAACAAACTAGAGGGTGGAACCATATAAATATCTTCTGTGGGACAAAGAAGAGGGGAGAAGAAGTAAAAAAGACCGTTAGAAAAATAAAAGGCAAAATAAGGTCCTTTTAAAAATTAAAGGTTAAAGAAGACTTTTAACAAAGTACCACAATGTTTATAAAGAATATAAAGAGGGAAAATGTGAATGAGAAAAAGGAAAAGCTTTTTTCTCGGGTGAGATACCATTAAGCCATTAATACCCAGTTTAAGAGAGAAAAAACGGTACCTCCACTACGAGGTTACCACTGAAACAACACTCACTGCGGAAGAAGTCAAACAAGCAGTACAAGAGGCGTTGCAACAATTTCTGGGCGACTATGGATGTGCGCAAGCAGGTATTCACTGCATAGAAAACACCAATAAACACGGTGTCTTAAAAACAAATACAAAACAAGTCAATCAAGTAAAAACAGCATTGGCATTAATCAAAACTATTAAAAATAAAAGCGTAATGTTCAAAACAATAAAAGTATCAGGCATGATCAACAAGGTCAAAAGGAGGAATTAAGAACAATGCAAGGCTCAGACGAAACTTCACATCAGGCTATGGGATATGATCGTACTAGTATTATGTTCAGTCCAGATGGACGATTATTGCAGGTAGAATATGCAAAGAAGACAGTCAAGCAAGGCACCACTAGTGTAGGTATTGTTTGTAAAGATGGTGTGCTGTTAATTGCTGACAAGAGAGTTACTGAAAGATTAGTAGTCCCTAAGTCTGTCGAAAAAGTATTCCAAATCGATGAGCATATTGGTGCATCAGTTTCTGGTATCTTAAGCGATGGAAGAATTTTAATTGAAAAGGCGCAAGTTATGGCGCAACAACATCGCATGACTTATTCAGTTCCTATCTCCACAGAAAGTCTAGTCAAGGAAATTTGTAATCTCAAGCAATTATATACCCAGGTGGGTGGAGCTCGTCCTTTTGGCGTAAGTATCATGTTTATTGGCCATGGTGAAAATCCTCATTTGTTCATCACAGACCCGACAGGCATTTTCCTGGAATACAAGGCAACTGCTATGGGTGAAGCAGAAACTGAAGTCAAAGAAACTCTCAATAAAGAATACAAGGAGTCCCTTACTCTTCAAGAAGGATTAAAGATGGGAGTCAATGCATTGAAAAAAGCATTAGGCAAAGACTTTAGCGCAGATCGTCTTGATGGAGCATACATTAGCTCAGATGATAAGCTATTGAAACGATTCAAAAAAGAAGATTTCCTCAAAGTGAAGTAATATGACAAATGTAACTAGTGCAGTAGAAGCTCGCATAAAAAAACAAGGAAAGCAATATGAAATCCTCGTTGATTGTGACAAAGCGCTAGCATTTAGGCAAGGAAAAAAAATTGCTTTGGATGAAGTCATGGTTACTGCGGATATTTTTCATGAAGCTAAACGTGGCATTAAACCAACAGAAAAAGATTTGTTAGTGGCTTTCAACACTACTGATGTGCAAGCCATAGCATTGATAATTCTCAAGGAAGGAGAAATCCAATTAACGCAGAAGCATCGTGAAAAAGAACGTGAGGAAAAAAAGAAGCGCATTATTGATATTATTCATAGGCAAGCTATCGATACTAAAACTAATTTGCCCCATCCTCCAGCTAGAATCGAAGCTGCAATGGAGCAAGCAAAAGTAAAAATCGATGAGAACAAAAGTGCAGAAGAGCAAGTAGAAGCAATACTCACTGCATTAAAGCCAATCATCCCTATTAAATTCGAAACACGTCTGTTGGAAATTAAAATTGCAGCACAATATGCAGGCACCGCTTTCAGAACAGTAAAGAAATACAAGCTGATAAAAAGCGAATGGTTGAATGATGGTGCATTGCTTGCACAGGTAGAAATTCCAGCAGGCTTACAAGAAGAACTTTTTGCAGAATTAAATAAAATTACTCAGGGTTCTGTTGAAAGCAAGATTCTCAAAACAATATAAGGAGTTAAGAAAATGGAAACAATAGAAAATAAAAAAATTGTGGTCCCTGGTGAAGTCTTAGCGACAGGAATGGACTTTTTACCATCCTCAGGAACCTATAGAGACAAAGACAAAATTGTCTCAATATATGTAGGATTAACAAATGTGAGTGGTCGCGTGATTCGTGTTATCCCTTTGCGCGGTCGGTATATGCCAAAGAGAGATGATACTATCGTAGGAAAGATTATGGACATGACTTTTAGCAACTGGTTCATTGACATGGGCTGTGCTAATATGGGTGTGCTTTCCGTAAGAGAAATCAGTGAATTCGTAGAGCGCGGTGCAGATTTAGCAGAGTATTTCTCCCATGGAGATTATGTAGTCTGTAAAATCAGTAAAGTGACTCGCTCATCTGTTGATCTGTCTATGCGTGGTCCAGGATTAAGAAAATTAGGTCCGGGAAAACTCGTGCAGGTAGACTCTTCCAAAGTGCCAAGAGTTATTGGAAAACAAGGAAGCATGATATCCATGATCAAAGACAAAACTGCTTGTAGAATAGTAGTTGGTCAAAATGGTACAGTTTGGATCCAAGGTGCACCAGAAGATGAAATGGTTGCAGCTGAAGCAATTTACAAGATCAATCAAGAATCACACCGTGAAGGTTTGACAGAAGAAATTGCTGCATTGCTAGAAAAGAAAGCAAGCAAGAACAAGCCTTTGACAAGAGAGGATGAAGAACCTATTATGGAGCGTGGAAGAAATGAAACGGAATGATGGAAGAGCTCCAGAAGAGCTTCGTAAGATGGAAGCAAAAACAGGCATTATCAAACGTGCAGATGGAAGCGCTATGTTTAGAATTGGTGAAACCATCGCATATGCAGCAGTCTATGGTCCTCGAGAATTGCATCCTAAATTCATGCAGAATCCAGAAAAAGGATTGTTGAGATGTAATTATAACATGATGGCTTTCTCAGGTTCAGGAGATCGTGTTCGTCCTTCAGCAAATAGACGTTCAAGAGAAATCTCCATGGTCATCGAAAAAGCTTTAGAACCAGTCTTAGATTTAACTGCTTATCCCAATGCAGTCATTGATATTTTCATCGAGTTAGTGCAGACTGATGCAGGTACTCGTTGTGCTGGTATTTGTGCTGCAGCTATGGCTCTGGCAGATGCTGGTATTCCAATGAAAGATCTAGTTTCAGCTTTATCCGTTGGGTATTTGCGAAATGAAATCGTAGTAGATATCAATGGTGAAGAAGACATGAATGAAGGTGCGACAGATATTGCATTCGCTTGCCTTCCTATAACAGGAGAAATAAGTCTTCTGCAAGTGGATGGAGAAATCAAGAAAGATGTTTTACTAAAAGCTTTAGAAAAAGCAAAAGAAGCTGCAAAGAAAATTGCAGAAGTCCAGCGCAAAGCGTTGAAGGAGAGATACCATGACAAGCATGATGCATGATCACATTACCGCACTCTTGCAAAAAGAAATGCGCGAAGATGGCAGAAAGCCATTAGAATATAGAAAGCCAATCAAGGTAGAGTATGATATATCGCCTAAATCTGCTGAAGGCTCTGCGCGAGTAACTATGGGTGATACTATAGTAGTTGCTGGAGTCAAGTTAGAAGTAGGCACACCCTTCCCAGATTCTCAGGATGAAGGAAACTTAATGGTCAATGTAGAGTTAACTCCATTAAGTAATCCCGATTATGAGTTAGGTCCTCCAAGTGTGGTAGCTATTGAGTATGCTCGTGTAGTAGATCGTGCTCTAAGAGAAGGTCATGCTTTAGATACCAAAAAACTCTGTATCAAAGAAGGAGAAAAAGTCTGGACAGTAATTGTTGACTTGTACCCTATCAATGACGCAGGAAATTTATTCGATGCATTTTCATTGGCAGCGTTAGCAGCTTTAAAGAATGCTAATTTTCCAACCTTCGATAAGAAGACAGAAAAGATAGACTACAAGAAGAAAACCAAAACTCCTTTGCCTTTGGATAAGTCCCCTCTGGAAGTAACAGTCATTAAGATTAATGGCACTTTGATGGTGGATCCAACTATTGAAGAATGGAAATCTGTAGATGCTCGATTAACTGTTGGTGTCCTGGAAAATGGCGTAATATGTGCCATGCAGAAGGGCGGACCAAAAGCTTTAACTATGGAAGATATCAGCAAAATGGTTGACATCGCCGTGGAGCATACAGCAAAGCTCAGAAAGCTACTCTAGGAACAGCAAAATGAAGTACACAAAATACGAAGAAGCTCGATTGATTGGTGCTCGCGCGTTGCAGATTGCAATGGGTGCTCCTATATTAGTAAAAATAGCTAAAGAAGTATTGCAAAAAATCAAGTTTTCTCCGATTGAGATTGCCAAGCTAGAGTTTCAGCAAGACGTTCTTCCAATAACTATCAAGCGTCCACTGCCTACAAAGCAGTAATTTTTTTCTTTTTTATTTATTGTAACGACGAACACTGAAAACTATCTAAAAAGTAGTTATCTTAATATTAAGGAGTAACAATGCCTTTTAGTCCTACATAGACTCTGCCAGGTAGTAAACCTTTTTCGTTCAATTCAGGTTTATAAAAAGTAATAGCATAAAGAGCTTCAGGATTAATCGAACGATTCAGAGGAGCAGAACGATCAATTAATTCGACTTGAATACCTACACCAGCAAGAGGTGTTTCTATTTCTAACAAATGATTTGGATAAAGTGTTGCTTCCAAAGAACCGTCAATGGTTCGAACTTTGCCAACTTGGGTAGGAGTAACTACAGAAATATTACTGCGTTGATCTTCTTGATCAGTCATAAAAAGAAAATGAGAAGAAGAGATATATAAATCTTAGTATTTGTAACATCTTTTTCATAAAAACACAATAACACCACTCGAAAATGAAAAACAAATAGGTCATCTGCTCAGGAGTTCTAAAAGTATTTAAAGACGCAAACGGCATTGTTTTTCCATAGCAAAGTTATAATGGAGGTGTTTGCCAGTGGCAGGCATATTACAAGAAACAAGCAGTGCAATAATAAGTCCTTTGGGACAGATCTGGTTAGCAATTCGCGATCAGTTACCTGGCCTCGTCGGAGCAATTATTGTACTTATATTAGGATGTTTTGTCGCAGTGATTTTAGGACACGCAGTTCGTGTTGTTCTGGAAAAGCTACGCGTAGATGATTATGTCAGAAAAGCTCACTTGACAAAAACTGTTGGACATACACATATTCCAGCAGCAGCAGGAGAGTTATTCAAATGGTATATTATCATCTTATTTCTACAACAAGTTATTGATATGGTGAAATTAGGTCAATTAAGTGATTTGTTACGAACTTTCGTACTCTGGTTGCCTAATGTTATCATTGCTATTGTAGTATTCTTATTCGGTCTTGCTGTAGCTAATTACGTCAAGATGAAGACAGAAGAACACAGTAGACAACGAGGTACCAAAGCAGCTGGTTCAATCTTAAAAGTAGTGATCATCATTATGGTCATTATTGTAGCATTGAAACAGATTGGAATCGACGTGTCAATCTTAGAAAGTACCTTCTTATTAATAGTGGGTGCGCTTGCAGTAGGAATTGCTCTAGCTTTAGGAATAGGCATGGGCTTAGGATTACGCAAGGAATCTGAGAACGTAGTAGCACAGATCAAGAAGAACTTCTAGTTCTTCCTTTTCTCTTTTTTTCTTTTACTTTTTCTTACATCTTTAAACCCATTTTTTTGACCTGAACAGTGAGAAATCCTTCCAAAAGTTTAAAAGTCATGATCTCTTCTAAGAAAATATGGATTTAGAAGTTATTATAGGTCAAATGTCTGAAAAAGATATTGCAACTGTAATAGCCATAGGTTTGCAAACACCAGAGTTTAAAACTGGAACAGATGCTCAACAATTTTATAGTAATCAAACACTTAGGAGATGGGTTGCAGATAAAAATGGAGTCACTCTTGTTGCAAAAACAAAAGAAAGAATAGTAGGTTTTGCACTTGGGTATTACATGGCTGGACCAAATGATGGATACCTTAATTGTGTTGTAGTGTTGCCAGAATATCAAAGAAAATCTATTGGTAAAAGACTACTACATAAAGCTTTAAGTGAATTTGAGACAAAGGGAAGATGTAATCATGTTTTCTGTGTAGTGAAAGCAAGTAATCAGAGTACACTTAGTTTTTTTGAAAATGAAGGACTACAAATTGGTGGAACCTTTAGATATGTAGAGGTTATGCTTCCCTTAAAAGAATAATTTTAGACAACCCAGAGTTAACTTTATAAACCCCCATAAGCGTTTTCTTTGCTATGGCTGAAGAAACAACAACAGAACAAGTAGAGCAAGTGCAACAACCACAGCAGCAGCAACAGCAGCAATTCTTAGTCCCTTTAGACACCTATCTCAAGGCAGGACTACACATAGGTACTAAATTCAGAACCAAATACATGGCTCCTTTTATCTATAAAATTAGACCTGACGGCTTAGCAGTCCTAAATATCCAAGAAATCAACAAACGTATTGAATTAGTAACAAAATTTGTTGCCAAATTCTCGCCTAGTGAAATCTTAGTAGTAGGTAAGAGAGAAAATGGCTGGAAAGCAATCAATGCATTCTCCAAAGTAACTGGTGTTCGTAATTATGCTGGTAACTATCATGCTGGTGTCTTAACCAATATCCAACTCGAAGAATTCACAGAAATTAAAGTCTTAATCTGCACTGACCCATGGCCAGACAAAGATGCTGTGCGTGATGCAGTCAAGAGTGGTGCAACCGTCATCGCTTTATGTGATACTAATAACGAATCTAATTATATTGACATTGTCGTTCCTTGCAACAACAAAGGAAAGAAAAGTTTAGGCTTGTTCTTTTGGATTTTAGCAAAACAGTACATGAAAAATCGCGGTCTAATCAAGTCTGATGAAGAATTATCAGCTAAGATTGAAGACTTTATTGAAGAATAATATATGCAAGTAACCAGTGTGGGGTGGCAGGATAAAGAAGTTATTTCTGAAAAACGAAGATATCCTTATACTTTTTTCTCATTAAATCAAGCAGAACAACAAAGATATAGAGCTTTTTGTGAAGAACATAGTCAACTAGAATTGTGTATAAAAGAATTACAAGAAGTAGAAAGATTACGAAGAGAGGAAAAAATACAAAGTCTTTTTTTAGAAATAGTTAAACCCTATCTAGATATTTGTCAATTAGAAGTTGCAGAATGCTTTGCTGGTTATGGAAAAGAAAAAGAAATATATGTAAAAACACCATATAGCGCATTATTCAAAGATGAAGATCCATTCGATTTAGTATTTAGAACAACATGCTGGTTTGAAAGAGCAAAAGAAGCTAATACTTTATCATGTCGATCGTCTCTAGGATATCAATCAAGAACTCAGAAGTCTTGGTTAAGGACTGGAATTATAGATGATATAACAAGAAGTATTATAGAAGAAGAAAGTAAACGACAAAATACTTTTTTAGTAGATAGTCAATATGGAGGTTTTAACTTTGCACCAGTTGATGTTGCAATGCCGCTTATGGTAGCACTAGGTAAGATTCTTAGGAAAATTGGAGTAGAAAATTTTAAAGATATAGAAGTATTATATGCTAAATATGAAAGACATAAGGGAAATAGAGGAGAAAGAGAAGAAAGAGTTTTTAAAGAAGCTTATAGGCAAAAATTACAAGAAATATTAAAGGCAGTAGGTCTCTTTGATAATCGTCCAAGTTCAAATTAGATATCTAATAGCTAATCACTTGCAAGCCTTGATTCTTAAAAGAATAATTCTGATTCAGTAGTAAGATACATTTATAAGTTCTAAGAAGAAGATAAAAAGTATGGTCCGTGTAGTTGAAAAATCTCTAGAAGAAAGAGCTCGAGAAGAAAAACGTGAGCAACTAGCAGAAATAGCTAGACAAGTAATAGAACAACCTTTACGAGTTATCAGAGATACTCATATTTTTGTCCTTGATCCTAAAGGCAATGTCGTGATGTTTGTAGATTCACGTGAAAATAAAGTTGAGGTACTCAAGCCAGAATATTTTGATATTGCTATGCGACTTGCAACTACATATGAAGAAAGAATTGAAGGTAAAGAATTCACAGTTAAGAAACAGTATTAAACTTCAAATAAATGATTGCAATACAACTGTAATCGCTTAATAATGCCTCTAGTTAACTTTCCTTTGTCATAGATAAGAATAGGATTAGTATGGAGTCTCCTCATTTTGTCCAAAAAATAGTCTAAAAACGATAAAACTGTAGCTTCATCATAATAATGCAATAAGTCAGATAAGCTGTCCAAAATCAAAAATTTAGCGCCTACACCATGAGCCTTAACAACATGTTCTATAGCTTGATCTAGACGTCCTAAATCAAAAGGAGCTCCAACATAGCTGGCATTGGAAAGCTCAAAAGGAGACTGAATCTGCTTGGACATAGTATCAATAAAATAAAGCTTGTTAGTAGGTAGTCCTTGAGCTTGCAACATATCAGAGAGAATATGGGCTGGTCTATGCAAAGTAACTGCTATACCTGGCGTAGTAACTTTATGGAGCACTTTATACGCTTGTAAACGCTTCTCAAAAGGAGCATGAATGCCTAAAATGAATTTATTGGGTAAATTATTCAAAACGTGCTGCAAACCTGTCACCTCTTGCTAAAAATTAAGCTCAGTTCTTATATAAAGATTTGCTTCAACGAGAGACGCTGTGCACAAGCTTAACCTCATCGAGGAAAAAATTGCAGAAGCTTTTCATCGTCTAAAGAGGCTATAAGCATGTTTAAATGCATTCCTAGAGTAAGAAAGTCTTTTATAGATCGAGTGTTTTTCCATCCAGAGAAAGTGATGAAGAATTTAATGCAAGTCCACAAGAATAGAGTAAACCATCTAGATAGGCTGAGAAAAGAATATGGTATTAATAAGTTTAGATTCCTTCCGAAAGGAACATATAAAGCAACTGCAGAAAGAATAGGATATCATAAAAATACGATAAGCAGAATCGCAGATGAAGTAAGAATTTTAGGTCTGTTTCCTAATCTAGAAAAAAGTAAAGCAGTTCCTTTAGCAAGAATACGAACAAATAGAGAATTACGTCTGTTCTCACAAAAGTATGATATTTATAAACTGCAATGTAGGGAAATCTATAAGCTTGTAAAAGAATGGAGAATTGATCTTGAAAAAAATCCAAGAGATTTATTGGCAGATATAGAATATGATCTACTAATAGGTTCAACTATAGGTGATGCAAACGTTCGTCAAAGAAATATAAATTGCATGTTTCGCGTTGGACATACAGTCAGACAAAAAAAATATGTTGAATGGAAACAGGAGATATTGAAGCATTTTAATACACAAGGGATACAATTAGCACAAAGAATTATTAGAGGTCGTCTAATTAATAGTTATGAGCTAAAAATTAATACTCATTATGTATTCAATTACTTTAGAAGATTATTTTATGACAAAGAAGGTATTAAACACGTAACAAAAGAAATATTAGATCAAATGAATCCTAGGAGTCTATCTATCTGGCTATGCGATGATGGAAGTTATTGTAGAAAACAAAAATATGTTATTTTTTGTACAAATTCATATACCTTGGAAGAACATCAACTAATAAAAAAATGGTTTGAAGAAAAATATAATTTATCACCAACAATTGGATTCAGAGATAAAAAATATTATTATCTGAGATTTAAAAAAGAAGATACTGCAAAGTTAGTAGAAATTGTAAGACCATTTATTATTCCATCGATGAAATATAAAATTGGAGAACAAAATGAGTGAAGTTGAACAACAATATAATGCGGAGAATATCACCGTTCTTAAGGGTTTAGAAGCGGTTCGTCGACGTGCAAGTATGTACATAGGCGACGTGGGCGTGCGTGGTCTCCATCATCTCATCGAAGAGGTTGTTGCTAATAGTGTAGATGAAGCTCTAATGGGATATGCAAAAAAAATTATACTCACTATCAACAAAGATGGATCAATCACAGTTCAAGACGATGGTCGTGGTATTCCTGTTGACATTCATCCCGAAGAAGGAAAATCTGCTTTAGAATTAGTCATGACAGTTTTGCATGCTGGTGGTAAATTCGATAAAAAAAGTTACAAAGTTTCTGGTGGCCTTCATGGAGTAGGAGTTTCTTGTGTCAATGCGCTCTCAACATGGTTAGAAGTAAAAGTTATGCGTGATGGTAAAGTTCACTATCAAAAGTACAACGAAGGGAAACCTTTAGCAGATGTTAAAGTCATTGGAGATTCAAATCGTCGAGGAACTATAGTCACATTTTTACCTGATAAAACTATTTTTGAAGTCACAGAATTTGATTATGATACTATCGCTAATCGCTTGCGAGAATTAGCTTTTTTAAACAAAGGTTTAAGCATCGACATAATTGATGAGCGTACAGATAAAAGAAATACCTTTGAATATAGCGGAGGTATTATCGCGTTTGTCAAGCATCTCAATAAAGCAAAAAATCCCATTCATCCAGAGCCATTGTATTTCTCAAAAGAGCAGGAAAATATTGGTGTCGAAATTGCTATGCAGTATAATGAAGGATACAATGAAGCAGTGCATTCGTTCGTCAATAATATTAATACTGTAGAACATGGTACACACTATAGTGGTTTTGTTACTGCATTAACTCGTGCTATTAATGATTATCTCAAAAAGAATAAAGTCTCCGATGAAAAACTAACAGGCCCAGATACAAGAGAAGGACTAACAGCAATCATTTCAGTCAAGATCCCTAATCCACAATTTGAAGGGCAAACAAAAACAAAATTAGGAAATTCAGAAGTTAAAGGCTTAGTAGATTCAATTGTCTATGATACTTTGTCCAAATTCTTGGAAGAAAATCCACCCATTGCAAAAACAATCATGGGTAAATGCTTGCAAGCTGCCAAAGCTCGTGAAGCTGCACAAAAAGCGCGTGAACTAACACGTCGTAAGTCTGCTTTAGACTCTGGTTCTTTGCCTGGAAAATTAGCAGATTGTCAGGAACGTGATCCTGCTCAAGCAGAAATGTTTATTGTTGAGGGAGATTCTGCTGGTGGTAGTTGTCTAGGTGGTCGTGATCGTAAATATCAAGCTATTCTTCCTCTAAGAGGTAAAGTACTCAATGTAGAAAAAGCTAGATTAGAAAATATTTTCAAAAACAATGAAATCACTACTATTATTGCTGCCATTGGTGCTAATGTAGGACAAGAATTTGATCCTGCACGAGTAAGATATCATAAAATTATTATCATGACAGATGCTGATGTCGATGGTGCACACATTTCTTGTTTATTATTAACATTTTTCTATAGATATATGCGTGCTCTCATTGAGAAAGGATATCTCTATTTAGCAAATCCACCGTTATACAAGATTACCAAAGAGAAAAAAAATTATTATGCTTACAGTGATGCAGAAAAAGAAAAAATGGTGTTGGAAATAGGGGATGGTACTACTATTCAAAGATACAAAGGTCTTGGTGAAATGAATGCTGAGCAATTATGGGAAACAACCTTAGATAAAACACGAAGAAAATTAGAGCGTATTACTATTCAAGATGCAGCAGAAGCTGATGAAATGTTCTCAGTCTTAATGGGAGAAGAAGTTGGCCCTCGTCGTGACTTTATTATGGAGCACGCAAAAGACGTGAAGAACTTGGATATTTAACATGGCAGAAGAAGACATTCAGCAACGATTGATTGAACAAGAAATGAAGGAATCTTATGTAGATTATGCTATGTCCGTTATTATTGCTAGAGCTTTGCCAGATATTCGTGATGGGTTAAAACCAGTACATAGAAGAATTTTATTCACTATGCATAAAATGGGATTAACTCATGGGAAAGCTTACAAAAAGTGTGCTAGAATTACTGGTACTGTCATGGGTCGGTATCATCCCCACGGTGACATGGCTATCTATGATAGTTTAGTTCGTTTAGCGCAAGACTTCTCTTTGCGTTATCCTTTAGTAGATGGTCAAGGAAATTTTGGTTCGATTGATGGATTCAGAGCTGCAAGCCAAAGATACACAGAAGCACGTCTCAAAAAGATCGCAGAAGAAATGTTAGTAGATATTGACAAGAAAACTGT
>JAGVZA010000011.1 GCA_018302985.1 Candidatus Woesearchaeota archaeon | reverse complement strand
GAAATAAAGAAAATTATACCTGAGATGGAATTAAAACTCAAATTTCAAAAAGAACCTCAAAATGCCCAAATATATCAGACATTCGATGGCCTTAAAACCTTGTACAATGAAATCATCGAGATCTTGGCTCATGAGAAAGAAGATTTTATAGGATTTACCTTGGGTGAAGAAGAATACAAATATTCTGGTGCAGAGCATTTTTTTAGAGAATATGATGTAAAGAGAAGAGCATTAAAAATTAAATTAAAACTTATAGGCTCTGAAGATCAAAAAGACTTTATGAAAAAGCTTGTCAGTTCAGATCGTAATATTACTCTTCGTTATTTACCTTATCAAATGCCAACAGGACTTATTATTTTTGCTGATAAAGTAGCTATTTTGACTTGGCAAGAGATACCTACTGCGTTTGTGATTCAGTCAAAAAAAATTGCAGAGAACTATAAACTCTTTTTCCTTGCTATGTGGAAAATGGCCAAATCATAGTTTACTTATTAAGAATAGTAGTATCTGCCTTCTTTCTTCTGTTCTCGATCCAATTGTGAATCTGGCTTGTTGATTTGAGCTCGACCAGTCTGCTTATCTTTTCTATAAGTGATATTTAACATCTTTAAGACACGATTCATGCCTTCTTCTTTAGAACAAGGACCATGGACATGACCTTCTTTTCCTGGAGATCCTTCAAAGACGAGCATAGCATCAGCAATATAATCCATAAATTGCACGTCGTGATCAACTACAATAGTTGCTGTACCTTTTTTCTCAGTAAATTCTTTAATGACTTCAGCTACTTTCAAGCGATCTTCTACATCGATAAATGCACTGGGTTCATCTAGAGCAACTACAGGAGCATCTGTAGATAATGCGCCAGCAATAAAGACTTTTTGCAATTCTCCGCCTGATAATTCACGCATACTATGATCTAAAAATCCATGGAGATTTAATTTTTCCAAAACATTCTGCTTATACCAACCAGAGCTGAAATTACTTCCTGCTTTTTCTTGGAGATAGTCTATAACTTTGATATTTTGTGCCTTTGGATATTGCTCTTTATAGGATATTTTTACACTTTCTAAGTTTCCTTTATCTGGCTTTTCTACACCTGCTAGTAATTTGAGGAAAGTTGTTTTTCCTAATCCGTTCGCACCCATGACAGTCAAAACTTCACCAGCTTTTAATTGTCCTGCATGCACTTTGAGATGAAAAGATTCATATTTTTTTTCTACTTCTGGGAAAGCATACACAATTCTTTTTCCATCTCCTACTTTTGGAGGAGGCTTGTGGAAGACGATAGGATAAGTACGGAAGCGCACATTGTCTTCTGGGAGATAGCCGTCTAAATACTCATTAATACCTCGACGAACACCCTTAGACTGGGAAAAGACACCGTAGGCTGCTGGCTCTCCATACACTATTTGTATTTCATCAGAGATATAATCTAAGGTGGCTAAGTCATGTTCTACTACCATAACTGCTGCTCCTGATTCCTTGAGAGTACGAACTAATTTTGCCATCTTGATACGAGCCATAATGTCTAAGAAAGAAGAGGGTTCATCAAAATAATACATGTCAGCTTTTTTCAGCAAGGTTGCAATGATTGCTACTTTTTGCAATTCTCCACCAGATAATTCTGACAAGGTTCTTTGTTTGAGCTGCGTTGCATCTAATTCATGTAACAGGTGTTCAACTTTTTCTGATTTGTCAATACTCTGCAAGAGTTCGATAACTTTTCCTTTATGTAAGAGAGGGAGTTGTTCAATGCGCTGCGGCTTGTAAGCAACCTTCAATTTATTACTATATAACTGTTTGAAATAGTCAGCATAAGTTGTTTTAGCATAGCGCTTGTAAATTTCTTCTTCTGTACCTGGTGCATTATATTTTCCTAAATTTGGTTTTATAGTATTTGACAACAGGCTGATAGCAGTAGATTTACCTATACCATTTCTACCAATGATCCCTACAATTTCTCCTTTCTTAATTAACGGAAGACCAAATAATTCGAAAGCATTCTGTCCATACTTGTGCGTTAAGTGTGATTCATCCAACTTCTCTGGAAGCTTGACTATTTTGATAGCTGAGAAAGGACATTTATTAGCAGAGATACGATGCATTTCAGTAACGACTTCTTCTGCAATACATGATTTACCGTCAGGACCCAAGTGAAAACCAGAATCAGGCTGCTTTCTATTCAAAGGGTCATATTTCATGCATTCACGACCACATTTGGTTGGATGACATTTCTCCTTCTCTACAATAGCTGCGACACGATTCATAGATCAAATGGTTAGAATGAGGATTTAAGAGGTTTACTCTCTCTTATTTTGAGAACTTCTTACACCACTCTAACGTTTCTTTGAAGAGTTCTTCTTCTACTCCTTCTTCACTAAATATATGTCCTGCTCTTTTTATAAGCACAAACTTTTTTGGCTGATTAGCATTTGCATAATATTGTTTACAACGTTTCTTTAAAATTCCTTTTCCGGCCGTGATTATCAAGAGGGGTTTAGTTATCTTTTTTATGATATGTATTATATCAGGGAAGTTTTTCCATTCGTGATACATCTTTTTTCCAAAAATAAATCTTATTCCTCCATCAAAAATATAATTATTTATTTTTTTATTGTATTTTATCCACTTATTCTTTTTTCTTAAAAGGTTATCGCTACTTGGGTCCCATAAAATAATACCCTTAATCCTTTTAGTATTGACTAACAATGTGCTTAATCCACTCAAGCTATGACCTACTACAAATATTTTTTTATATCCTCTTTTTCTAAGATATTCCACTACTTTGTTAGTATCTTGTGCATGTATTTTAATTGTTGTTTCATCAAGCTTTCTCCCTTTTGTTTTCCATGTATAAAGATCAAAACGACATGTTGCAAATCCATGTTTTACAAAATATTTTGCACCATTGTAATATGGATGCTCATCTTGATGTCCTGAAAAACCATGCACTATGAGGATGACTTTCTTTACTTTTAGAGAAGGAGAGGTTAAGGTACCATAAATATAATGACCATCTTCCGTTCTTATTTTTAAAGCTTTTTCCATAGAAAGAGTTATCCCTATACTTTTATATAGGTTTCCTCTCTAATACCTTTATGAAATGCGCATCTTGCGGTGAAAAAATACCAGAGCTTTTTTTAGAGAAATTACAGGGAACTTATCTAGTCAAAGGCAAAAAGAAAGTTCCTATTTGCTCTGTCTGTCAGCAGAAATATACCATGGAAGAATTGCAGAAAAAATATCTTTAAACACATAAATGCTCAGCTATCCATATAGAAAGCTCTTTTTATACAGAAGATAAGTTTTAAATAGAATCTAAAAACCTTTCTTGATACACTCATGATATTCTTACAAAGAGGTGCCTCTTTTTTAATTATTCTAGTTGTTTTTCTTAGTTTATCTCTTCTCTCTTTTGGTATCTCTTTTCTTTTTTCTGAGGATGCTTCTTCTGAGCAACAAGCCTCTTTAGAAAAACCATTTATTTATTCTTTAGAATCTTCATCACAGCCTCTTATTCTTCAGGCAGAGAACAACCCTTCAATTTTAGCAACAACAGATGATTTATCTTTACAAGAGTATCCTTCTTTTCTCATTCAGAATAAACAGTTTACGGGCTTTATTGTTGTAGGTGCTAATGCTTCAACCGAGATTCTTTCTGTAGCATCGCAACTTGAGAAATCCCTAGGTATTACTTTTGAAAAAACACGTTCTGAAGATCTTGAGATTAGTAAAGATCTTTTAGGTTCAATCGTTGGTGAAGATCCTGCTGTGGGTGTACGCGATCTTCCTATTCTTTTACAATCACAAACTCTATCTAATAAATATAATACTTACAATTATACACAAACACTTCTTTTACCAGCTGGAAGCGTAGAACTTGCCATAGACAGTTTTGAAGACGAGAGCATTCCTAAGGAGATGCTTGTTGTTCCTGCAAATTCCAGGGGATATACTTACAAAATAACTTTCCAACCAGCATTAGAGGGCAAACATCTTCTAGGTTTTGTTGATGGTATGGAAGACATGTCCTTTCGTTTCCTTGGCAAAGAATATGTGCTTGTACGAGCGAAACACCCACGACAAAATGAACTTGAGCTAACCTTTATCACGAATGAAGCTGATGATATCTTAGAAGAAGGGGCAACAAAAACCTATAAAGTTAATGGCAAAGAATATATTGTCGAACTCCTTGTTGTTTCACAGAATCCAAAATCAGCTACATTTATTATCAATGGAGAAACAACTGATACTATTAAAGAAAATGACATTACAGTTCTTGACCATGGGGCACTGTCTCTTGGAGTAAGAAATGTTTATGATAATGAGGCAGGAGAACTTGGCAATGACCAAGTACATTTTTTCTTAGGAGATCATATCACTTTTGAGGATATAGATACTAGTCTCGATGATTTTTCAAGCACTATCAGCATGAACAATGAACACCTACCAACTACAGAAGTCAATCTTGGTGTGACTGTAGATGAAGGAGTCTCTTCTGAAAGTGTTGTCAAGCTAGCTTCTCTTGAAGTTACATACACACCTTCAAAAACTTTGTACATAGATAAGAAGCTCAGCGCTGAAATTCAAGAAAAAGAATTTAAATCAGGAATCCTCTTTGATAGCTTCGATATGGAATTTGCTGGTGTTACTACTAAAGGAGGCCAAGACAAAGGCACTATAGAAAACTTTGTGATTTATCCTACTGATCGTTTTACTTATAATGCTCAATTCAATAACTTTTTAGGACAAATTTATGACATTCCTGTTTTGTCTTGCAGAAGCGATGATTGCTCGACTATTTCTTATGGTAAACGAGGAGGAAATGGCTTTCATGCTTTAGTCATTAATGAGACGCAGGCAATTACTGTCAATGATCAATTCTTCCTGAGCTTCAATGGCAGGGCACATATTATGCAACTCAATGGAGTCGATGTTAGCGAACAGACTGTTTCTTTTAGCGACATGGCAAAAGTTCAGGAAGGCCAGATACCTGCAACCTATACTGTTTCCTACAATAACAGCGGCTTTGGAAAATTCGAATTAGATGATGGAACATTTTCTCTTAATCTTTCTGATATTGATAATCAAAGCGTTTTTTTCGACATGAATGGTGATGGAGACTTTAGCGATACCTCACTGACTTTTACAACCAAGGCAGGATCTTTTGCTTTCAGCGCGACTAATGAAGAATTAGGTAGATTTGAATTCAGAACAAGTGAGCTTTATAAAAATTCAACAAAAGACTATATTTATATCCCTGTTTTCTTTAACCAAGATAATATACTAGATATCAATGGTAGTGATGTTTCGGGAGACTGGAAAGCTGGGTTCAACATGACTGGCAGCAGTTTAAATGTTAATGGACATTTAGAAATTGAAGATACTGATGTCGAAGTTGGATGGACTGAATATGGCTTGCGTGGAGTATTAAGCGACAATGGTCTTGATATGTCGTCAAATTTTACTATTTCTAATCCTAAGGAACAACTTTTTGGTTATGTTGATGTTTATGGAACGAACCAGCAACAGATTGTTAAACGCGATTTTGAAATAAAGACTAAAGACAGTCATTTCATTCTCTTGGGCAATTCCTGTACGAATACCCTTATCAAAGCATTCCTCAATAATCCAGAACCTTGTGACAAAGACTTGGTAGATAATGAAGGAACTATTACTTTATATCCTGATTCTTTTGGCGCTGGAAGACATGTAATCATTGTTTCTGGCAAAAATGACACTGCAATAATGAATGCTGCCAAAGTCTTAAGCAATTACAAAGAGTATAATTTCACTGGAACTGCACTTCGTGTTAAAAAACAACTAGAATTTGCGGTAGAATATTAACTCTTCTTTTCTTATTTGTATTATATGCATAACTTTTATCTTATATACTGTTGGCACTGCCAGATCATTATACCCGTATAAGCACCCATACTATAACTTACTACAGTTATAGGTGTAGTTGTTCTCTTTTCTCGCTCTAATAAAAAAGGTAATGTTAAGGCTGTTATCGCGGTACTAATACCTAAAGTAGCCATATCTCCTTCAAAAGCATACCCAGTTACTCCTGCAAAAAGAGGCAGAACAACTCCTTTGAAAATATTAACTCCTAGTTCTTCTACTCTTTCTTGTAAAGACACATGAGGCTTTACACGCTCGATGCGTTGGTAAGTCATGATTTCTAGTTATTGTAGTTATTTAAAAGTTTATTTATGAGAAGTCTTTTAAAGAATCTTTTCTGGATTGATTGTATTGCCTCTGTAGCTCAGTTCGGTAGAGCGATTGCTTCGTAAGCAATAGGTCGTGGGTTCAAATCCCTCCTGAGGCTTTCCTATTTTAGTTCACATCTCCTCTCAACTCGAACGGATATAACCGAACTCGACAATATTTATTAGTGTTAGCCACAAACGAGCAAAGATATAGATATATAATTTAAAGTGCTGATATTTAAGTTAAAGAAAAATTATCCAAAAATAACTTCTTAATTTTACCAAACTTCTTTGAATCTTTAAAGAGGATGATATTGCAGTAATCCTGCGTAAAAATGACATAAATATCCTCATCATTTCCAAAAAATCTAAATTCTCTGCCTCTTAAAGATTCACAACTTGAAAGATAGGGTTCACTGCATCCACACCAATCCTCAGGATCATATTGTGCTAATCCATTGTCTTCCTTATCAATTGATTTCAAAATAGTTTGTATAGTCTTAACAGTTTCACCACTCAATCTAATTTTCATCCAAAAAGATCTTTTAGAATCAAATAAACTAGTAATTTCTATTTTCATAAAAAGGCAATAATTTTCATTTATATAAACTTAATCTTTAGTCAAACTCTCTAACTTCTTCAACCATGGTTTTAGCAATATTTATTAAACCTCTGAGTTTGAGATGCATATAAAATACCTGAAATTAAAGCCAACATAAATTATTACGTTGAATGATTATCCCGTGCATAACGAATATATATTAAAGTTCTATTTTAGAATGTTCGATAAAGGATGACCTATTGTTTTTCCGCCCTGCCCAGTTGTTTCTAAGGACAAAGTTATATAAATGCTTATTCTTTGATAAAATGAGATGGCATTCACCATAGACTATGCAATAGTAATCATTTATCTTCTTGTTATTCTTATTGTTGGTTATTTCAGAGGTAGAAATGAGCATCTCTTAGATTTTACAGTCAACAGAAGAAGAACATCAACCCTATTATTGACTACTTCAAGCTTATCAACTGCTTTTGGTGTCGGAAGTTTACTAGGAGTTGCTGCAGAATCTTATAGAACAGGTATCTCTTTTGGTATTTCCACATTTTTCGCAATTGTCTTAAGTTTTGCAGTTATGATTTGGATAGGACCGAAGATTAAGAAATTTGGAGATACTCATCAAGCACAAACGATTGCTGATTTTTTTGCAGAAAGATATTCTCTTTCTGTGAGCACGCTTACTAGTATCCTCACTATAGTTGCTTTCCTTTTATCAACCAGCGTGCAGTTTATTGGTGTTGCCTCTTTAGCTAGCGTATTAATAGGAGTTTCTTGGGGTGTTGCTTTGGCAGTTGCTGCTGTAGTCACTATTGCTTACACTTCTTTTGGAGGATTACGCAATGATATTACAACAGATTTTGTTCAATTTTGGGTTATCCTTGCGATGTTTGCTGTAATGGTTCCTCTTGGTTTTTTTAAGGTTGGAGGACTTTCTTCATTTACAACATTCCCTGCAAGTTCTTTTGATCCTTTTGCCTATGGCGGCTCTGTATTTTTCTTTGGAAGTATTATTTTAGGAGCATTAATAGGTATAACTCAAATGGACACCTGGCAAAGAACCTATTCTGCACGATCAGAAAAAACAGTTAAGAGAGCATATCTCTATTCTTTATTGATTGCTGCTCCTATGTATATTCTCCCTATTCTTTTTGGATTGTGGGCAAAACAATTATTTCCAGGCATAGTGCCAGAACAAGGATTGTTTACTTTAATGGTTAATATTTTACCAGTAGGTTTACTTGGTATTGGTTTTGCAGGAATTTTAGCAGCTTCGATGTCGAGTATCGATAGTTGTATAGTAGTTGGATCAACGAGTTTTACCAATGATATCTATGCAAAATTTATTCGTAAACGTGCTAACGAACATCATCTCTTAAAACGAACAAGGCTTTTTGCAGTAGTCTTTAGCGCAATAGCATTACTCATTGCCTATTTTATTCCTAATATAGTAAAGCTCATAATTTTTGCGACCATGTTATTACTTAATTTTATACCTGCAATCTTTGGTGGATTTTTTTGGAAAAGAGCGAATGCAAAGGCAGCATTTTGGAGCTTGATTTTAAGCACGATAACATTATTAGTTGGCTGGTTTACTATAGGTGTTAATGCTTGGCTTCCTGCCTTCCTTGTCAGCACCCTGGTCTTTGTTATAGGAAGTTTTGTTGCAAAACCTAAATTTTCGGTTAGACCACATTAATTAGTCATAGACTTCTCAATTGATAACTTTGATAGACATAAGTTTGTTTTTTCTCTTTTTTCATAATAGCGAGAGTATCAAATGTTCCTGTCAACCTCAAGGTAGTTTGTTCAAGATATCTTAAGATATTTCTTCCTTGACCTTGTAGCTCTTCATTTTTTCCCAGAGTTATATGGTATGTTTTGCCATCCGGGACATCATATCTAGACTCTCTTATTCCTGGAAGCTTTTTTAGTTTCCCTAGCAATAAGTTGTGTACAGCAAGCATTTGTGGCGATGGTTGCACCTTAGCATAGATAACGTAATCATCATTAAAACTTCCAAAACCAGTTATTTCGAAAGCAGTTGCATCATTTCTTTGAGCAAATGCAGCCAGCAGTCTTTCCAAGTCATTCGTGGATTCTATTTCAAAAGGAGATTTTAAAGTAATATGAGGTATTCTCTTTTTTTCTATCAACTGCGTTAATCCAAATTGCTGACAGATGTCTCCGACTACTGATTGTATTACTGTCATTATAGGATCAGTTGCCAAACAGGCTACATAACAGCGCATAACTTATTTAGAAAATTAATCATATTTAAACTCTCTTCCTTTTTTTCGTCCCTTCTCCAAGATTATTAGACTCTAGTTTATTTTAAAATTAACAGGTATTATTTGAACTTTTTTTAATTTTAACTTTACATATCTACATTTTATTTAATTTATCTACCTTTTCTCAGTGACATAGCTTTAAAAAATGATCTTAGTCTTTTTCTTCTATGTATACCTCACGTATTGCACAACACATCTTAATTAAATTGCATGAACGACAGTGGAATCCTTATTCATCAAATCACATTATGACTTTGGGACGTGATGCTATTATTCGACAAGGCCCCGCACTAAGACTTCAAGTTAAGGGAGCCTATACTTTATTTCCCCGAATATCTAATTCTAACAGTCCTCAAGATGTCATTGAAGCATTAGATCTGTTAGTAACCAAACTTACAGAACCAGAAAGAACTCGACTTCAAGATAAAGATCTTCCCTCAATATTACCTAGCATCACTCTTCAAGGTCAGCAGCATACGATTGAAGGATTTAGATTTCATCCAGAATCAGTCAAAACTTATACTCCTACAGGATTGGTAGTTCCTTATGAGGATTTCCTAGCAGGATTAGCAACTTTAGTTAGAGGAGTGTAATTTCGTCCCCTAGTCTGAGTGAAGCAGTTTTAAAAATACCCAATCTCTTAAAGAACTATGGTAGATATCAAAAAAACACAATTATCCGTGTTTATCGGCTTTTTATTTTTAGTTTTACTGAGTATGTTATTCTATCTTTTTAGATCAGCAAATGATGGCGGCATTATAGCGCGCTGGGTTTTATTTATTGTCTTCGGCGCAGTTGCTTTAATTTTAGCGTCTTTTGCTATAGGTTATATTTTTATGCTCTTAACTAATCAACAAGAACAACCTCGCTTACAAAGTGGATCAGAAGTCCATTATCGACGCACTGCACAACAACCACAGAAAGGTATTTGGGTTGATCTAGCACAACTCCATGCTACTCAAAATCAGCAACAGAAAGCTCCTAAAAAAAAGACTTCACGACGTTCTTCAAAGAAAAAGAGAAGATAATCTCTAGAAGTAGTTTACTTCTCAAAGAGGGTGTGAGAATATATAAATGATTATTTCTTAGTACAAAGATGAATGAAAATCAAGCAGAAATTGTTGGTTTACTATGTGCAGAGGGAAATTACTATGACAAACGTTCATCTGGATGGGAATATCATTGCAAACGTCGTAAGAGTTATTGGCGTACTAACAAACGAACTGTCTACATCCAATTTTGTAATTATAACATCCAACTTTTAAAATGGTTTCAATATTTAGTTAAGGAAGTCTATGGTTTCACTCCTAATAAACAATGGGATCGTGTAAGAATTTGTAAGAGGGCTATTATAACTGATTTATTACAATATTATAAACCTGGCGGATTAAATTGGAGAGTACCTAAAGAAGTTATGGATAATAAGCAATTAATTCCTAGATTTATTAGAGGTTATTTTGAGGGTGATGGTTGTTCGTCTAGAGATATTAGATTTAGTTCTATAAATTTTTCCGCATTACAACAAGTACAATATTTGCTGACACAAATTCAAATAGATTCAAACATTCAAGGACCATATATTAGCAAAAATCCTTATAGAAAACCTAACTATCTTTTAAGAATCAAAAGTAAACATAAACAACTCTTTTTTGAAATTATTAAACCTTTTTATAGAAACTAAACCAAAACTTTATAAAAAGCCCAAAATGCAGTCTTAATGAATGCAGGGGTGCCGGAGCGGTCAGTAAAAGACCCTGGAGTCTGGTCAAACGGACAGGACTTAAGTCTCTTTGACTAATAGGAGAAGAAATCCTGTGGCTTAGTGCCTGCGCAGGTTCAAATCCTGTCCCCTGCATT
>JAGVZA010000009.1 GCA_018302985.1 Candidatus Woesearchaeota archaeon | reverse complement strand
AAGTTCTGAGTCAGTAATTTGAAAATCAACAGCTTCAACTGAGATGAGAGTAAGTAGAAAAACTGCACAAAACAGGCTCAGGAAAACCGCTTTCATTAAGGGTTGATACTATTCGTGAGTGATTTATAAAGCTATTGCAGGAATTTCCGGAAAGAAGGCAATTAAGCCTTTAAATCAATATAAGTATAGCCATCATCACGAAGATGTGCATAACCTGGAAAAACTAAAGTAAGAAGAGCAAACATATCTTGGCGAATGCCTTTAAAAAAAGGATCTTTAGCTCCGACAAAAGGTTGAAGATGAGAAGGTATAACAATGCCTTCAGCGATAAGTGCATGATCAACAAAATTATAAAATTGAGCAGGAGTCTGTTGCTGTTTTTTAGGACTAAAATGAGCAGTTGAACCTAATTGAGAGTAAGGTACATCCCAGCAACCTAAAGTAAGTTCTCTAGACCATCCGCCAGGCAGATGAAAGCGAAAGTTATTGAGATAACTAAGCAAACCTTCTTCTTTACCATGCTGTTGTTGCTGTGCAGCTAACTCTTGCAGTACGTCGGCATTCATGGATATGGGCGTCAAATGAAGGTTTATAAACATATTCTTCCTGACATTGGTATGTCTAACTATACTAAAAATCAGAGCAGTTATACTACAACGACTTCTCAACAGATAGCTTACAATAGCAGCGCAAGCAAAAAAGTAACGCGCTACAGAGGTTGTACTTGCGATGGTAAGAGCCCATGTCGTGCAACTTGTCGAACAGTATTTGTCCAGTAATCACGAAACCTTTAAAAAGATATAAACTCCTTCTTTTTTTCAGAAATGAACAATCTTCCAGCACCCTCTACTCCACAACCACCAGTACTACCGCAGTTGTCAGAAGAAGAATTAAAGAAAAAATTTGAGAAGTTAAAAAGCCAATTAGAGAAATTCAAGAAAAAAGTTCTAGAAACTCACAAAGAAATTATCGGTATCGCATTATTGCCTCCAGAAAAGAAAGATTCTACAGTTAATGATGTGTTAGTATTGATAGATGACACGCAAGACTTGAAAGAAGACAAATTTATTTTTCGTGATAAAATAGCAGTTTCTTTGGATAAAATTGCAAAAGAAATTGACAAAGATTTGAAACCACAGGCATTAATTCTAACAGAATTACGTGAAGCATGTTTCGATGGTAAATATGAATTAATCAATCTCATCTCTTATAGTTTTTTCGTGTACGATGCAAAAGATTTGTTAGGTGCTCTCAAAGTAAGTGAAATTCACAGATCCATGGTCATCAAGAAGTTCGAGAAGTATGTAGTCAGCTACGTTGCTGTCGGCAGTTTATTCCGTGGTGATGCGAAGAGTAATGATATTGATATCGCTATCGTTATTGATGATACAGATGTTAAAAAGATGAATCGCTTGGAGTTGCGCGATAAATTAGGTGCTATCATCAGAAGCATGGGCTATGAAGCTGCAACCATCGCTGGTGTTAAAAAAGAATTCCACATTCAAGTCTATATTTTAACTGATTTCTGGGATGCTATCAAGGAAGCTTCTCCAGTCATCTTCACCTTCCTCAGAGATGGAGTACCGTTATATGATCGTGGTATCTTCATGTCCTGGAAATTATTATTGCAAATGGGTCGTATTCGCCCGTCACCAGAAGCTATCGACGTGCACATGGATATGGGAACTCGATTAGTAGACCGTGCAAAAGGAACTTTGCTTACTATTGTTGGAGAAGATCTCTATTATGCTGCTTTAAATCCAAGTCAAGCTGCTTTAATGTTATACGGAGTTCCACCACCAACACCAAAAGAAACTGTCAAGCTTGTTGAAGAAATTTTCGTGAAAAAAGAACAATTACTCGAGCAAAAATATGCTAACATACTTGCAAATACAGTAAAAACACACAAAGATATTGAGCATGGTGTCATTAAAGAGATCACAGGAAAACAAATGGATCAAATGCTTGCAGATGTCAAAGACTATTTACAGCGTATTAAAAAATTATTCAGTCAAATCGAAAAGCAAACAGAAAAGCGCTTTGTCAATGAACTCTATGAAAGTTGTACTCGTGCTGTTGAAGAGGTATTAGTCACAGAAAACATGAAGGGTCTCAAGCCAGAAGTAGGATTAAAGCGTCTTGTTGAGCAAGGAAAATTTCCAAAGAAATTCTTGGAAGATTTCAAGAACATTGTCAGAGTCAAAGATGATTACACAAAAATGAACAAACATGAAATTGAAAAGGTTCGTCGTGAAACTGCTACATTCATCAGAACAGTTGTAGAATATGTGCAAAGAAAGCGTGGTGCAGAAGTAGAGCGTGCTCGTATCAGAATCAAATATGGTGATAAATTTGGCGACATCTTCTTATTAGAAACAACTGCATTTATTATCGAAGATATTGATGTTCCTAAGAAAGAAGTGTTAAAAGCTAAACTCTTGCCAAATGGTGGTTTGGGTGGCTTAGAGAAGAGTTCTTTAGAAGAGTTTGAGAAGGCATTGGCTGAAGCAAAAGTACCAAAGAATGTCTTTATCAAAGAAAAAATTTTCGAAGATCTACGTAAGATTTATGGCAAAGACGTAGAAGTTCAAGTCAGCGACTAATCTTTTAACAGTATCTAAAAAACTCATAATCCATATACTGCATATGTACAAACTATTAATAGTATCTTATCTTTAGCTCTAAAATGGTACGACGGACGATCACAGAAAAAGAAAAAGTCTATCGAGAACAGCATGATCCCGACCATCCCCATGCTAAATCTGAAAAAGAAACTATTACAGACAGAGAATATCATGAAGAAGTTGAAGACGATGAATCCATCAATGATACAACAACACATCACCATACCCATAAAGACTATCACGATTTAGAAGCTACCAAAAAACGTCTTTCCGGATTAGTACTCTTTTTGATTATCTTGTTTATTATTGCATTAGCAGGTTTTCTCATTACTATGCCTGTAGATCGAGTCTTAGTAACGAACATTCCGAGAGATCAGCTCATTATCGAAACAACCACAACCTATAGACAAGGAGTAGAAAATCTAGATTGTAAAGAGCCAGATTATGATGTAGTAGATGAAGAAATTCTAGACAATGACGCGCGACGTGTTACAATTCGCAATAATCAAGATGAGCTTTGGTCTTTTACTGTTATAGCTAATTTTACTTATGCTAATAGAACAAGCTCAACTGTGCCGCCAGAACGTGAAGAAGTAGTGCAACAGTCTCTTTCTATAGGTAGTGATGATACTGAAGAAGTTATTTTGAGACCTACAAGTAATGCAACAAGATATGATAATGTCTTTGCAAGAATAACAGTGCTGCCAGAGATAAAAGAAAAGTGCGATATTGAACTCAGCAGTAGACCACAAATCAGACAAGTCAATAAAACAAGTACAACTATGGTTCCACATACTGTGAACTATGTAGAAGAAAAACATTTGTGGGCAATATATTCTTTCTTCACTCTTGCGTGGTCTCTCTAAGCACATACATTTAAAAATCAAAAAAGAAGTGTAAACTATAGAAAGTATGATGCAAAAAAAGAGGGTGATATTGGGTTTGTGCATAGCTGCTGTGCTGCTCTGGATACTACCCGGAACACTTGCTCACGATGAAGTATCAGCAAAAACTCAATTCTTGAATAATCCCTGGGTTTACACTGCTCCGTTATGGATAACAGTTTTAGGAGCGGTCTTAGAGCATTATTATGTAACCAGTGGAAAAAATAAAAAAACTATTCAAGCGGCAAAAAAAATATTTTTTATCATTATTGTCGTGGTTACTGCTTTTGTTTCCCTTGCTATATTTTACACAAGTATTCAATCCAATATACAATCCTGGTCAAAAGGCCCAGTGCATTGGCATGCAGACTTTGAAATTTGGAATTGCAATAAAAAATTAGATATGGTTGATCCCCAAGGATTTTCAAATAAAGTAGGAACACCAGTATTCCACGAGCACAATGATGATCGTATTCATATCGAAGGAGATGTCATGCACCAAGAAGATATTAGCCTAACAAATTTCTTTAGTGTTATTGGTGGAAAATTAGATGCGACGTCTCTTGTCTATCCTACTATTCATGGTTCAGTAGAAATGCGGGAAGGCATGCGGTGTAACGGAAAACCAGCAAAACTCCAAATATTTGTTTATACTATTACAAATCCAGATTTCACCAAAAAATGGACTATGACTCAAGAAAAAATGCAAGATCCTGCTGCTTATTTGTTATCTCCCTACAGTCAAGTTCCAGCTGGTGATTGTATCATTGTTGAATTAAGTGAAGAAAAAGCAAAGACAGAACATATGTGTGAATCTTATCGCATTGCTATGAATAAAGGAGAGCTGCAATGGCAGTAGCAGCAGGCTTACCAGGATTAGGAACAGTCTTAGCTACAGCAGCAGTTGACTCTATTAATCCCTGTGCTATCGGGGTGTTAATTTTACTTATCTCAACCTTATTGATGTTGTCACATAATCGAAAAAAGATGTTAGGCATAGCATTAGTTTATATTCTTTCCATCTATGTAGTGTATTTCTTGGCAGGTCTTGGATTAATGGCCTTCCTTTCATTCATTCCTTTAACTATTACAGAATATATCACCTTAACAGTAGCATTAATTGTTATTGCTGGAGGTATTCTAGAAATTAAAGATTATTTCTGGTATGGTGCAGGATTATCGTTGCGCTTAACAGGAAAAAATGTAGAGCGTATTAAAAAATATGCACACTCTACCAGTCTCCCCAGTGTTATTTTCTTAGGGGCTTTTGTTGCTGCAGTCGAATTGCCTTGCACTGGTGGTCCATATTTAGCCATTACAGCATTATTAGCACAAAACTTTAACTTAGAAGCTATTTACTTATTGTTAATCTACAATGTTATTTTTGTTATGCCTTTAATTGTTATTTTATTGGCAGTCTATTTTGGTACTAACTTAAAGAAGATCGAACAATGGAAAGGTAATTACAAAGGATACATGCGTTTAGCAACAGGTATGATCATGGTAGGCCTAGGTATTTTGTTAATGTTGATTGCAAACGGCACTATTAATTTAAATTAACTTCTAAAAACAGCGTAAACATTTTGAAAAAGAGTTTAATTGGTCTTTCTGTTCTATCTTATATAATTCCATGCATGTTCCCATACTGTTTGCTTCATACGTAATCTATATAATTCGAGTTGTTCTTCTCGTTCTCTCGTTTGCAAACGCTGGAGTAGAACAAGATGAGTACATAGAGAAGAAAGAGAGTGGTCTTCTGTTTGGTTTACACATTTTCTTGTTAATAATTGTGGACTTTCTCTTGCTAATGATGGTGGATTTTCCTTACGCAGAGATTCATAGACTGTCTGTATATAATTCCAAGCAAGTCTTTCATGATTTGGTTGTGGATCTTGTTTAAGCACAGGTGCAGAGACGGGAGCAGGTTGACTCGGTGCGAGGTTTGAAGTACTAGCACAGCTTCCAAGACTTAATCCTAAATTTAAAGTAAGAAGAGATAAAGTTTTCATAGTTGCGTCCAAATATGTAAAAAGAGTCTAAAGCTAGTTATATAAATATTGCTAAAGTTATGATACGGAAGTAAGACAAGAATTTAGGAATAAAAATAAAAAAGAAGAAAAAGAAAATAAAAAATTATTTAGGATTAATTGTTAAGTCGCCTAAATCAATAGTAGCTATGGGAGTTGTTACTCGTAAAGCTTTAGAGACTTTGGTAGTAAGATCGCCATAGAGTTGTCCTACAGTTGTATTTATTTGAACAGAAGGATGTTTCTTGTCGTCAATACCTGGAATGACAGCAGTAACATAATCTGCGTTGCCATCGATGCCGCCCCAAACGCCACCATCACGATAAGTAAGTCCCCAACCAGCAGGATTGATTACAGTTGTTTGTAACAATTTTCGTCCTTCACTGTCTCCGCTTGCAGCAAGGCTTATCTTGTAGTTGTTACTACCGGTGAGCTTTAAGGAATAAGTAAATACTCCGTCTGCTGTTTCAACTCTGTTAGCGTTAGGATGATTGCGTACTAGTTCATAAAGTTCTGGAAGAACTAAGGGTTCGGGCATAGCTGTAGGTGTTTTACAAGCTGTAGTAGCAAGTAATCCTGCTAAACTTAAAGATGTTAATGTTTGTTTGATTGCATTCATGGTATATCCTCCTTGATAAGTTGAGAAAAACAAAACCCCTATTTAAATCTTTTGCATGTAACCACTTTTAAGTGAGAATTGAAGAAACTATTGGAGAGGCTGTAAACTACTCGAGCACTAAAGTGCTGAGCGTTCCATACGAGGAACATTATCCCTCAACTCATCCGCAGTTCTATAAGAGCTTACCCTTGTAGCTTTGGAATCATCACCGGAGATGTGTGGTTGGTTTACTGCAACCAAAACGCTGTCAGACATGCTGCCGCGTTTCGCAAGATTGATGCTTGCGTTCAGGTCAGCGTTCAAAGAATAATCACATTGAGTGCAGCGAAAGAAATTACCAGTGCGAGAGCCAAGGCTCATGCAGTGAGAGCAGATTTGGCTGGTATAGCAAGGATTTACTTTGACGACTTGAATGCCTTTGATAGTTGCCTTATAGGTAATAAAACTCTGTAGCTGATAAAAGCTCCAGCCATGCAGCCAAAAATTGATGTTCTTTCCTAAATGTTTTCTGCGTATACCTTTGATGTTTTCCAAGGCAATGGTATCTCCTGGTTCTGCTGTAGAGATAATTTCTTTGCTGACGTTGTGGTTCACCCAAGCCATGAAACGTTGCTCTCTGCCTGAAATTTTCTTTAATAATTTTTTTGCAGATTTTGTGCCTTTGGCCTGAAGTCTCGCCTTTAAACGCTTGAACATGATTCTTTTTCTCTTCACTTGTTTGGAGCTGAAAAATCGCTTACTGGAAGTGACTGCAAGATGGCGGATGCCAAGATCAATGCCTAGAGTCTTTCCACCGTTCGCTACTAGAGCAATAGTTCTGGTAAATGTGATATGGATAAACAATTGTTCATGGTGCATCATCACTTGCGCGGTTTGCCATGACCAATCCAAGTATTTCCAATAGTACTCAGGAATATTTAGAGGAATATCAATTCTCCCATGTATCGTTGTCAATCGCACTTTATCAAAGCTGAAAGTGAACGTTCGTTTGTCAAAGTCAAGGGGAAGATATGCTTTAAAGAGAGGCTGTCTTCCTTTGCTTTTCTTGATTGATCGTAGAGTTTGTGAAGCGACGCGATTCGCGTTGATGATGAATTGTGAGGGAAGATGAAAGTGTTGTTTTGCTGGGTAATAACAGAGATGATGCAGCTGGTAATGATTGCTTATCTTGTTAGTGTAACCTTGTTCCGCGATATATGCGACAACCTTGCTATAAGCTTCCATGGTTTGTAGCAGTGCTGGATTCTTTCTGATCTTGAGCTTGAGAGTAACAGTAGATTTCATAACGCTTAAAAGACAGGAGTATTTATAAATCAGAGGAGGGTCTTTGAGAAGTACCTATGAACTTTAACATCTATGTTCAAGAAGAAATATATATTCTCATCTCAAACTTAAAAGCACTGAGTTTCCGAGCACATCAACTCCAATCAAAAGGGTTTTAAGGTGAAAAAAGACAGAAAAGAATATGATGCACATTCTCAGTTCTGAATATATCAGGAAAATCCAACAGGCAATGAAAAATAAAAGAAAAGAAGTAGCTGTTTCTCTGGATTTAGGAAAAACAATCGTAAAAATCCCACTAACGGAAGAAGGTCCTACTATCGAAGGAAATACAATCAAATTGCCAAAAATACGCGACAAAGATAAGAGCAGTTATCTGATCAAAGGAAAAAGCATTGAAAAAATGCAGTACATGTCTGAATACACGGGAGAATTTTACAAATTAATTCCAACTTCTGGTCGTCCTCTCTTGCAAATTTCTGGAACATCCATGCACAAACAACCCTTTGTAGAACGCATCAAAAAAGATCAGTTAAGAGGCAATGTCTTGGACGCAGGTACTGGATTAGGATACACTGCTATGGAAATAGCAAAGACTGCGAAACAAGTAACAACTATAGAACATGATCCAACTATAGTAATCTTGCAAAAATTAAATCCCTGGTCCCAGGAATTATTCACAAGAAAAAATATTATTTGTATAAAAGGAGATGCACCAGAGTTTATCACTACTGTGCCTAAAGAATCTTTTGACAATATTATTTATGATGCTGGTACACCACGTGCTTCTGGGACTTTTTTCTCCACAGAAAACTATGCTGAAACTTATAGAGTCTTAAAAAGAAACGGAAAAATCTACCATTATCTGCCACAGCCACAAGTCAAGCAGGGAAGAGATTTTGCTCAGGAAGTCATAAAGCGATTTTTAGAACTAGGGTTTACCATTCTAGAACGTAATGAAGAAGATTGTTATGTTATAGCAAAAAAGATATAAATTTGTAGAAGGGAAGTAGTAACATTTTTAGGGAATCTTTATAAAAAAGAATAAGGGCCACCTATATACACCAATATGAAAACTGGCCTACGTCTAGAATCTTTAAGTAAACCTGTTGGGCAAGTTTTAGATTTACGTAAATTCTCACAACCAGAGGTATATACATCAGAAATTCACGAGTTTAGAAAAAAAAGAAAAAAGAATCCTAGTGCAGAATCATTTCCTCTAGCAAATCAAGATGCTATGTTAAAAGAAGTATTGAAAGGATTAGCTGCAAGAAGACCGAATGTAATCATGGTTGGTGAGCCAGGTGTGGGTAAATCAACAACATTAGATTTTGTAGTCAGCGTATTAACTGGAGAAATAGATCTACAAGAAATGAAAGCACAGTTACCTCAAGATGTATTTCCTCTCTTTGATCAAGTAAGAAAAAAACTCGCTAAATATGAGCATATGCATTATTTGAGTGTTCCAAATTTAGCACATCCTTTGAATGTGACTCCTTTAAGTTATACTGATGCAGAGGAGTTAAGAAAGGATGTAGTGATTGCAGAGGGATTTGCAGACCAAGTAGCACAGTATTTAACAACTTACCCAACAACAAATCGAGGACATCTTCGTAAAACTTTAAGTAAAGCTGATTTTGGTCATTACGTACATCATCACGTAGGGAAGGTATTTCTTGATGCATTAAAAAGAGTAAATGACTCAATGATTCGAGCTAGAGTTCTCCAGCACTCTAATAGACCTATAGCAATAATTAATGCACATTTTTCAAAAGGAAATAAACATGCTGATCTAGATGATCTAGAAGTAAGAGTAAAAGTAGTAGAGAAAAATCCTCAGAAGAATAGAACACCGCCGTATGAAGATATGAAGGCCGATGTAGGGTTTAGAGTAGGTGCAAAAGAAATAGGAAAAGAAGATATTGAACCAAGGCTAGCCAGGGAATTAGTAAAACCAGCTCTCCAAGAAGGTCTTGAAAGATTGGAGTTGCAAGTAAGTCTTATGGATGTAGCTGGAGTAAAGATGGCAGATAAAATATACGCATTAAGAAATGCTTTTAATAATTTTGCTGGAAGAATGGGAAGAGATATTGCTAATAAAAATAGGACTAGAGTTGCAATTACTGATGCAAATGCCGCTGCGGCATATGTAGCTGGTAAAATTGACCCTTATGCTCCAGAGCCACAATTGAGTAAAGGAACATTAGACCATTTAGTAGCGGGAATAAGAGACATTTATTATCAGTATATGGGGAAAAGTCCGTCTAATCAACTAAGAAAGTGGATGGACTCAGTCGTAACTTATTTTGATGTTGAAAGAAAAATAGTTGATGGTAGCGTAAGAACCATGTTAGGAAAAGTGGAAAGCGCAGAAGCTAAACATGTGGGCGAAGTTCTAAAATTAGTTGAAAGCATGGATGAAGAAGCAAAAGGAAAAGATGTAGGAAAGAAAAATCTACAAGCTAGAACTGAAGAAATTTATGGAGATATAGAATTTATTCTTTTTCATGCAGGTAAAGAAAGAAGAATAGGGGACGTTCTAAGCGTAGAGCCTTTGTATAATCCTCGTTCATCACAAAAACCAACAGAAGCAAGATTTACAGATATGAGTGATCAAGGACTCTTCGGAACATTTACAGACGCTGAAGAAGAACAAGTGCCTCATTTAACCATTGAAGAATTAGGTGGTTTCTTTGGAGGAAGTATTCTTACTTTCAGAGATAATTTTGCAGCATTTGTTGAATATTTAACTAAAGAAAGAGAAGGGAATGGAAGAAACTCAGCAAAAGAACAATTTTTAGAATATTTAGAAACAGGAAAGCTCGCATTTGTTGCAAATGGAGTAACTTTTAATTTTGAAATTCCTAGAATGATTTTAGGATGTGCAAATGAAGATCCTTTCGTAGTAATTAAAGGAAGCTTTAAGGAAAGAGAGGATGGTCTTGCAGATAGATTTACTATAGTACAAGCACAATCTCTTGCTCCAAATACAACAGAAACAAGAAGAGGCACTTATAGAGTGATGTGCAATGCCATCGAAAGAGCAAATGGAGAAAATGGTCGCAAAATAAGTGTGGATGATGCGGCTTTAGATGTGTTAACAAAATCTCTCTTAGTTTCTCCCGCTATCACCAGATTAGATTATCGAGAACTCTCAGATCGAGTTCAAAGAGCTATGCGATTTTCAGCTATGAAAGGCGAAAGCAAAGTTACAGTCGATAGGTTAAGACAAAAAGCAATAGAAGAGTTAGAAGTGGATAGATATATGTGGGTGGATGCAGATTATAGATCTGGAAGTGGATTTCAAGTGCTTCGTAAAGCATCACCTGGAGTAATTCATGGACTAGCCATAGGAGAAGATCATAAGGGAAGAGCACTCAGAATAACCTCCTCGCTTGTAAATCTTTTACAGCCTCTAGGAGAGGGAGAGCAGCGTTTAGAACTTATCGATAGAGAAAATCAATTAGCAACAGCAGTAACAGCAAAAGGGTTTGCTTTAGGAACTGATTATTTACAAAATTTCTTGAGAACAGCTTTAGGTGAAGAAGTTTTACAAAGAATTGATTGGAAAGTAAGAACACAATTCTATCAAAATTGGGGTGGTATTGACGGTCCCTCTGCAACAGCAGCAATGAGTGCAAGTATTATTTCAGCACTATCTGGAACACCTATTTATAAAAATCGATTGATCACAGGTACTCTCGAGCCCAATGGTGATATAGGAGCTATTGGTGGAGTGTATAGTAAGGCTGCAGTAGTAGCGCGCTTGCAAGAACTGGCAGGTGGAAAAGAACAATTTCACTATTTGTTCCCCGCAGCAAATCTCCTAGATCTGAGACAAAGATTACAAATAGATCCTATGAATGTGCAGCAAAACGCAGTGCTCATTCCAGTACAAACATTTGCGCAAGCCTATTATTTATTGACAGCACCAAAAATTGATGAGGCAGCAATAAGAAGTTCTTATGTAAGAGGAGAAGCTTTATTGGGGCAAGAGCTGAAAAAAGCGAACACTAATCTTAGAGCAAGGATGCAACTACATTAATTTTCATTTTTTTAAACTAATGTTTCCCAAATAAAATTCGATTCTACAAGGAAGAGTAAGTTTTCTAAATTATATTCTTGTAAAATTTTTAAAGTTTCATCCCTCATCCAAAAACGCACATTTTGCTTTTTTGCTGCTTGAAGTTTATCCTCTATTAAAATTGAAAGCTTATTAGATCTAAGAGGTTTACTTTCATTAATCTGTGGATATAAAAAAAGTGGGTTATCTGGTTTTGTTGTAGGAGGAGTAGTGACAGTAAAAAAACGTGGATTTACTATTCCTCCGTCAGGATTTAGTACAAATCCAAGTTTTTTAAGTCTATTTCTTGTTCTTTCATTACCAAATTGAAGGTTATTATTTATATTAGTAACAGTACCACAATGTTCAAGAACTATTGAAGGAAAGCTATTTCTTAGACGAACAATAGACTGAACTAATTTTAAAATATCACCCCTCTCTATGTGAGCACTAGCTTCAATTTGTCCTGTAAGAATAGAATCTACAGTTCTCGTAGCATATAAGTTAATGTAACTAAAAGGCTTTACATCTTGACGAGGTTGATAAACTTTTCTAACTAATAATAATTCAGCATCTAAAGGAGACCCATATGACTGAATTAATCTACTAAGAGTCTCAAGAACTGTTTGTCTAAATAACATTGAATGATGGTTTTTTTCTTGAACCTCCATAGTAATAATTGGGTACAAATAAGTAGCAATAGCATGTGATAAAACGTTTTTTAGTACAGATTCATCATTATGCATATTTACAGCAGATTTTAATCGTTTTTCTAAAGTAGATAAAGTTTTGGTTACAACGCCAGTGCTTAAACGCGGATTACTTTTTTGCTTCCCTTTGTGTAGTTCTTCTATAGCATTGACTCGTACAGTAGCATATTTATCTCCTCTGTCATGTAAGAAGTGTTGCAACACAATATTTAATTCAGGATTGAGAGTAATAAAAGAATTATCGCTAGCAGATTCATGACCTGGTTCTGCTGTTCCACGATATTTATTGAGTTCTCGCATAATCATTTGACGCATCACTACATAAAAGCGATAATTGAAATAAACACTAGAAGGATTTTGATCATGGGGTTGGAATAGATGGAAAGCAGGATTGAGATGTTTTTCTAAAACTTCAAACACTTTCCAATCACGTGGAGCTAAAGTTTGACCTCGTAACCAATTGCCTGCAGTTTGTGAAGATACTTCAATACCGTTGTGTTCCAATAATGTCGAAATATAACCTTCCATGATAGCATAGTCATGAGGGGTAAAATCTTCTTCTTCGCGTAAAATTTTCTTATCCAAATTGTCTTTTTGAAGAATACCACGCATAGCTAATCCTCTTAAGAGAAAAGTTCTAAAAAGAGGAATTTGTTCGCCATGCTCATTAGTTTCATGAATGAGTTCCCGAGCTTTTGCATAGCGTGGATTTTGTGGTAAATAAGGAGAAACATCATCTAAAGTTGTTTTTGTCTGTGCCTTTTCAAAAAGAACTAAATCACCCTTTTTTAATTCCTGTATAGGTTTTTTAACATAGCTGCGAGGAGAAACTTCTACATAGACATTGCTTCCTTTAGGCAGAACAGAATCTCCTGCTGCTGTCGAAACCAAATATTCTAGACTCATGATATCACTATAAAGTAGTTATTATAAAGCTTCTTAAAGCTTTCGACAAAAGATCTAGGAAAGCTTTTTAAACCATATCCACAGTCAGCTAAGCTACAATGCAAGCGCAAATTCTCAATTTTAGAGGCGGTTTACACACCAAATCTGATAATCACATGATTGTTAAGATTCCAGGAGTAGACAGTCGAGAAGCAGCCATGAAAATGAAGGCTAAAAAAGTAGTTTGGACAAGTCCAGCTGGCAAGCAAATCAAAGGTGTAGTCGCTAACGCTCACGGTAATAAAGGAGCAGTTCGTGTTATTTTTGAAAAAGGTATGCCTGGTCAAGCCATCGCGAATAAGGTAGAGGTGCAATAACTATGGCAGGCTTACGTAAGGGAGTTTCTTACAGACGTATTGAACGTCCTTATACTCGTAAAAGTAAATTCAAGCACAGATCCTATGTAAAAGCAGTGCCCAATTCCAAAGTCGTTCGTTTCGACATGGGAGACATCAAAAAAACTTATAATTTTAGAGTAGATTTAATTGCTAAAGATGCTTTGCAGATTCGTCACAATGCTATTGAGAGCGCCCGTCAAATTATCAATCGTCACTTAAATATAAAATTAGGTAATAATTATTTCTTTAAAGTGCGTATGTATCCGCATCACGTGCTTCGTGAAAACAAAATGTTTCTGCTAAATATGCATTAAGAAAAGCTAGGTCTCGTCTTCCAGGACATTATGGTCTAGGAGTTGAACTCTTGCAGCCAGAAATCATTGTTAAAGAAGAATAACTAATTTTATTTTTTTATCTCTTCTATTTTTTTAATGCGTTCAAGTAAGTTTCTTTATCACAGATGTGATCGCCGTTGCGTTGCATGCATCCTTCACAAGCAGGTGCACCTGTAGGAACAAAATCTTTCGTTGGTTGCATCTTCATCCACATACCACTTGTTGCTCTGCAGGTATCTTTGAAAGACATGTCTGCATATATATTTTTGGATGAGCAGGCTGATATCAAGAACAAACTTAGTAATGCTAAGCCTATTACTCTTTTCATATTTTTTTCCTCCTTTATGCATTTGATATATATTCTATTTTAAGATCATCTTTATCTTTCATTAAATATCTTCCAAATTCATTATTTTCCTTACCATTTACATACATCTTTAAAGTTCCTTTGTCAGTGCAATACTCAAAGATACACTCTTTAGAGAATACTCTATTCCAGACATGAAAGAAGTATCCTAAACTTGTTGTTTCTGGCTTAGAAATTGGATTGTTATTTTCTAAATGGATTGTTCCATCGCTTTCATGTGTATGTGTTGGAGACATACCCATACCGCTGAGGTGGGAATCAATTCTCTTTCCTATATCTACTCCTATACCTACTGGGATTTGTTGTTCTTTTCCATCAATACTAATTGTTATCTTTGGATGCCAATGCACTGCGCCTGTTGGAATGTGCGCCGTACTTCCCAGATCTATTGCGAATGAAGACTGAGCATCTTTCTTTAGTAATGCTGCAACTCCCCACACAATTAATCCAAGTATAACTATAATCACCACTCCTCTAACTATTTTTCTCTTTGAACTTTGAGTTACTAAAGGTTGTTTTATTTTTTCTGGATGTTTAGATCTATTATGCTGTTGCAACGCATCCGCCATAATGAACGATTTCTGGCAACTTTCACACTTATATTCTTTAGTCATTTTACACCTCTAAAAACTAATAACGTTTGCTTCTTTCGTAAGATTCACAAATATGTTCATTCCCTTTAATTGTGCATGCTTTATAAGATCTGCTTCAGCTAGCCACCCCATATCATAACAAGCCTTACACACATAGATATCCACATTTTGCTCTTGAAGATAATTCAGCGTTTCTTGTATGGGTGGTGACCCTATAGGTATAATCTTATCTGCAACATCTTTATTTGCCAGCAGAACTGCATCATGAAAGAGAAAGAGGGTAACTTCGATTCCTTGTTTTTTTGCAACAGCTGCATATGCAAATGCTAATCCTGCCCTCGTTGGATCTGTTGGCCCCCATGTTGTATACACGCAAATTTTTTCCATTGTTTCTCCTAGTTTTTATAAAAAAACTTTTTTCGCCTCGTACTTCTTATTTACTTTTTTTGTATGTTTTGATTTATCTTCTTTCTCTTTTCCAGCCTTATTTTTAGTATATACTGCATACCCCATTAATCCTACACCAATTGTACCGATGAGAGGACGATATGGTTCAACATAAGTTAATACACCAACCGCACCAAATATCAGCAGAAGAAGCTTATTACATAATGCGCATCCAAATCCTAAAAAACCACCAACTCCTCCCCCATATGCGGCTGCATTATTCTGTTTTGTTCGCTTTTTTTCCGTTAGACTAAGACTAACATATGCTCCAAGCAATAGAGATGTAAGCACTAAAAAAACATAATCTAGACTATTCGCAGGAGTCATGCGTATAAACCAGTTATTAGGGAAGAGCGCTGTAATTAAGCTGAAAATTACTAAAAAAATGCCTCCAGCTATAACTGTATATATTATTTTTTTCAAGTTTTTCATGTTCGTTCTCTATAAATAAAAAAAGAAAAGATTTTTTTATTTGCTCAATTCTTGATCGATGAGTTGTTTAAATGCTGCCCAAGGCTGCGCGCCGACTAATTGTTGTCCATTAATATAGAACGATGGAGTTCCTGAGACACCAGCTACACTACCCTCTGCTAAATCATCTTGCACTTCTTGAGCCATCTTAGGATCAGCCATACAGGACGCGAACTTCTTCTCATCGAGATTGAGTTCTTGAGCAA
>JAGVZA010000022.1 GCA_018302985.1 Candidatus Woesearchaeota archaeon | reverse complement strand
TAGCTAATTCTCTTAATGTAGATGGCTCAACGCCCTGTTGACTAGCTACAGCATTTACCACATAATCTATTCCTCTTTCATCTCTTTTTCTTGAGCTATTTCCTTTAAAAAATCCTAAAGCCCATGCAGGATTAACTGAGAACATTGCTTCACGAGCGCGTTGAGTTCTTGCCTCATCCCCCATCGTGAAAGCCAATTCATGTGCTTTGTCCAGGTGATTTCCTTTTCCTGTACCTTGAGCCATTAAAGCTTCAAAAGCCTCTACTTGACCAGCATGATCATTAGTTGCAAGGAAACTCACGTATCCATAACCCTTCTTTACGACATCATCAATAAGTTTAGTTCTAATGCGAGCGATATATTCTCCATCAAGACTACCCCTGCCGGCAACCCAATGGCGATAAGCCTCATCGAATTTACCTTTCTTGTTTGCGCGCTTACTTAAGTCTTGTAGTTTTGGTTCATCTTTCAAACGATAGGCAATCCGTACTTGCACTTCGAAAGGCGCACCCTCATAAGCTCTTTTGAGATGAGGTTCCGTAACTTGAGAGGTGTCTAATGCTCTGTGTTCATTTCTGTAGCGCTCAAGAGCTAATCCTGCTTGAACAGCTGCTACTACTTCGTCTCCTTCAAAACCTGTAGCTACAAAAACCCGATAGGCTTCTAGAGGTTGTGAAATTGCGTGATGTCTAGCCCAAGGTAAAAGTAATTCTTGTTCTGTTGCGAGTTCTTGATTTTTTTCAAACTGATATCGCTGTGCTTCTTCCACAACTCTTTTGTATAAAGTAGCTTTCTGTTCTGGAGATAATTCAACACCATGTACTTTAACGAACTTAAACATTGTAAGAGTTCCAATCCCTCTACGAGTTTGGGTCGGATCTACTTCTTCCCCTGTTAAATATTTTGACACAATTGCTTGTAATCTAGTTTCTTTTTGAGAGGGATCACTTACCGCTATTGCTTCTAACATCCTTATATCGACATTGGAATCGTCGCTACTTATAGCTTGATCAAATAAGGTTGTTAAATTAGCAGTATCGCCGATTGCTGCAAAATGACTTACAGCAGCAGCATATTTTTTTTCAGCTAATGCTCTCTGACCAGCAGCTTGGTCGATTGTTTGTCTTTTTTGAGTTCCTTGAGGATCCTCTTTAAAATATTGAGCAGGAATATGACTAAGAACAGCCATAAGATCATCGTAACCTAAAGAAGTGTTGGTTGCTAGTCTAAATAATAACTCATGTTCTTTTGCTTTGACTAGTGTCTCTAAAGTACGTGAAGTTATTTCTGATTTAGTATGTTGTTGTGCGGCTGTAACTATTCTTGCTTTTAACTCGTTACGATCTCCTTCGAATAAAGCATCAGCTTTGCCTAATCCACCATAAATCATAGCTACAACAGTTTGCCATTTACCTGCTTTTAATTTTTCATCGATAATAGCATTAGCAAGTCTACCTCTTTCTAAGAGAGGAAAATTAGTAAGCTCACCATTAGCCAAGAATTTGTCTTCTAAACCCAGAGCAGTAAGAGCGCCACCAAGATTTGGTGTTTGAGTATCAGTCATGATTGAAGAAACAGCACTTCTAATTTATATAACTATCTCATCGTGACCAAGGGACAAAAATTACTTGCATTTCAAGAATGCTTCTCACGGAGCGTGGGAACATTTAAAAATGGGGAATGGCTAAATGCTACTATGACAGAACTTGTTGCTTGTTTGAGTACAGGAAAGGGCACTTGGGGTCATGTCAATAGATTAATAGATGATATTCAATGGGATAAAGTCATTTTGTTTACGAATGCTTATGGTAAAGAAAACTTTACTGCTAATGCCAAGACTGAAGTCATAGTTATTGATCCTGAACAAGGATTGAAAGAATTAAGAGATGTCATGTTTAACGAACTCAAGGCTAAAGTCAAAAGCGCTGAAATTGCTGTTAATTTTATTTCTGGTACAGGCAGAGAACATATGGCTCTTATGAGTGCTGCTTTACGATTAGGTGTTGGTGTGAGACTGATGGCATTAACTAAAGAAGGCGCTGAGGAAATTTAGATGGCTAAAGAAGAAAAGGTGCGAGAGCTCAAAGGGGCAAACATGGATATTGATTTACTGCCAAATCAAAAAATTACTTGGGAGCAAGATACCTGCCCTTGGAATGAAGCAGAAAATACAAAAGAGCATAAATGTGCAGTCAAAGATATTTCCATTTGTAAACATTTTCGAGGGATTAAAAAACCAGATATTGTGCTATGTGCATACTCGCATGAGAGCAAGAAATAATAAATAAAATCACTTCTCATGCACCACCATAATCTTTATATCTGCTAGTTTGTCTGTAAGCATCTATGGGTTTATTTGACAGCGTCTTGAAAGATAATGAGTCTCTGTTCTTAGATACTTTACCTTTAGATATTGACTTTATTCCTCCTATTCTAGAAGGCAGAGAGAATGAACAGCAGTATATTGCTACTTGTATTCAACCGCTCTTCAGTAAACGCAATGGGAAAAATCTTCTTATCATGGGTGCTCCTGGTATTGGAAAGACTGTTGCTACTAAACATGTTTTAAGTGAAGTGCATAAGAAAACTGATGATATTTATACCATCTATATTAACTGCTGGAAGAAAGATACTCCCCATAAGATTGCCTTAGAAATTTGCGATCAGATTGATTTCAAGTTTGTCCAAAATAGAGACACCAATGACTTGTTCAAAGAGATTGCAAGAATTTTAAATAAAAAAAGCGCTGTTATTGTTTTAGATGAAGTGGATAAGATTACAGATGAGCAGATCTTCTATCATTTACTTGAAGAAATTAATAGAAGAACTTTAGTCTTGATTACTAATAATGAACAATGGCTGACAACTTTAGATGCAAGAGTTCGATCACGACTGACTCCAGATTTACTTGTGTTTAAACCTTATAACTTTGAAGAAACTAAGATGATTTTGAAAAAACGTGTTGAGTTTGCTTTTGCTCCCAATGTCCTAGATCCTGTTGCCTTTGAAAAAATTGTAGAGAAGGCTTATGACGCCAAAGACATTAGAGCTGGATTGTATTTGTTAAAAGAAGCTGGAGAAATTGCAGAACAGAACGCCCAAAGAAAAATTAGTCTCAATCATGCAGAGAAAGCCATAGGCAAATTGCGCGACTTCAAATTGAAAAGCACCACTACTTTAGACACTCAAGAACAAATGATCTTGGACCTCATCAAAGTGCATAATGGATTAACTACCAAAGAAGTTTATGAAGTGTATCAAAAAAAAGGCGGAGACCAAAGCTATTCTAATTTCCACAAGAAAATTAAATCTTTAGAACAGGGAAAATTTATCTCACTAGAGGAACGCAATGAAGGACCTGGCAAAGCAACAGTTCTGAGATATGGTATGAAAACGTTGCAGGATTTTACGTAAGATGTGGCCTCCAACAGACGAAGCGCTGACTGATCGCGGTACTAATAGTTTAGTAGAGCTTTTTGTAAAGGCTTATCTGTTTGGAGATGTAACTCATGATCCATCACTGCCTCCTTTGGAAACTCTTACTGGAGAACTTACAGCTAGAGATATAGCATTTACTCTATCTTTAGTCCCTTATTTTGAATTACGACGCAAGGAATCAAGAGAAGCAGGAAAGAGCTCTTCTGTTACCATGTACACTCAAATGCTTAAGCATTATAGAAAAACTGTTTTAGCTAATCATTAATATATGTTGTAGTATCTGTTTACTTCTCAAAGACCCTCATGAGGTATATAAAGAACAGTTCATTTTGCTCTTTTATCAACACGGGAGAGGTGGTTATCATGGATATGTCAATGCCGACCATAGAGAAATTAACTGGAACACAACTAAGGAAGCTTGCTATTTGGCCTCCAGAGCAACAAACCGCAGATGAAGACTTCTATGCTGAAGACTTTCTTTTAGAGCTGGAAGACAATGATGAATTGAGCATAGAAGAGAGCGGGTTTATGATGGGCTACTTAGGTTCAGATTACTGACTGCCGCTCTTCTTGGTATTCTCTGACAATCGTCGAGAGCATATCTTTTTTCTTTCTCTCTCTTTCTAGCACTTCTTTGTCGATAAATGCCAAGGTTTCTGTCTCCCTCATAGGAATATGCGCAGCATTCACAAAGAGAAATCCTTGCTTCAACAATTCTTTCGCTGGCGGCTTTCTGTAGATGATGATACTTACTTTTTGCTTGAGGAACTGCAAAGAACGATCACTAAAACTATTCACATCTTCAACCACAAGAATATCCCCTTCTTTCACAGTCTTGCTGACTTCTTCCCAACCTAAATTCTTGACTTTTTTTGCCATAAGTTTATTTCTTGTTTCAAAGAGCACTGCAGTTGTTGTTTTGAGTTCTTGTTTGATTTGCATACTTTCTTTTCTCTGTCTAGTTATTTCTTGATTCAGAAACTCTATCTTTTTATCCTTGAACTTGATGATATCACCAGCTTTTTTCTCTGATAGGCTTTGTATCTTCTTGAGCAGGTCTCTTATTCTTCCATCTAAGTAAGCAACTTTATTGGCAAGAGTTGCATTTACTTTTCTTAAGTGCTTATTCTCTTCCACTAAGCGAGAAGGCTTTTTGAAAGCAGTTTTGAGACGACGCTTCTTGCTTACTGCTTCGTCTTCTGGTTCTTCTAAAAAAGCTAGGGCATTTCCAATAGTATATCCCTTGAGTGCTCTTAGCTTCACTTCTATAGACAGGTGTTCTTTGCCAATTCTCTTGAGTGTCTCATCTACTTTTTGTAGCATGGGCTGCACTTCTTTGAAGGCATGTAAAGCAGCTGCAAGAGCATCACGCTGATGATCGTCACGAGGATTATACATTTCAGTTATTCTTTCCTTAAAACCAACTTTCATGTCTTCTTCTGGAACAATAACTTTTGCACCTACTTTTGCAGAAAACTTTTCAATTAAACCTGGAATATGCTTAACATCTGTACCTATGACTAATACTTTTCCTTCGTTGGTAATTTCTGCCAATAAATTATTGAGAGCTAACTCTTTAGAACTTTTCAATTTTCTCACATGGCCATCAACATCCAGCACTGCATAGGCTGTAGTAATGCCAGGGTCAATACCTACAATGATCAGATCTTGTTGCAACTTCCTGTTTCCACTGAAGAATAAAGTATAAAAAGCTTGTTTTTCTCTGTAGCTGGATGAAAATTCTGGCTTTTACTGATGTTCATAGGGCAGATCCTAAGGTAATTAAAAAAGCCCTCTTAGGCATTGTCAAGAAAGCACAACAAGCAGACATTATGATTTGTTGTGGTGATATTTCTCTTTTTGGACAGGGATTCAAACCAGCATTGAACATCCTGATGAAAGCTGACAAGCCTTTATTGATTATTCATGGCAATCATGAAGAAGAACGAGAAGTAAGTCATTTACAGTTGAAGAATGTTATTCCTTTTCACAGAAAACCCCATAGAATAGGCAACTATCTTTTTTTAGGCCATGGCGGTGGCGGCTTTTCCATAGTTGATCGCAAATTAGAACAAAGGCTTGCTCAATTTAAAGAAAAAATACAACCAGGTGATAAAGTTATTTTAGTTACTCATGGACCTCCTCATAATACAGAACTTGATTATTTACCTTTATATGGTTCTGTTGGCTGCCGAAGCATTACGAAAGCAATCAAAGAATTAAAACCGCACTTATTTTTATGCGGACATATCCATGAGAATTTTAATGTTCGCCAGAAACTTGGACAAACACTCATGCTGAATCCTGGACCCTTAGGAACACTCATTGAAATTTAATTTTTCTTTTTCTATGCTTCATAAATTCTAAAACCATAGGAATAAATGAGAGTACTATAATAATCAAAATCACAAGAGAAAAGTTTTCTTGAATGAACTGAATATTTCCAAAATAAAATCCTCCCCAAAGAAAGAAAGTAATCCATGCAAAGCCACCTATAATATTGTAAAATAAAAATCTAGGATACTTCATTTTCCCTATACCAGCGACAAAGGGCGCGAAGGTTCGAATAACGGGGATGAAACGAGCAAGCATGATAGTCTTATTTCCATGCACTTCATAGAACTGCTCTGTTCGTATCAAATATTCTTTTTTTAAGAAAGGAATGTTTCTTTCAAATATTTTTGGACCAACATACATGCCTATCCAATAATTCACTGTATCTCCTAAAACTGCTGCTAGCACTAGTAATCCATACAGCATAAAAATATTCATAGACCCTAGAGAAGCTAGAGCTCCAACAGCAAATAACAAAGAGTCGCCAGGCAAGAAAGGCGCAAACACAAATCCAGTTTCACAAAAGATGATTAGAAACAGCAATGCGTAAATCCAAAGGCCATATTGATCAACAATGACTGTTAGATACTTATCTAGATGAAGGATAACATCCATAAAAGAGGTTAAAAATTCAAACATCCTTTTCTGTCGATTTTTCTTCTCTTAAAACTTTCGCTGTATACCAGTAGTGAACAAAGGTAATTAAACTAGCCTTTTTTAGAGAATACATGCCTGAAGATGATTTCAAAACCCACTATGCTAAACTTTTAGAAATCTATGAACGTCGTGAACGATTTTGGTCAGCAAGAGAAGCAGAACTTCTTGGACAGGTTGCTGAAGAACGAGCACGGCGAGAAGCTCTTGAAAAAGTTGCAAAATATAGAACTATTACTTTGGATACTATCATTAAAGAACCAGTCATCAGCACCAAACAAGATAACACAGTTCGTTTTGTTAATGCTGGCTATGTTGCTATCTCCGGCTATACTGAACCTGAAGTCATTGGAAACCCTATCACAAATCTTGTTCGAGGCCTTGAATTTTTGACTCAGTTCTACGAACATCCCGAACTCATAGCTGCAGAAACTCATGAATCCTTACAGAAAGTACCTATCACTCTCTTAACTAAAGATGGAAAAGAATTATCGATGACTGCAAATGTAGGATTTAGCCCAGGAGAAACTCCAGGATATCATGGTGTAACTTTTGTTTGTGAACGCAATGAATGGTATAAACCCTTCGCACGTTTATTCACAAGTCCCTGGTTTAGCCATTGGCATGTCATTAAAGCTAACAAATATGCGGAACAAGGAGTTCTCTTATTACCAGACTCCCCTTTAGAATCTAGACTTGCAAGTCCTGCTGATCTCTTCTTACAAGAAGCGACTAAAGAAGTCAGAAAACAAACCAATAGAGGTGTAGCTATTAAATTCGAAGGTGTTACTTCTTGCAGCAATAAAATTTATGAACTGCTTGTTAGTGTTGCAAGGGTAAGAGAAGGTCATTTTACTTGTTTTGTTGATGAAGACTCCGAGATTCTTGCAGGATTTAAGCAAGCACAATTTCCCGATAAGCATTTAAAAATTATCAAGAAAAAAAATAAAGAAAAGAAAAAATAAGCATTAGTTAAATTGAAGAAGACTTATCGTCGTCTTCGTGCTGTTGTGCGTCGAGCAGATGTTTTTCTTGTTGCTGCGCGTCTTTTTGCTGCCATGTTTCCGTTCACCTCTTTGAATATGTTAGTAAGAAAATGATGACCTCTCTTAAATACTTTTTCTTTTTCAGCTTTCTTTTTTGAAAGTTACTTACAGAAATATTTTCTCAAAATTCTTGAAAATATTTTTTTCTACTTCTTCTTCACTTATTTTTTTTATTTTTGCTATCATCTTTATAGTTTCTCGAACAAAAGCAGGTTCATTTTGTCTATCACTATGGGGACTTAGGTAAGGAGCATCTGTTTCTGTTAGGATTTGATCTATGTTAACCATCTCAACAAGCATTTGGAAGTGTTGGAGCTTAACAATGACTGGTGGGATAGAGAAAGAATAGCCTAAATCTGCAGCACGCTGAATCAATTTCTTGTTACCCATGAAGCAATGGAGATCTACTTTTTTCAATGATGTTGACTCTAGCATGTCTAAAACATCTTTTTCTGCTTTTCTGGTGTGAAGAATGATGGGTTTTTTTATTTTTGCTACGAAGTCTAATATCTTTTGGAGATTTTCTTTTTGTTTTGGCATCTGATCAGCACAAAACTTGGCATCAAGACCTACTTCACCTATGGAAAATACTTCATCTTTGTGTTGTGTAATGAACTTGAATTCTTCTTCTATATCAATAGGCTCTGCCTGACGAGGCAATCCTTCAACATCTACATGACCCAACAAATCAATAGGATACAATCCAGCAGAGAATTTGACTATATCTGGATATTTACGAGCGATAGCGAGAGCGTTACGATTGCTTGTGACGTTGACTCCTGACGTCAGAATATACTTCAGACCTGCTTTTCTTGCGCGGTCGATGACCGCGTCTAACTGATCGTGTAAATATTTGTGGTCAAGATGACAGTGGACGTCGACTAGCATACATTAGACAACTAAAATTACTTTATAAATTTATAGTGTAAGTGGACTAGATTGTTTGATATTCTTTTTGTTTCTAAAAGTTCTAACTTTTTTTCAAAGTCTCCTTCCGCGAATAATTTAATTCCTTTACCGAAGATTAATGGCTCTATATCAATGAGCATTTCATCGACTAAATTTTCTTTCATAAAAGACGCATTTAATTTTCCCCCTCCACCTATTAAAACTTCTTTGAATCCTTTCTTATCTAAAAGTTCTAGAGCTTCTGTTGGAGATTTTACAAAAAAGATGTTGTTTGTATTTTGTTGTTTCTTCTTTGTTAAAACTACAATAAATGGATTACCTATCTTTTCAAATTCATTTACCTCTTTCATCATCTCAAAGGTTCTTCTTCCAAGAACAACTGCCTTAAATTTTTTAGCTATGTTATAATAACTAACCCATAGCTCATCTGACCATGGAGCATCATCGTTCTCTTTGGCAATATACCCGTTAATGGTTATTGTCATGTATAAGATTACTTTCACTCTGTTGTTGAGTATTAACTCTATAAAAATCTTTTTATAACAAAGTCAATAACAAAGTAAAAGGTTTTAGAATAAACAAGAGCAACTTCCAAAGATAAGGCGCTAGATTAATGAAGATCAACATCAAACAAAAGAAACTCATAAAGCCCCAAATCTTTTTTGCTTTGGTTTCATTTTTGAAGATACCTAACATAGCTGTCAAGAACATACGACCACCATCAATAGGACCTAAAGGCAAGAGATTGAATAATCCAATACCAAAGTTCATGACTACCAGCCAGAAGACTAACATATTTATCCACTCTACAGCAGAAGGCAAGAAGGATCCGTATTTTTCTATGATTGCTGTTTTTGGCGCTGCTTTGAGAGTGAAATCAGCTACACCAATAAATCCTCTTGATTCGTTGTCTGGATTTTTCCCTGCAACTAAATCATAAGATCCTTTATCAGTCACCACTTTGACTTTATCATTAGGCTTCAAAGATGCTGTCGCATTCAAGAACTGTACTGCATCTGTTGTTTTTTGACCGTTAATTTCGTAAATAATAATAGGAGCAACTAAACCTGCTTGTGCTGCTGGCTGATTTTCAATAATGGTTTGGATGTTAATTCCTGTGCCTTCATAGACGTTGCCATAGAGAGGACCTGTAATAAAATTCATGATCAGCAAGAAGAAGATTCCAAAGATAATATTGGAGAAAGGACCTGCTGCAAATACAGCTAACTGTTTTGGCTTAGATTTTTTATTCAATTCTTTTTCTTCTGGCTCTACAAAAGCTCCCAAGATGGGACCGAAGAATAAAAATCCTGAAGACTTAATTTTAATTTTATATAAACGAGCCCAGATACCGTGGGAAAATTCATGCACTGTTGCAACTAAAAAGATAGCGACAATCCAATGCCAAAAAGAGAGATTAGGCAATCCTGGAACACTAACACCTGGCAAGACTGGAGCTACTGCGGGAGGAGCATCTGCAACAAAGAGCATAGTAATTGTTCCCTTGACTAATAAGAAGAGAATCACTGCCATGCCGATAAATCCAATAGTTGTACCAATGTGTCCCCACAAATTTAAGGGAATTGCTAATAATAAACCAAAGAACAAGGAAAAGCTACCTACGATTAACCAGAGCTGATGATTAGCTACAAATCCAAAGACACCCAAGATGAGGCCTGCAATCAAAAGAATATATCCTAGAACTACAAGCCATTTCTGCTCATCTTTCTTAGAAATAGACTCCATCCACTTGATACCTAACTGTGTCTTGAAGAGAGCAACGATTTTTCCCTGCACTTCAAAGCGAGAACGATACTTGAAAAAGAGAACTAAAATTAGAGAATAAAAAATAATTGCGAAGAGTAAATCCAGATTCATGTTTACTTAGCAGCTTTTTTTCCTTTTCTCATTGGACGTAAAGCTCGGCACCCGCATTTTTTACAAGAGACTAGTCTTTTAATAACTTTCTGTGATGTTGCACGTTGTTTAGTCTTGCATCTTCGACAGACAAAAACATTTTTGAACATACGTTGTGAAGCTTCTGTGAATTTAACCATTTATTTTACCTGCTTGATGACTTTTTTGCCCATTAATTTCCAGTAAGTAATCTGGACGCCTTCTTTTAATTGCTCCTTGAACTCTTCTGGAATTTCCAAATCGAAAGTTTCGAAAGTAGTCATATCCATAACATTAGCTTTATTGTCTTTTACTGACAAGACTTGAGCATTTTCTTTTTCGACTACAGGAACATCAATATTATCAGACATAGGCCTAATAAAGATTTTTTTAACACCTTCATCAATTAATCCTTGCGCCTCTACACGTGCTTTAGAGTGACCATGCTTACCAGTTTTAGAAACTTGGATAGATTTAACGACACAAGCCATACCGTCAACAATAATGTATCGACCTACTTTTGCTGCATCACCCATAGGCATCTGTTTGGTATCTGTCATGAGATTGATTGGGCGTTGGTTGATTTATAAAGATTGTGCTAGTTCTGTTTGATAGCAACCGGTTCTTGTTTTTTTGGTTGTGCTGTATTTGTAAATCTCAGTATCTGACTGGTTAACAATAATTTATTATCAAAATGAGCTAAATCATAGCCTTCCATATTTCCTATGCTATCATACCAAGTGCTATCGAAAAAAGTAATGTTTATCCATTGTTTTCCTTGATCTTGATAGAGAGTCGTTGCTTGATTCCACACATGACTTTTATGAGCATATTCGGCAACATATGTATTTGTCAATTGAGGGTTTCTTTGCTTTAAAACGAAAAAAATATCCCTAGCTATGGCTGCATATTGTCTGCAGACGACGGGCTGCTGCTCTAAAAAAAGTTCACTCGGTGCAACAGTACTATCAAACCCTACATCATAAGTTAGGGGGCCTGCAAATGTATTTAATGTTCCTTCCAGAGCTTTTATTTCTGCTTGTTTCTTTGCTATATCTTCTAATAGTTGAATGCCTGAAGGTGTTTTTGCTTTAGTATCTACTTTCAAAATCTTGAGTAGTTGCAAAATAATTCATTTCATGAGCAACAATTCTTGCTGTAAGCTCCAAAGCTTCTTTAGGCGTTAGAGTTTTTACTTTTTCTTCTGTATATCCTAGCTGGCCTGCTACTGCATAAATTTTGTTTTCAAAGGCAAAATAATCTTTAATAACTCTCTTGCTTGCAATTCCTTTTTCATCAACATTTAATCCTTCTACGACGTACTTTGTTAGAGCTTGATCTAAACTAATTAAATTTTCAGCGTTTGGAGGATTGAAAACAGAAAATTGCTGGAGTTGAATTTGCGTTTCCAAGAGGGGTTGACTTATAGCGACTACTTGTGGAACTGCTTGTGGAACTACTTCTTCTTTCTTTATGGTAGCACATCCTGCTAGCATTCCTGCAAGTAAGACAGTACCTAGATTCCTTTTGTTTATGGGTAGTACCATACCTTTGCGCGCTTTAGAATCCTTTTTAATACTTGCTCTCAGTTTGATTGATAGGTTAACGTTTTGTTAATTTCCATAATTGATAAAAGAATTGTCTAAATGAGATTGCTGTGTTTTCATCATGAATTAACACGCAGGAAATTGGCTCCTTATAGTTTAAGATGAGCACTTTCTTGGCTCCGAAGACATCTACGGCAACAGGTGTTATTCCTTCAAGTATACGTGCTTCTGTGTGTTTCATCTGTTTAAAGATCTGAAAATACTTACTCTTTTCTGAAAATATGTGTTTTGCAGTAATTTTCTTCTCTATTCTTTTAGGGGACCATCTCTTCCAAAACTCATTTACTTTTTCATCCTTAAGCTCTGTGACACCCATTGCAAGAATTTCATCGCCTTTTTTCATAGATGCAAGAGCTTCATCTAAAGCAGTTTTTAATCCTTTTAAACCTAAATAAGTAACAGCCATAGGCTCTTTAGTTGTTGTTCCTCGTAACTTTTCAAGCTCAGAAAGCGATTTCTTAATGAGGACGGATTCTTTTTCAATTTCACTTTTTTTCTGCTCCAGATAATCAAGTAGTTGTTTGGGAGATGCAGCAGTAAAATGTCTTATATTGTTGATTACTGATTCACTAACTAATCCTTTTTTCTTTAAACTGTCAAGAATCTCATAAATTTTTCCAGAATTCAAATTAGATGCATGCAAAATATCGCCGGCCTTGCATGTTCCTATCTTAAGCAGGGTTATGTATACAGCACTTTCATTTTTGGTTAAGCCGACTGCTTGAAGCGTTTGTAGGTCCATAGACTAATCAGAGTAACGATTGTTTTTATATCTTTCTATTACCCTACACTTAGTGGGGGATTATAATTAAATAACGTCCTAGAACTACTCTCTTATGACAAATAATCTAGAAACATTTATCCAAAGAACTAGAAAAACATTGCATAGAGAAAGCAAGTTAGTTGAAGAGATATTAAAGAGAATACAGGATGCTCATAATAGAAAAATAACGTTTGTAGAAAGGCTTGCTTTAAGAAGACGAAGATTAGAGGAGATGTGTGATGTGGATAGAAGAATCTCTTTTTGTAATGAAAGAGTAGAGTATTCTAATGATCCTGTTTATAAAAAATTAGAGAGATTATTTAAATATCTTATTGATTATGATGCAAAAGAAACTGAACAATTAGGAGTGGATACTCTTCTTCCAGCCTACGCAAGTTGTTATGATGGTAAGATGTCTGTACGTCAAAATTGTGAAATGTGGATAAGAGACAACTCGTATACAGAAGCACATGAGTGCGAAGGAAAATTTTCTGCTAGAGCAATAGACGCTAAAACTTACTACTTCCTTGCTAGTTTTCCTATTGAAAAAATAGCAGACATACTTCTTGATGAAAACAAGCTAAAGTTTTATGCAAAGTTAACGAATGCTGATCCGAAGTTTGCAGAACCTACCATTTTAGATGCTCCTCTTACAAAAGAACTAAGGGAAAACGTTGCTCACATCGGACTTAAAATAATGAGTTCTATAGTTGAGTGGCGTAAAGGTAAAAATAGGCATGTTCTATGGAAGGGATTTACTGCGGAAATATATAAAGATGATTATAAAATATAAATCTCCTATCCGCTTAACAACATCCGAGCCAAAGATTTAAATATCGCTTTTCTTCCGAGAATCTCATGACAATTAAAAAAGGCGACTTTGTTGAAATTGATTATATGGGCAAACTGAAAGAGACAGGTGATGTCTTTGATGTTACTAGCGCTGAAGTTGCAAAACAACACAAGATTTACAATCCTAAGGCACATTATCATAGCCAGATTATTTGTGTTGGAGAAAAACAAGTGGTTTCTGGACTTGATGCAGCATTAGTCAATAAAGAAGAAAAGAAAACCTTCACTGTTGAACTCTCTCCAGAAATAGCTTTTGGTAAGAAAGATCCTAAACTTATGCAACTTGTACCTTTACAAACTTTTCATAAACAACAAATTAATCCTTTTCCCGGATTGCAACTCAATTTAAACGGCACGCTGGGAACAGTAAGATCAGTTTCTGGCGGCAGAGTTGTTGTTGACTTTAACCATCCGCTAGCAGGAAGAAATGTGCTGTATGAAGTGACGGTAAAAAGACTGGTTACCAATGATGCAGAAAAATTACACGGCATGATGCATACTTTATTCCAAAGAGACATTTCCTGCACAGTGCAAGAACATAAAGCCCATATTGACTTGCCTTTGCAAAATGAAATGCAGAAGCATGTTATTGATCATATCAAACGTTTAATTCCTGCTCTTCAAGAAGTTACTTTTTCTCAACCTAAGCAAGCTGATGTAAAATCTCCTTCCCAGAAGCAGTAAATTTATATAGCAGTGAGGCATTCTCCCACTCAAGAGAGATGACAACATGGTGATGCAATCTATCATTAAACAAGCTTCTGAGCGAAAAGAGAATGGTCAGCCCCAGAGATATCATTCTATAGACGAAGAGCTGGAAGAAATTCTTTCGAAGCAGAAGGCAAAGATCAAAGTTGTTGGTTGTGGCGGAGCTGGCAACAATACTATCAACAGAATTACAGAAGTTGGTGTTCTCGGCTGCGAAACTATCGCTATTAATACAGATGCACAAGACCTCTTGTACACTACTGCCGATCATAAAATTTTGATTGGTAGAGAAGTCACTAAAGGTTTAGGTGCTGGTTCTATTCCTCAAGTTGGTGAAGAAGCTGCTCGAGAAACAGAACATGAAATCAAAAACAGATTACAAGGAGCAGACTTAGTTTTCATTACTTGCGGTTTAGGTGGTGGAACTGGTTCTGGTTCAGTTGCTGTCGTTGCTGAAGCTGCAAAAAAACAAAACGCATTAGCTATTGCGATTGTTACTTTACCTTTTGCCATGGAAGGCAGCAGACGTTATGAAAATGCCATGTATGGTTTAGATAAATTACAAGAAGTTGTGGATACTTTAATTGTTGTGCCTAATGACAAACTCTTAGAACTTGCTCCTGATCTTCCCCTGCATACTGCTTTCAAGATCGCTGATGAAATTTTAACGAACGCTGTCAAAGGTATTTCAGAACTCATTACCAAAGCTGGCTTAGTGAACTTAGACTTCGCAGATATTCGAACTGTGATGAGCAATGGCGGAGTTTCCATGATTGGTGTTGGTGAAAGTGACAGCCAAAATAGAGCAGTAGAAAGCGTGCAGAAAGCATTGAATAATCCTTTACTTGATGTGGATATCGCTGGAGCTACTGGCGCGTTGATTAATGTCGCAGGCGGACCAAACATGACTTTGGAAGAAGCGAAGACTGTTGTTGAAACTGTTTCTCAAAAGCTGAATGATGACGCGCGTGTCATCTGGGGAGCGCAAATCTCTGAAGACCTGCATGATGTTATCCGCACTATGGTCATTATTACAGGAGTTACCAGCCCGCAAATCTTCGGCTCTAAACGCGCGACTGTCAAACGCAACCAGCAGAGTATGGAAAAAGATTTAGGCATTGATTTTATTTAATCTATCTTTAGAATTCTGTCCCCTTGACTAACTCTTCCCTCTCTAAGAACTTCTGCATAAAATCCAGCCATGCCCCATTTTTCTGTATGCACATTTCCCTTTTTGACTTCACTGTCCCACATTGCTGCTTCAATTCCTTCTCCCTTACTTGCACTAGGACTATATGCTCTTCTAATCGTTCCACAAGGAGTTCGTACTTTAGTAATTTTTATCTGCACTTTAGTTCCTACTTGCCAGATATCTCCTATGCGCACTAAATGATAATCTAGATATTTAGTTGTGAAATTTTCTCCCAATGCTCCAGGAAACACTGGAAATCCTTGCAATACCAACGCATCGAGACATTCTTGTGCAAAAAGACAAACAGCTTGTTCCTTTCCACCATGTCCTGTATAATTCCACCGATCCCCTTCTACTCGTTCAGTTGTAATTTTTGCTGTAACTACACTAGATTTTGGAACTCCACCATTACTGATGTTAATTTGATAGATTATGCCTTCCATATTTAGTTAATTCTTTTATTCTCTATAAAAACTTTTTCTACTGATTTCATTTAAGTTTAGTAGTGAGATAGTTATTTAAACCGGTTTGAATTTGTTTTTATTATGGCTCTTGATGACGATTTAATTAAACACCTAGAAAGAAACTTAGCAGTAAACTGGTCTAATACTTCACCACCATCAACTAGTCGAGCTGAATCGGCATTACATTATACTAGTTTAGTTATGTGTACTGCAGTAGCTACTCTTACTGCTTGTGGTGTGCTGGCTACAGCCACCTCCTATGAGAACGTACATCCTTTCTTTTATGTAGACTATGGTGTCAAATCTCTTTTGTTAGGTGGTATCGCATGGGCATCGTATCGAGAGTTACGTAAGTCTCCTGAGCAGTAATTTATTATATTATTTCTTTGAGATTTTCCATAAGGATTCAAAATATTCTTTAAAAGAATGCGCAAGTTGTTCATTTTCTATAAGAATTATAAAAGGAATTTTATCCTTGGTTACTGCATACAAAGCAACTCTAGTATTATAGATATTGATCACTGTTGGTGTTACAATGGTTTTAGGGAGATATCTTATTTCTGTTAGGCTCATTTTTGATAATATTTCTCCTCTCTTTATTGCTGAAGAATTATTTATTAGAAGACCTCTGCCTTTAATTTTTTCTTTTACACGATTCTTATGAAACTCAGTGAGAAATGCAGGAAGTAAATGAAAAGTTTCTCCTCCAGATCCGAGAGAAAGCCATTCTCCAGGTTTTTCTCTTAAAATATCTTCGAAAACAGTTTTTATGCCTTCTTTTCCCTTGTAGATCTTTACGTCCAAGCTCTCTTTGAATTGTGATAACTCCAGCAGGCTTGGTAAAATTCCTCTAATCTTCATCTCTTTTTCCTTAACAATGTCTAATAGCTTTTTAGGATTAGTGGATTCAAAATATTTTTTCCTTCCTTTAATAACGTGGCCTACAAGACCTTTCTCAATAAGCCTTTCTAAGAGATCATAGACTACAGCCCTGTGCAATCCTGTTTTTTGGATGATTTGTCCTGCTGAAGATGAACCCAGTTCTATAAGCGCTAGATAGACTTCAGATTCTTTTTCAGTTAATCCTACTCCTAAGAGTGCTTCTTTGTTCATAAGTTGAATACTTTTTCTCAGCTATTTAAATTTGTCGTAATGTATATTATTACACTAACTTATATTCTACAATTACTATATTCTAGTAATCAAATTAAAGGAGAACAAACAATGACAAACAAAAAACAAAGTTCAGTTAAAAAAAAGGGATCAAGTAGAACTGATTGTTATGAAGTTATAAGGGCTTTTGACCAAGATGGGTTTGCTCTAGGATTATATGCAGTTGAATATGAGCAATTTAAAGGAATTCTAACCACACATGAGAATCGATATGAAATGAGTGCAGAAGTAAGAGTATATGAACATGGGCTTACGGGACATATAGGTTCTGAATACTTCCACGGATTTCTTCTCAAAGGACAATATAGTAAAAGTAGATCGGGTAGTATTAGAACTCACAAAAAAATAACCCACTTAAAAGACCCGTTAGCTCTAGAATTCATGCTCAACACAGATTTATTACCCTCAGAAGTCAGAAAAATAATACATGATGGACAATTAGCACCTGAGCTGCCTTAATAAGAAGGATTTACTCCCTATAAGCAAGAATACCACAATATTTAAAAAGCATCTAAAGCTCGCTTTATCATGGCACTTAAAGAACGCTTAAAGACCTTTATCCAGGAATGTATCAGAGTTTTCCGCATTACGAGAAAACCTACTGGAGATGAATTAAAGATTATTGTCAAGGTGTCTGGCATAGGTATCCTGGTCATTGGCTTGATCGGATTCACTGTCAATATCATATGGGAGATTATAGCATAACATGGCAATCTACGCATTACGAACCACATCGAACAGAGAAGACCAAGTCATGGATTTCGTAGTGACTAACGTCCAAAAAAAGAAACTTCCTATTTTCAGCTTAATCAGACCTCATGGATTAAGAGGCTATATCTTTATTGAATCTGACAGCAGACAAGCTTGCGAAGAAGCTTATTTCAAAGTACCTTATGCCCGCGGTTTATTACCTGCTCCAGTTGACTACAAAGAAATTGAACACATGCTGGAACAAGTCAAAGTTCAAATGAATATTCAAAAGAGTGATATAGTAGAAATTATCTCTGGTCCCTTCAAACGCGAACAGGCAAGAGTCACTAGAGTAGATCAAACTAAGGAAGAAGTTGTTGTTGAATTACTAGAAGCAGCAGTTCCTATTCCTATTACAGTCAAACTAGATTCAGTCAAAGTAGTCCGTAGAGATGAAGATGATGACAAGAAAGGCAAGGGCAAATAAACGATGGCTAAGAAAGAAAAAATTGACATGATGGTTGAAGGCGGAGCAGCAAAAGCTGATGCCAGCTTGAGCCAAAAATTAGGTCCTTTAAAAATTAATATTCCTGATGTTTTGAAAAAGGTTAATGAGAAAACTGCAGCATTCAAAGGCATGAAAATTCCAGTCAAACTCTTAGTAGATCCACAAACCAAAGAAGTTGAAATTACTGTTGGAACACCGCCGGTGTCTGAACTTTTAAAAGGAGAATTAAAATTATCCAAAGGATCTGGCACTCCTAACAAAGAAAAAATTGCCAATATCGCTATCGAACAATTAATCAAAGTTTTCAAAATGAAACAAGATTCCATGTTGGACAGAACAACTAAAGATGCTGTCAAGTCTCTAGCAGGTTCTTGCAATTCTCTAGGTATTTTAGTTGAAGGCACAGATTCTCATACTTTTACTGTAGCTGTTGATGCTGGCAAATATGATGCTGTTTTAAAACAAGAAACAACTACTGTTACTCCAGAAAAAATACAACAATTACAAACACAATTAGCTGAAGTTCAAGATCGCTTAAAGAGAGAAGCTGAAAAAGCTAAGGCCGAAGCAGACGCTGCTGCGGCTGCCACTGCTGCTACAACACCTGTTGCTGGCGCTCCTGCGGCAACGACTGAAGCTAAGCCAGATGCAAAGGGCGCTGCTCCTGCTGCTGGTGCAAAACCAGAAGCTGCAAAGCCTGATGCAAAAGCTGCTGCTAAACCTGAAGCGAAAGCTGAAGCTAAGAAGAAATAATTAAGGATAGAAAGTAAACTTAGGCATGCTTACAATTCTAAGAACATCATAATCCTTTATTATTGATGAAAATTCTTTTGTTAAAACAGTTGTGAACTCTTTTAGTTGATGTATATTTTCTACTTCTATATCAAACTCGTAATCCCATGCTGCCAAGGTCTTCATAATAGCAAATACTCGGTTATTCATCTTTGCATATCTAATTAAACTTTTTATTTTTTCCTCTGTGTGATTGTTCAAATAGAGAAGTAATTTATAATGTGCTTGCTGTATTTTTTCTTCGTGAAGCGTTATAGTTGATCCCAAGATAATTTTTTCTTTTACTAATTTCTTCATTCTTTGTATAACTGAGTCTGGAGATATCTTGAGTATTTTGGATAGTTCTATAGAAGAAAGTCTGGCATTCGTAGCAAGCAAATGACAAAGTTTTTTATTTATTTCATCTAGAACTACTATTTCTTCTTGCGCTTGATATTTTGGTGCTACCCCTGCTTTTCTCTCTTTATCTAGCAAATAATCTCTTGGAAGAAATTCTCCTGTAAGATTAATGGAAATTGTTTTTCGCATGATAAAAGGACTAAAGGAATCATATAGATGAGTAATCATTTTTTCTAATTGTAAGTGATTTTCTACAGCTACTATGCAGGCTATGTCAAAATTGCCTTCAAGATCACCTACCCATGCAATATTTTTATTTTCTTTTAAGTATGTTATTATTCTTTTTTTCTTTTCTTCATCAGTATTTTGTAATTTAAGCATGATCTGATAAGGAGTAATACCAAGTTTTGGTTGATTAATAATTGTAATAAATCCGTCTATGATTCCTTGTTTAATGAGATTGTTTACTCTGTAACGAACTGTTTCTTGAGTATAGCTCATTCTTGCATTTTGATCTAAATAATAAAGGATTTGTTTGTCTTTTTTGTCCATATTTACTATTTTCTAGTTAAACTATATAAGATTATCGTTTTTTAGTAAAAATATTAGCATAACTTTAATATATCTATGAACTTAAGCAGCTATAAACCTCGGAGGTTAAACAATGAGTTGGAAAACAAAATTATTGAAATATGGTATACTTGCTTGGATTACCTCAATCTAGTTAAAACTGTTACAGCAGTTGAAGAAGAGCATGGTGTTGCTTTAGTTACAGCTTCTTGTTGGCAACTGACTTATACTAACACAGTAACTTTCGATGACAAGTCTACTATCTCTCTCCACTATCGTGATCATTGGCTCCAGAGAATTATTAATGGAGATATGTTTCAACCAAAAATAGGAGAACGTTATGAGGTTAATGGTGAAACTTTAATTCGTAGAGTTGAATAATTCTCGGAAACTTTTCGGAATTTTCGGAAAACTTCTAACTATATTTTAGAAAAGTAGTTTACTTCTCAAACACCCTCATGAGCTATATAAAGGGATAATTATTTTATTGTTTATGCAACGCTATTTGATATCTAATGAACTTAAAGAGGCTATTAGAAACAGTCCTTATAGTCTTAGATCTTTATCAACACATATAGGATTTAATGTGAAAAATTTTATCTATTGTAATAAAAGCATCAATCAAGAGCACTTACAGAAACTATCTACTTTTTTGGAACTAGAGCGTTTATCACTTGATACCTATGAGCAGGACTATGCAAGAAATTTAGGAATATTAGCACATACCTTACCTATTAAACCAGTAAGAAAAAGTAGTATGCTTGCAGAATTTATAGGAATGATGCTTGGTGATGGTAATATTTATGAAAATGGTGTTCGCATATCTTGTGATAGTCGTTGGCCAGAATATATATCTTATATCGAAGAATTAATGTATCATCTGTTTGGCATTTATTTTAAACAATATCAAGGAAAGGGAAATTGTATTCATTTATATGTTTATAACCGATTACTTGTAAATAAATTATTAGAATTAGGACTGGAAAGAGGAGATAAAATCCTTAATAATGTTGGAGTTCCAAGATGGATAAAAAACAATAAAATTTATGCAGAACATTGTGTTCGTGGTTTAATGGATACAGATGGGTGTCTTTATTGGTGCAAACGTGACAGACAATTTTATTTTAATTTTAAAAACACTTGTAAAAGAATTTATTATGATTTTGGTGAAATGACTGATGCTTTAGGATATCATTTTTGTAGGAGTACTAAAGTAAGCTATCAGTTGTATCGTAAAGCAGACGTGAGGCAATTTATTAAAGAAATTCGACCTCTAAAAGCAGTTAGAGTTGGCTTGATATCTTCTGTGTAAAAAATAGTTTTATATACCCATAATTTCTCGCATTTCTTATTGGGGCCGTGGTCTAACCTGGTATGATTCGACCCTTGGGCTTGGGTTTTAAGAACCTTATAAGAAAGGTCGCGATCCCGGTTCAAATCCGGGCGGCCTCATTTATTTTTTACATAAGTCTCAAAAACAGAGCTAGGAACATCATCAAATTCAAAAGTTAACCAAACTCTTGCCGGACCCATATATTCTGGTTTAGGATCAACAGTTTTTCTAAGTTCTTCCACTTCATCATCTTCCAAAAATCCGCTATTATCAGTGTCTGCTTTTTTAAGTACTGCTATTTCTAATTGTGATCTTGCTTCAATTCTTTGATTTTCTTTTATTCTATTATAAACTTTATATCCAACACCTATTGCAATCAACCCTAAAATTACTGGACCCAAATTTCTTAAAAATCCTTTACGTGGACCACTGTAATGAGGTTGATGATGATTAATCATCATTTCTTCGCCAGTTAAACTTATAGTTAATCTATTCATTTTTGAGATCTTCTAACAGCATTTGTAAATCTTGTGGTGATCGATCTGCTAACATGAAATGTAATTCATCTCGAGTTGTATGTACAGGAAGAGCGATGTATAGATCTTCCAAAGGTTGTGCTTCGTCATTTTCTAATTGATGATTCTTATTTTTGTCTAGAGTATCATAGATTGCATCAATAGTGTGTGATTTTTGTAGTGTTGGATAATAGGCAGTAAATGCGACTATTGTAGCCGCTGCTAAAGTGCATGCTCCTGCAATAATTCGCTTTCTTAAGGGCGAATAGGGTTGATTGCCCTCTACAATTTTGAGGACTGGCATGACCCTTTGGCTTTTGTAAAGTGTGAGCTTCATAGCAGCTTACTTACTTTTTTTCTTTTTAAGCCTATCTAACTACCTTTTGGAGACATTAGATTTATAAGCTCTGTCCTAAATCTCTTTGAAAAGACCCAAATAAGTTATGGGCGAGGAGTCGCCCATAGAGCTCTGCTCGAATAGTCTTGATTCTTTTGGAGCT
>JAGVZA010000021.1 GCA_018302985.1 Candidatus Woesearchaeota archaeon | reverse complement strand
TATATTTGCAAAGTCTGCTGGATGTCTAGTGGTGCTAAAAGGAATCGCAGAAAAAAGAATCCATCCTAAAAAATGTATGTTCGCAGGAGTACCCGTCAGATGGAGCGAGAAGAACAATCTCCCTATACAAGAATGGCTCAAGAAAAATAAAATTCCAACTATCATAGTCCAAAAAACAGAAGATCCAGCAATCCATGTCAGTCAATTAAAAATCTTATTGCAAGAACTTAAAGTAGAAAATTATACCATCGAAGAGATTCCTGGCAATGATCATCACTACGAAAATATTAAGCAAATTAAAGAAATGATATTAAAAGGAGCATAAAATGTTTATCCACGCTATTGATCCAGTTGTGTTCAGTCTTGGTCCTCTGGAAATCCGCTATTATGGTATTATCTATGCTTTCGGATTCATCTTAGCTTATTTCTTGTTAAGGTATTTTATTCGCCAGAAAAAACTTCACATGCAGGAGCAAGAACTGGATACTTATATAATCTATCTCATGTTAGGAGTAGTCCTTGGTGCTCGTCTCTTTGAAATCCTCTTCTACAATCTTTCTTTTTATTTAGAACATCCAGCAGAACTGATAGCAATTTGGCACGGCGGTCTCTCTTTTCATGGAGGTTTAGTGGGAGCTGTTGTCAGTACTTGGTTATTTTGTAAAAAAAAGAAAATTCCTTTGTTACATCTTTGTGATTATGTAGTCATTCCAACTGCTTTAGCTTTAGCCTTAGGTCGTATTGGAAATTTTCTCAACGGCGAGCTTCCAGGAAAAATAACTAATGTTCCATGGGCTGTCCAATTTCCAGGGGCTGAGGGTTTCCGTCATCCTTCACAACTCTATGAGTCAGTAAAAAATCTAATCATTTTCGCTATTTTATTAGTCAATGTCAAAAAGCAGCATAAGAATGGGTATCTCTTTGGACTATTTTTATTCTGGTACGGTCTCTTGCGTTTCTTAGTAGAATATATTCGTGAGCCTGAAACTATGGTTTGGTTCTTGACTATGGGCCAGGCATTAAGCGTTCCCTTGATCATTGTAGGCTTGTATTTCATCAAAAAGAAGCGATAACTTTAAATATTACCTGGTATTACTAGGTATTACTATGGAAACTGTCTGCATAAAAATAGATGATGATCTTGCCAAAGCTGTTGAAAAACATATGAAAAAGAATCATTATACAACAAAAACAGAATTATTTCGTGAATCTGTAAGGAATACAATCAAACAAGAAGAGAGAAAAGAAAAAGAGGTACAGGAAGTATTAAAGAATATCAGAAAATATTACGGTTCTGTAAAGACAAGAACAACAGATAAGCAATTACGCGAAGCTAGAGAAAAAGCCTTTGAAGAATTGAGCAAGGAATTAGATGAAAAATATTAAAGAAATTCTTCTGGTCGTTGTACAGAAGTTATATGGGTTAAGTACTCAAAATCACGATCTCGAGTCAAAAGAATAGCTTCATGATCTCTACTAAGCAAGGCATGAAGAACATCTGCTTTAGGTATATTCTTCTGACGTGCAATAATTCTTGCTTCATCACGTTGGGGTTTAGTAGTAAAAACATATTTAATATGATCAGGTCGTAAAATACGAAGAAGAGTGTGGATTTGATCCATGGAAAGATAATTATTTTTAAGTTCTTTAATCAAGATATCAGAAATAAGAATTATATCTTTACTAGTTGCTAGTTTTTCAAGGAACTGTTTAATGTATTCTCCATGTTTTCCGCGAGCTTCATAATAATCTAACCAAATAGAAGTATCCAAATAATAAAGAGTCATATAAGCTCAAAAGAACTCAAACTTAATAAGAATATTCCAGAAAAATCCGGAAAACTAACTAGAAAAACCGAAAATACTTCAAAAATCAGCGAAAGAAAAGATTAAATAGCACACCACATCCGAAAATATGATGGATATAAAAGAGAAAATTGCACTTATCAAAAGAAACACAGTAGAAATAGTAACTGAAGAGGAATTAGAAAAGCTGCTAAAAGAAAAAAAGCAGCCAGTAACTTATTGTGGCTATGAACCTTCTGGACCTATTCACTTAGGCCATCTAGTAACCTTAACAAAGCTTATGGACTTACAAAAAGCAGGCTTCAAAGTAAAAATATTGTTAGCAGACATACATGCTTATCTTAATAAAAAAGGAGATTTCAAAAAAATAGAGCAAGAAATGGAGCATTGGTCTAAAGGTATCAAAGCCCTCGGCCTCAAAGCAGAAGTCATCAAAGGAACATCTTTTCAATTCAAAAAAGAATACTGGACAGATGTGTTAGACTGTTCATTAAAAACAAGCATTCAACGTGGTCTCAGAAGTATGCAAGAAATTGCTCGTGATGTGGATAATGCTATGATCTCTCAAATATTTTATCCATTGATGCAAATCATGGACATTAAGCACTTAGATGTTGATGTTGCACAGGGAGGCATTGAACAAAGAAAAATTCACATGCTTGCACGAGAATTATTGCCTGAAGCAGGATACAAAGCACCTGTTTGCGTGCATACTCCCTTAATTACTTCGCTCAAAGGTCCAGGATCAAAAATGTCTAAATCTATTCCAGGATCAGGAATCTCAGTCATTGACTCAGAAGAGGAAATCAAGCAAGCGCTCAAGAATGCTTACTGTCCAGAAAAAGTTGTTGAAGATAATCCAGTCTTACAAATCACTCGTCTCATTATTTTCCCACATCTCAATACCTTTACAGTAGAACGTCCAGTTAAATTTGGAGGCGATATAACTTTCAAATCCTATGAAGAAGTAGAAGAAATATACAAAACTGGAAAGCTCCATCCTATGGATCTCAAAAATGCTGTTGCTGTAAGCTTAGAAAAGATCACTAAACCTATTCGTGCTTATTTTAAGAAATAAATCTTACTTGTTCTTATGCCGCCAGCAAAGCCCATTAAGCTTGGCGTTATTCAAGCAGTTTGATCCGTCCTTGCATCGTCCTTTGCATAGGAGTTGTTCGGGTGTAGTAAGTATCATTATTTCTCAGGATACTAGACTAGACACTTGATAGGATCTTAGCTAATTGCTGTTGGTCCTCGCGAAAACTAGCTAGATCATGGTGGCAAAGGGCATCAAGCAATCGTTTATCTTGTCGCGTAAGTTCTCCACGCTCTTGAAGACCTTTATAGACATGAATAAATCGATTATGAGATTGAGTATACTCATTTACAAATCGATCAAGTTCAACTCTTGCTAGTTGTTGGTCTTGTTCCCTCTCTTCTCTTGATTTATCTTGACTAGCACATTCTTGAATAAGATCTTTTAATAGTGCTAATGCATCACTTTTTGGACGTTCTCTAAAAGCTTGAAATCGTTCATTCGCTGCTGTATGTGCTTGTAGTGCACTTGCATGATTTGCTCGATATTGGTCACGATACCTGTCTGAAGCTGTTCTATAAATGTCAAAGCTAACTCGTAGAACAGGTGTTACTTTTGAAAAATCAATCCCTTGCAAATAAGTATCAAAGGATGCTGGTGCGTGTTTCATATTCGTCTCCCATCACCAATTTATATTACTTAATAGTAGTAACATATATATTAAGCTGAGGGATATAAAGTATATACTATAAAATAGATATTAGAGAATACTATTAACAATCAAGTCAAATGAAGCTCCAGGCCACAGCTTGCTGGGGGGTGTATTATCTGAAATAAAGTGATATTAGTAGTGTAATATAATAATTGTAAATTTAAGCTATTTGTTCTAGGTATTTCCTCATTGCATAAAAAAAGACAGGACTATATCGTAGAGGGCGCTCTAATAGGTCTTTCTTTATAGAGTTCATAGTCATCCATTTCACTGAATCAACCTCTTCTTTGTTTATGGTTAATTTACCTTGATAGTGTCCGATAAATAATATTGCAAATGATTTATCAAATACATCGAAGAACCTATAAGTAAATAAAGGTCGACAGTTTATTTGAATACCTATTTCTTCTTTCATTTCTCTAATAATGGTTCGTTTATGAGTTTCTTTCCAATTAACAGCTCCACTTACTGAAAAGCTATACATACCAGGATAAAGTATTTTATTTTTTGATCTTTTTTGAAGTAATAGTCTCCCAAGCTCATCAAAGAGAAGAAGATTTGAAGATCTATGAATCTTGTTTGTCGCAAAAAAACTAGATGGTTTCCCTTTTCCTATGATTTTATTTTGTTTATCAACCTCAGTTATCAGTTCAGACATGGGGCTTTTAAATCAGCAATCATTTTAAATTCTTTGGTATAGTGTTACTATTCAAAAGTGTATATTAGGAAAACTTAAAAACCCTTCTACATGTTTATTTGAGCATGGAACTAATGTTGGATTCTGCGAATTTAGAAGAGATAAAGAAGGTTAAAGAGTTAGGACTTTTAGGAGGAGTTACAACAAATCCTTTAATTATAAAGAGAGGACTTAAAGAGAGTAAATATCGAGGCGAATTTCTAACATTGGCAAAAAAGATATTAGATCTAGCCGAAGGCAAACCAGTATTTTTTCAAGCAGTAGGACATAGTGCTGAAGAGCTCGAAGAACAGGCTGAAAGAATATACGAAAAATTAAGAAAATATGGAAACCCACACATTAAAATACCTTTTAATCCTTCCTTAGGAAAAAAAGATGATGTTTATGCAGGTATTGAAGCAATTCGAAGACTAAAAGGTAAAAGAATTCCTATACTTGCAACAGCAGTTGTAACGCCAACGCAAGCTTTTCTCGCCGCATTAGCAGGTGCAGATTACTCAGTTCTTATGTTGAGACCTTATGATAATATTGTTGCAGAAGAGTTAGGGTTAAAATTAGCTGATGATGGTTTTTTAGATGATAATCAAGTTGCGAGAGAGTGTGCAAAAAAAGATAAGACTTTACCAAACTCTTTTTTCACATCAGGTATAGATACCTTAAGAAGAGTTAATCGAATTTTTAAAAGAAATAATTTAGAAACAAAACTATTAATTGCGGGAATTAGAAATGTCGTTCAGTTATCAACAGTCCTTGAAGAAGGAGTAGATTCAGTTACCTTGCCATATAAAGTTTTTTGTAATATTTTTCCTCATGAAGGTACTAGAAGATTCATAAGAGATACTTATGATGGATGCCCTAAAATGTATAGGAGATTTTTAAGAGAATGAAAACAGCAATGCAAGTTGTTGGGTTATATGGTGTAGTTGCCACAGGTAAATCTACTCTTGCACATCATGTTTTAGGAGATCTTAAAGAAGCAGATTTGGTTGTTACAGATAATTTGCTTGCAATAAAAAGAATGCAAGATAGTAATCCCATTTGGGAGCATAGTAGTTATAGTCAATGGGAAAGATTTGGTAATCCAAGCAAAGAAAGCTTATGGAAAGGATTCCTAGAGTATAGGGCAGGAATGGATGATTTTATGGCTTGTATTCTTAGAAGAGCTAGAGATCAAAAAGTGGATATGATCTTTGAAGGAATACACATTGCTCCTATGCTGTTCGATCAACATAAAAAGGATTTGAGTATAAGTTTGTTCTTGTTATCTATTAAAGATCCAGAAGTTCATAAAGCAAGAATAAGAGAGAAGTGTATGTATAGACCAAGTCTTTTAATAAGACTAGAAGAATATTTCTCAAGAATCAGAGATTTACAAGATTTGCTAATTGAAGAAGCTCAATCTCAGAAAGTTCACATTATAGATACAAGCGGAAGCATAGATGATGTTCATAGAGCAATCAGAGAAAGATTAGTATGAAGGATTATACTCATTTTTTAACTAAAGATAAAATAATTTTTACTACACGTGGTAATATTCATCCTAAAGGATTTATTAGATCTGCAGCTCTCTATCGAAACATTAAAGAGGGATCAAGAAAATTAGAAAATCTCCTATTTGACAAAGAAGTAGATGAATTTGGAACCAAATGGGTCTACAAAACAAACCCTTCTTATGTTAAGAATGATAAATATGGGAGATATATTCTTGTTCCTGAAGAAGACATAGTGAAATCTTTTGATCCTTTTTCCAAAGAAGTGCAAGAAAGAGTGAAATTAGCATTAGAGAATTCAGTATGGGGCACATTGTTTCGCAATTTGACCAAACTTATTCCTATTGAAGATATAGGGTTTATAGGATCTTTTCTTATGGGGTTTTCAACAAAAGAATCAGACTTGGATATTGTTGTTCGAGGAAAAAAGAATTTAGAAATCATTAAGAATAATTTTAAGGAATTGCTAAAAACTTTGAAAGCGATAAATGTTCCTAAAGAAGATATTATAGATATTTCTTTAAAAAAGTATTATAGTATCTATAACAAAAATGAAAATGATTTTCGAAAAATGATGGAGCGAAGATGGTCGACTATAGTTACTAAAGATTATATGTTAAAGATACGTTTTTCATATAAAGAAAGTGAGATAGATGAGATCATACCAAAAATTAAGCAAAGAGAAGCAATAGTTGAAGGACAAGTAATTGATGACACAGGGGTAGATTTCATGCCTCGGTCTTTTAAACTTAAAAGTAAAAATAAAGAGTATCTAGTACAAACGTACTTCTGGGATTTTACATATTGTGTTAAAAAGGGTGATATTATAAAAGTAAAAGCTTATTTATTCGATAATAAGGTCTTATACCTATGTGAGCCTGAAAAACATGGAATCAAATTTACAAGTTAAAAATCTCGAAGAATTATATAGTATATTCACAAATAGATTTAATAAAGAAGTTAAACCTTATATTGAAGAAATATTTCCAAGAAATAAACACACTGAGCCAGTCTATTATATTTTAGATAATTTTATTTTAAGACGTTTTCGATCAGGGCTTCCATTAGTCATGGCAGAACTACTTAATGTTGAAAAAGAATATATTATGCCTATTGCGGCAGCATCTGAGTTAATGTTTGCTATAGCTCTGGTGCAAGACGATTTCTTTGATAATTCAGAAGTAAGAGGAAATATTCCTAGCGCTCATATTAAATATGGATCCAGGGTTGCTATGGCATCCTGCGATTACTCTTATTGTTATGTTTTAAAGATATTACAAGAAATTGAAAAGTTTGATATTCCAAAACCACTTGCCAAGAAGATATATCTGTCTTTTTTGGAAATACAAGAAAAAGTATTTACAAGTTTCCTAGTAGAATTATTGAACAATAAATCTCTGGATTTTTCACAAGATGATGTTCTTGAATTACATAGAAATAAAACAATTCATGGTGTTAACACAATCTATTGTGCATCTTTAATTTTTGATAATATGCTTCATTCTAGTTTCTCGGAAAATCTTAAAGAATACTCTATACAGCTAGCTATAGCTGGACAGATAAAGAATGATATATATGATCTTACACGTTACGCAGAAAGTAGAGGGTACACTGATATTCTTAACGGGTATCTTACATATCCTTTAGCAATATTAATTAAAAATCTCAATTCAGAAGAAAGAGTAAAGTTAGTAAAGTTTTTTTCTGAAGAAAGTATAAAAGAGATCGTACAATTAATGAATCAGAAGCAGATCATAGAAAAATGTGTTGTAGATGGAATTAAACATGCACAAATGGGAATTGATTTAATTCCAAAAGAGTTTAATAATACTCTCACAAACATCATGAAGTTATGGGCTGAAGGAAATAAAGTTAATAAAGATTCAGCTTTTTTAACTCAGAAATAAGAGACTCATAGTTTTTGTATTGGATAGCATAAATTGAAAGGCTCTTTGCTACCTGAATATTTTCCTCATTATCGTCTATAAAAAGAAGTTCATTTGATTGGATGTTCAATTGTTTTAATATTAATGAGTATATTTGTACATTAGGTTTTCTAATGCCTAAATCACATGACAAGAAAACCTGTTCAAAATGGTTAAATAATCCTCGTTTTTGATTTACCTCTTTATGAATAACGTTCGTGTTGGATAAAGCATAGATTTTTACTTTATCTCGTAATTGATCAATTAATGCAATCATTTTATGGTTAAGAGGAGAATATTTATGATAATTTTTTTTATAGGCTAGAATAACTTTCTCAACAGGGGTTGTGTTATTGTTTTCAGTAAGTATCATTCTAAAAATAGATTTCATCGTTTTTTTACCAATAAGAACCCGATTGCTATATATCTTCTTTATATGTAGAGGCATGATAATGGGAATGCCAACATCCTCAATCATTGCTTGGTTCATAGATTTCCAATCAGGGTTGAAAATGGTATCTCCTAAATCAAAAAGAATTGCTCTTATCATATAAGAAAAGAGAAACGTTAATATTTATAAAGATTCTCTCTTCTAAGTGCTATGAACAAAGAAAGCTATCTAATTTATGGAACTTATAGATTACCGAGAAAGTACAAAACATTTAGAGAGATAATTCTAAAATGTCAATCAATGGGAATTAAATGGATAGATACTGCCAATTTGTATAATAGAGGTAAATCTGAAAGTTGGATAGGGCGCGTAAAAGCAGAACTGAAAGATAGTTTTCAAATGAAGATAGCTACAAAAGCAGGCAAATTTTTAGACCGAGATAATAATTTAGTTATCAGTCTAGATAAAGAGGTTATACTTAGTCACATAAACACATCGCTAAACCGTTTAAAAGTAGATAAGCTGGATGCCTTATTCCTACATAACTATGATAACAAATCTAGTCTTAAAGAGGTTTCTAATCTAATCAAAGAAATCATAGCAACAAAAAAAGTATATAGAGTCGGATTGTCTAATTTTCCTATGGCATTTGTGTTCAAATTAATAAAACATAAGTTAATCAATTTAGTGGAAATCGAGCATAACAAAGTGAATAATAATAGAGAATATATACTAGCTTGTCAGAAGAAAACGATAGAATGCTGGGTTTATAGACCTTTTTTAAGAGGAGAATTAATTAGGGCTGGTAGAAATCCTCAAGAGATAATAACATCAATTCACAAATCATTTCCAAGCACAAAGATAGTTTTTGGAGCAACAAAATTAAAGCAGATTTCATGACATAATATCAGTTCAAATTTAAAAGAACAAGGATTAAGTAACATGGACTACACAGGAATTATCATACAAAGAGAAGATGGAAAGAAAGTATTCCAATTGCGAGATAATAAAGCTTCCATCGCTAATCCTAATAAGTGGGCTCTTTTTGGCGGAGGTATCAACAAACAGGAAGAGCCTTTGCATGCAGCCATCAGAGAACTAAAAGAAGAGCTCAAGATAGATATAAAAAAAGAGGAGTTAACTTTGCTAGGTGTTTTCCATGATTTCAAGAAAAAGAATTATATATTTATAATGTCTATCAAGAACAATAGACGTCTGCAACTCCAAGAAGGTGCAGCCATAGGCTATTTTACTAGTGCAGAAATGATCTGGAAGAAACAGGTTGTTTTTTCTTTGCGTTTGCTTCTCTTAGTATATCCATTAATTTATTATGTAAAAAAAGAAAGAATAAAAATTAAAGTCTAGTCAAAGAGTCTTTCAATGCTAGATTAGTCTGTTCTACATCAGTAGCAAAGCGTTGCACGTCTTCGAAGATCAGATCTTTAGATTCATTGGCATCAATTTTCTCAACTAAAGAACGTCCTTGTGCTAAGCGTAATTCTAATTCCTGTTGGAGTTGACTAAGGGATTGTGTAGTCGATCCAGTGCTGTCACCCATATAGAAATAAGCTAAAACTGCTTTCAAGGTTGCTTGTGTTAAAGCCAAGTCTTCCTGAATTTCGATAATCTGTTCGCGTAATGCAGGCAGATCTAAGTTTTCTACAAGGAAAGCTTCGCGAGCTACAGCAGATCTTGGATTTCTATTGCGAATAATTAAGTAATTGCGATCATCCTCTTCTTCTGCAGTTCCAGTTGCGCAGGTTTCATCAATCTCTCCGTCACAGTCATTGTCTGCTTCGTCTCCACAACGTTCTTCAGCGCCAGGATAAGAATTTGATCCTATGTCATCATCAACATCATCACAGTCACCGCAGTGAGTAAACGTAAGAGTTGAGCAGCATTGCACCATTTGATTGCAAGTTGTTTGTTCAGCAAAGCAACCGCTCCAGGCAAAGCCATCGCCATCTGTATCAGCAAGTTCTTCTGGATACAAAGGACATTCAACTGCGCATAAAGCAGGGGCAGAAGGACATTGAGTATTGCAAGGACCAGCAACTAAAGGACATGGATCACAAGCATCACCTATGTCATCATTATCCGCATCTTCTTGTGCTGGATTATAGGTAGTAGGACAATTATCTAAGTCATCTCTAATACCATCTTGATCTGAATCTTGGAAAAAGTCACAAGCATCTCCTAGACCATCTCTATCTGTATCTCTTTGGTCTGGATTAGCAATATCAAAACAATTATCACAAACATCTCCAACAGTATCACTATCTACATCACTCTGGTCGTAATTAAAACGTTGAGGACAATTATCTAAAGCGGGATTGTCACACCAATTATCATGATCAGTATCTGAAACACAAGTAGGCATCACACAATAACCATTGACGCAATTTAGCTGTTGTGAGCAATCTTGAGAAGTAGCACAAAGATAAGGTTGGCAAGTGTTATCCATGCCGCAATAATAGCCAATAGGGCAATCAGAAGTAGAAAAACAAGCAAGGGAAAAACCTCCAGGATTAATGCCTCCAGGATTAGTATTTGGAGTAGTAGGGAGAGAAGAAGAACCTGTTCCACCCGTAGTAGTAGTGCCACCGCTACCAGTATCACCACTGCTTGTAATTGATTGCCCAGTGAGAGAAGAGCTCTTGAAAAAAGTTAGGTATTTAGAAACAAAGAGTTTATAGCTGTCTACAAAATCTGCGCCGGAATATGCAGTGCTTAAGGGAGCTCCAAGTAATAAAAGTACTAAAAGACCTGCAATAAAAATGTTGTTACGTAACGAGTGCACGAAGCTCACCTACTTTTCGTTCTAGTTTTTCTACTTGTCCTTGTAAAGTTTGCTTAGCAAGAGACAAATCTGTGTCAGAATTGATGACAATAGTTTTTTCTTCAACTAAATTGGAATAATTATAAAGAATGACAAAAAGTCCTAAGAGAACTAACACTGCAACAAGAAACGTGAGCAAAGATCTAGTATTAGAAAATGCTGTAGTAACGAGTGTCTCTTCCCCTTTTTTCACTGATTTCACCTGTAGGAAATAGGAAAGAGAAGAAGTTTATAAATGTTTGTGATTTAACAAACTATGTTACCAGGACTAGGACCATTTGTAATACATCCCATAAGGTCGTTGGAATTTTGATAACTAGCTACAAGAGCAAAGTCTTGTGTTCCTACAGGGACATTATGGCCTCGAACTTGAAGAGTGTAATAACCTATAACAGGGACAGCAATTTCTACGCGTTCAACATTATTAATTCTGTCTGGTTGATCATCATAAGGCAAGCTAACATCGTTACCATAAGTAGCTAATCCTTGAGTTACATCCCAAAGTGCTAGATTGTTGTCAACATCATTTACAAGAGATTGTGTTAAATTCATTCTTCCCCAACCATAATTAGGATTTGGAATTCCATTAGTTACATGATCTCCACCATTAAGAATAAGAGCTTTGACTAATGCAGCACTTGGATTGTTGACAGAACGTTGAGTCATAAGATATTCTCGAATTAAAGCAGCTGCTCCAGCTACATTAGGAGTTGCAATACTAGTGCCAGCCAGTTCACAATAATTAGGATTAGAAGTAAGTTGTGTACATCCAGGCAGTGTTTGTACTGAAGAGTATGTTGTTGTAATACCAGTTCCAAGAACACCGATAGCAGCACTTAAAATATCAGGTTTATAACGTCCATCTTTGGTTGGACCACGAGCATAAATTTGAGTTGTAGGTTGATCTCGGATAAATCCGCCAACTGTAACAACATTTTTAGCGTTATTTGTTGTTGTAAAAGATTGTGCACTATTGCCTGCAGCCATTGTCAAGACAAAATTCTTACGAGTGTTTACATATTGATCGTTATCTCTGTCAAGAAAATAATATCCGCCATCTTGTACACCACTGCCAAAACTCTTGGAATAAACACGTGCACCTAAATTATAAGCAGGAGGATAAATAGTCAAAGGTAATTGAGCAGAGACACCACCTTGATCACAGCCAACAGCTTGAAACACTAATTGTGCTTCAGGAGCTGCACCAGCATAAGAACCTAAAGGATAACTATGTTGTGAGGGATTACTACCGGATTGTAAACCATTACCAATAGCAGCACCAGTCACAGCAGTGCCGTGTCCTTGAGGATCGTTTGTAGGACCAATACCTTGACAAGTACCAGTAGGGCTATAAACATTTTCTGTTAGACTAATAACTCTACCACGAATGTCAGGATGCAGAGTAGCTAAAACACCAGTGTCTAAACCACTATCAGCAATAGCAATAATTTGTCCAGCACCATATAAACCAAATCTTTGACGAATGTCTTCAGTGCCAACAACAACATTGGTAACATCATTCAATACTTCGTAATGAGGTCTTTGTTCAGCAGCTTCAACGCCTTCAATCTGAACAATCTCTCGTAGCGCGCGTTCAACATTTTCAGTCTTAGACATATCAACTACAATAACATAAGTATTAGTATCTACAACAACATAACCTCTGTCTTTAAGTTGTTTAACAATTTGTTTAACATCTTGTTCTTGGAATGCATACACATAGTATAAAGTTTCTTTAGGATATGTACCTAATAAATATCTATTAGCATTTTCTCTAACTAAAGTAGCATCAAGAACATAACCTTTCTCTTGTAATTCTTGTAACTCTTTTGCAGAAGCATGAACTAAATATTGGTGATCAGGAATATAATAAACAATTTCTAATTGATGTTGTAACATTTTTTGAGAAGCCGCGATATCTGCAGTGGAATAGGAAATAATATAGTAAAATGTTTCATCAGAAACTTTATTTTTAGGAACAGTAATTTCTGGAGTGATAACGTCTAGTGGTTGTTCTTGTGTAAGAACTGCAAGACCTTGAATATCTTCAGAAGGCATAGAAACATCGAAATCAGCAGTCTGTCCCGCAGTAGCAAAAACAGATGACATAAGGATTAATAATGCCCCAAAAATACCGATTTTCATGCCTTTATAGTGGTAAATAAGCTTAAATAGGTAAGGGATATACAATATATAGAGTATATGTTTTTTGCAGATAAGTAACTATTATTAAAAGGTGACAAAGGTAGAGAACAATATGCTGAAACCTAAAACAAGTACATTGTAATGTACATAAAATGCAAAAATAAGGACATGGTAGTGTACACATTATAAGGTCAATCAGAATCATTCTTCAGAAATGCCCAAGTGTTAATTTTAGATGAACCTACTTCTACTGTAGATGCAAACGCAGAATACAAATTGTTCCGGCACTTCAAGGAGTTAACGAAGAATAAAATCACGTTCTTAATCTCCCATAGATTCTCCACTGTGTGCATGGCAAGCAAGATTATTGTTATACAGAAAGGAAGCATTGTAGAGATAGGCAGTCATCAGAAGTTGCTAAGAAAAAAGGCTTGTATGCGAAAATGTTCAAGCTTCAGGCAAAAGGCTATCAATAAACTAAGTATAAGAAATAGCTGCATATTTTAGGGCATGTTCTGCATGATACGCCTCTAGAGAGGGAGTTGTTTTGTAGGTAAATGTTTCTCGTGCTTCTCTGTTTTTGTTATAAGTTTCTGCCAGAGCATATGCTTTCTCTTGAAACGCGTCAACAGTAATATGCTGAAGTGCTGAAGCTGTCTCTAAAGTTTTAGCGTACTCCTCATAAAGATATTTTGCTAATTTTTTTGTTTGTACAAGATAATAAAGGACTATGTGATGTGTAATTGCGTGTACTCCGCGAAGGTCTTCCCTCAGCTTGGTTTGATACAACGCAGCAAGATACGCATGAACAATATAATACATGGAATAATATGCGGCTGCTATTGATTCACCATAATCAGTGTAGGTAAGAGGCAAATGAGATAGTTGTGGATTTTGTGAAATTGCATAAATATGTTTTGCTGTATGAAGTCTATTGAGACTTTTTAGCTCGTAAAATTGAGCGATATGTTCAGCTGCTTGTGCTGTCAGTTTTTTAAGATCTCCAGACTGCGTTAGATTTCTAATTGCTTTCTCCGCGATATCAATCTTTTTAGCGATAAGATCTTCTGGTTTCATGATTGCATTTCCAGCAGTTGGTAATAGATTTCCGCTCCATAAAGGATAATATGATGTTTTCTTGCTTCATTGCCTACATTAAATGTTTTTGGATTTTTTATCATGTCCAGAAAGTTTTGCGTATCTACAATAAGAATATTTTTTTTCACGGGTGTATAATGTCTTAATGTTTGTTCTAAAAGTGGAATCTCTTTTTTTGAAGGAACTATAGCCAGCAAATCTATATCTGACTTAGGGGTCGCGCTTTCTTTGGCATAACTTCCAAACACTAGGAGAATAAAGAAGGGGTAGGGCGCTGTCTGAAGAACATCATGCATATAGAGATTTGCCCATGAATATTTTTCAAGGAGTTTTTGAGCTCTTTTTTGTTCTACAGGTAGTAAGAAAGAAGATGGAATGTTGTTAGAAATGGAAATGATCTGCGCCGGAGGAAGACTAGATTTCTGCAGAATGTGTTTGCTAACAAGATCTTGTATGTTATTATAAGTAAGTGCGTAAGACTTGCCAAGCAGTCTAGAGATGCGGCGTATAGAAAAATGCTCTTCCTGATTACTTAGAAGCAATTCCAGTATTAGTTCTTGGGTTTGAGTGAGCATTATATCAAGAGTAGTATCAATTAATACTATAACTAGTATATATAAAACTTCCTATTCCAAAAGTAATGATCAATTCATCATATTCAAGCTTCAGGTAAAGGGATATAAATAAATGCTAGGGGTTTTTATGAACGTCCCATATACCATTTATTTTGACTAAACTTTTCAGATACTGGAGTTGTGCTGCTCTATAAGCTTGTTCTTCTGGAGTATGAGGTTGTCGTTCTAAAAAAGTAATGGCTTCTTGTAAAGGCATGAGTTTCTGTCCTCCCCAGCTGTCTTCTTCAGATTGCAAAGTGTCAAAATAAACTATGGTGCCAGTGAAAAAATGCATCTCATCTCCTTGATAGTGTTGATATCTTTGTCTCTGTTTTTCAGTTTTTGCCCAGGTAGGTCCCCAACGTACTTTGAGCATGCCTAAAAAAACAAGGTTAGTAACTACTGCGCCAGTTTCCTCAATGGTTTCTCGAAGTATGGCTTTCTCTGCTGGTTCTCCTGGTTCTATGCCTCCGCCTGGAAAGAGGAGATAGCCCTTGCCGCTGTCTTGCGCGAGAATATAGCCTTTTTGGTCTAAGAAATAGCCTTCACAATTAAGACGAAGGGGAAGTTCTGATCGGGGAGGCATACTAAGGGTAAAATGAGCATTGACTATTTAAAGCTGGTGAGCATGAAAGCTCTGTCCTAAATCTCTTTGAAAAGACCCAAATAAGTTATGGGCGAGGAGTCGCCCATAGAGCTCTGCTCGAATAGTCTTGATTCTTTTGGAGCTG
>JAGVZA010000008.1 GCA_018302985.1 Candidatus Woesearchaeota archaeon | reverse complement strand
GTTTGTTTTGTTTGTCCATGGAGGACTTCTACTCCTCCCCCATTGAGCCTCACGGCTCATGGGTTATAAATCTTCAGAATCAAGATTTAGGACAGAGCTTGAAGTCTAGAAAGATTTTAGCACGAGATGCTCTAGATACTAAAAAGAAACTTAGAGGTAAAAAACCTAAAAGGGACTCAATCTAGGAACTAATATGGGAATTACTTATCCAGCAAATGTAAAAGCTCGTGAAGCACGAAGAAAGAGAAAATTAGAGAGAATTCAGGAAGTAATGGATAAATCAAAAAAAGCCCAACAAGCCCAAAGAAAGCAACCCGATAGTATCTAATTCTTTTTTCTATATCTTTATAAATCACTATTGCTTAGCTTAGAAATGCTCTCAGAACAACAAATCCAAGAGATTCGTGTAGAATTAGAAAAGTCAGTAAATCCCTTATTCTTCTTCGATGATGACACTGACGGGTTAACTTCATTTCTTTTACTCTATCGTAAATATAAGAAAGGCCATGGTGTGCCTGTCAAAGCTCCCCAAACAGAGGAAAACCTCTATCTAAGAAAAATCCAGGAATATAGCCCTGACCTAGTCATTGTACTTGATCGTCCAGTCTTAACGCAAAACTTGCTAAATCAGATACAAGTCCCAGTTTTATGGATAGACCATCATGAACCTTTGGAAAGACAAGGTGTTCGCTATTTCAATCCCATGGTGTTAACCAAAGGAGACAATCGCCCCACAAGTTACTGGTGTTATCAAATTGCCCAACAAGATTTATGGATAGCCTTAGTAGGTATTATTAGTGATTGGTATGTGCCTGAATTTGTCAAGGAATTTGAGCATAAAGAGTTAATAGGTAAAGCAAAGACTCCTGATGATATTCTTTTTGAAACAGAATTTGGAAAGCTCATTAAAGTCTTCAACTTTGCCTTAAAGGGAAGAACTCCTGATATAAGAAAGCATATTGCAACATTGATGAAGATCGAAAGTCCTTTGGAAATTCTCAACCAGACTTCGCCCCGTGGAAAATTCATCTATCGTCATTATGAAAAAATAAATCAAGGATATGAAGCTATTCTTCAAGATGCTCTGGCAACAAAAAGCAAAGATGATGTATTCGTCTTCACTTATCCTACAACTCAACAAAGTTTTACTGGTACTTTAAGCAATGAACTTTTGCATCGTCTCAATGACAAGATTATAATTATTGCGCGTGAAAAAGATGGAGAGATGCGTGTCAGTATTCGGGGTAAAAAGACTGTAGTACTTCCCCTAGTTAAGAGTGCTCTAGAGAAAGCAAATGGCTCTGGTGGTGGTCATGAGATGGCTTGTGGCGCTAACATGAAGAAAGATAAGTTTCCTCTCTTTGTCGAAGAAATGAGAAAAGGACTAAAACATCAATCAAAGACTATGCGTGCATCTGCAATAAAAAGTTGATCTTTCTGCAAAATTACTGGATTAATGTCTAATTCTCGTAAATGAGGATAGCACAACGCTAGATGTGATAATCGTAAGAGCAGCTGATGCAATTGTTCTAAATCAACGCCTGCCTCTCCTCGTACTCCTTGCAATAAGCGGTAGCTTTTCAATTCTTCTACCATGTTCTTTGCATCATGATGGGTCAAGGGACAGACACGAAAAGCAACATCTTTCAAAACTTCAGTATAGATTCCGCCACTACCAACGGCAATAGTATGGCCGAAAGTTGGATCACGTTGAATGCCTATCAAAAGCAATTGTCCAGTATTATAGTGTTGTACCATGACTTCCTGGCACTTCGGGATCTTGATAAGCTTGCGAAATGCTTCCAGCACTTCTGCACTTGTTCTTAAGTCGATTTTAACACCGCCAACATCGGACTTATGCAAGATATCTTTTGAAGAAACTTTCAAGCAAACAGGATAACCAAGAAGGCTTGCTGCTTGTACTGCTTGTTGCTCTGTAGTTACAAAGTGACGTTCAGTTACAGGAAATCCCTCATGCTCGAGAAATGCCTCTGCCTCTTTTTCTGCCAACACCTTTTCCATAAGTGTTTTCATGACCAAAAGTATTTAAATCTTTTTTGATTAGGAGAAAGATGCAAAAAAAGGTGATTTATGGGTTAATTCTACTAATTACACTCTCTATTGTCTCTGCCGTGTATGCAGAAGAGCAGCCGGAAAATTATAACGAATACCAGTCTTTGCGTCTTTTGTTTACTCTGGAATCAGGTATACATTTTGTGCAGACAGCTAGTAATCCTAAAATAGAATTTTTTCAGGCAGATATTAGTTTTTTTCCAAAAGACAATGGCCATCTCCAAGTGAATAGTCTCAATCCACAAGCAACACCTTCAGCAGAAATAGAACAAAACAAATATGTCTCTTTCAAATGGAGAAACCCCGCGCCTGCAGATTTAGAATATAAAATTATCGCTGATGTAACTACGGTCAACAAATTGCAGCATATAAAGCAGAAAATTTCTTTTCCTATTCGCAGCGTTGATGAATCTTTATTGGAATATACTAGACCAACAACATTTATTGATCTGACACCAGAAATTGAGTACCAAGCTCGTTCTATTTTAGGAGGAGAAGATGATCTTTATGTCGTCGTTTTTAATCTAGCAGAATGGACAAAGAAAAATGTTGAATATAATTTATCCACATTAACTGCAGAAGTAGTGCAAAAAAGCAGCTGGGTATTGCAAAATAAAAAAGGAGTCTGTGATGAATTAACTAACTTGTTCATTTCCATGCTTCGCTCTGTGGGTGTTCCAGCTCGTTTTGTTTCAGGAATGGTGTATTCAAATATAGATTATAAATGGGGCGCTCACGGATGGGCAGAAGTCTATTTCCCAGAGGTCGGTTGGGTTCCTTTTGATGTTACTTTTGGCCAATATGGTTGGGTTGATCCTTCGCATATCAAATTAAAGGAAAGTCTGGATTCAGGAAGCCCGTCTGCAGAATATACTTGGCGCGCTAGTGATGTGCAGGTGCAAATGAAGGAATTAGTAGTCAGTGCAGAATTAAAAGAAAAAAATGGAAAGCAAGAGCCTCCTGTAAAAATAACACTGCAGCCTGCTCACAATGAAGTGAAATTCAAAAGTTTCGTTCCTCTGCTGGTAACCATAGAAAATACAGTCGAGAGTTATATTTCTACTTCTGTTACTGTGAGAAAAGCTCCGGGATTGACAGAGAAAAATGTTAAGGAGATATTGCTCAAGCCAGGAGAGACAAAAAATGTTGTTTGGATTTTGGAAATTCCAGAGGGAGAATCTACTTATTTATATACTGCAAGTTTAGAAGCTGCAACCTCTTTCGGTAATAGCGCAATATCCAAGATTTATTACAGTGATAATTTCAAGTTCTATGATCGAGACGAAGCAGAACAATATCTCGCAAAGTCTGTGCAGCGAGAAGTCAAAAAGCCTTTGGAAGGAGTATCTATGCGCTGTAGCGCAGATCAAGAAATGTACTATGCTAATGATACAGCAACTATTAGTTGCACACTTATTAATGCACAAATGCAAGTCCTGAATCTGGAAGTATGTGCGCAAGAAAGTTGCCAGCAAGTAGCGGTAGATGCACAAGCAGAAAAAAGAATTGCATTTACGATTCAAGCTAGAAATAATGGCCGCATTCCAGTTATTGCTGAAAATGAAGATGCTATTGTGTTTACACATGTAGAGCTTGCTACTATTCCCTTGCCTGATATTTATGTGACTGATATAACTCCTTATATCGTTGATTATAAAAACAATGTCCTCTTGAAGTTTAATCTCAATTCTGACACAGAAGTCCATGATGTTCTTATTGATTTCAAATTCGATCGTTTTCAATTAGACAAATTCAAAGGCTCTCGGGAAGTAACTATTGAAGCTCCAGGAAGAAATCTTCGCAATGGATTAAAATTCACAGTCAGTTTCTTGGATGAAAAAGACAAAGCTTACAATTTGGAGAAAGCAGTGTATCTGCAGGTAAACAACGCTCCTTGGTATGCTGATTTGTTGGATTGGATTGCAGAAGTCTTTGGAATTCATTAATAGGTTTTAGCTACATAAACTAGATGGTGGGCAGCTTGGCTACAGAGAACACATTTCTGTCCAGCTTTAACTTTTTCTTCTTGAGGATAAAGAGTGCCGCAAACTACAGCGCCCTCAGTTTCTTTTTGGAGTTTATCCGAGCATGCTTCTCCTTGTTTGCTCATATGGCAATAAGGAATTTTCACAAAGCCGCGATGTTCGCGCAACACTTTCTTGAGATCTTCTAAATTCTCAGCTGATCGAATATTATTTTTAAAGTAAGTCAGTGCTCGTTTCTCAATGTCCATGTCAACAGCGTTTGCTTGTCTCTTCACTTCTTTTTCTACGTCTGCAAGAGCTACTTGTGATCTTTTTCTTTCTGTACGACGAGCGATAGAGCATACTTGTTGTTCAACTTCTTTTGGTCCTAATTCTATGCGTAAAGGTACTCCATGGAGTTCCCAATGGTTGTATTTTGCGCCTGGTGAGTCAGGCCCATTATCAAATTTCACTCTATAGCCTGCTTTTTGGAGTTGTGTTGCTAACTGTTCCCCCAAGGTTATAATTTTTTCAGTCGCTTCTTTTTTATCAGCAAAGGTAACTGGCACAATAACGATCTGAATAGGAGCCATGTCAAAAGGTACTATTAGTCCCTGGTCATCGCCATGAATACCTATCAAAGCAGCCATGCTTCTCCAGATGCCAGGTCCGAAGCACGTTTGATAGACGTGATGTTTCTGCTCATCCTTGCCTAAAACTTGAATGTCATAGGCTTTAGCAAAATTAGTGCCTAAATCATGAGTAGAAGCAAGTTGATTGCGCTTGCCATCAGGCATTAAAGTGTCCGGTGTGTAAGTTGCATCTGCACCTTTGAATTTGTCCCAATCTGGGCGTTTGAAATATTCAAAAGGAATTTTAAGTTTTTTCCAAATGACTTCTTCACACGTTCGTAAATCATCCTTGATCTGTGCCATTGCTTCTTCATGCGTGTTAAAGACATCATGTGTCTCAAAGAAACAAAATTCTCTGCCGCGTAAAAAAGGTCTTGTAGTCATTTCATTACGATAAACACTAATTCTGCTTTGGTAGCCTCTAAAAGGTAATTCATTATAGCTTCTAAACCAGAGCGAATAAATCGGATAAATTTGTGCTTCTCCTGTTGGCTTTAAAGCAAAACGTTCTTCCATTTTCTTAGAGCCCGCGCTTTCAACCCAAAAAACCTCTGGAGAAAAGCCAGCATGTTCTTTTTCGCGTTGTAAATCAGATTCTTTAACAGCAATAGGAAATAAGTAAGGTAAATGTCCTTGTAATTCAACTTCCTTTTCTAAATAGTCATAAATTTTTCTAATAATCATAAAACCCCAAGGCTTATGCACAATAAATCCTTGAATGCCAAAGCGAATATCTGCTAAATCTGCCTTTTGAACGACTTGACTATACCATTCAGAAAAATTCTGGTCTTTTTTGACACTAATGCCTTTGGTGTCGTCTTTAGCCATAAGGAAAAACAGCAGGAGTTGCTATTTAAACATTGTGGGGTGTTTGAGAGGGTATATGCTCTAGTACCATAACGCTTTAAAAGCATCTAATCTTATCCTAAATACATGACAAAAGAGAATCCCTATCTTCTTCCTAATTACTGTAAACCTGTCCACTACGATCTTGAGCTTGCACCCAATATAGAAGCAGGCACCTGTAAAGGACAGGAAACAATCCTTCTCAATATACTTCAACCTACAAAAGAAATCAAAATTAATGTCAATGAAGTAACTATTACAGAAGCGAAAATTGGTTCAAAAGTAGTGAAAGTAGTCTATGACAAAAAAATGCAGACAGCAAAGCTTGCAGGTACAACATTATTGCAAAAAGGAACTGTAGAAATTAGTCTCAAATTCGAAAGCAAAATTCGTGATGATCTTCGTGGCTTCTATAAAAGCACCTATGAAGTGAAAGACGAAAAGAAAATCATGGCCACCACTCAATTCGAGGCGACTGATGCTCGACGTTGTTTTCCTTGTTTTGATGAACCTGCCCTAAAAGCAACATTTACAGTTACTTTAATTATTCCAAAAGAACTTACAGCTATTTCTAATATGCCTATTAAAGAAGAAAAGAAAGAAGGTGCAAACAAACGTCTGGTCTTTGAAAAATCACCCATTATGTCCACCTACCTTTTAGCTTTCCTCATAGCAGAATTTGAAGGTATCACAAAAAAAACTAAACAAGGTACGCAAGTAGGTGTTTGGACAACTCCGGGGAAGAAACAACATGCTTCTTTTGCCTTGGATGTAGCAGTAAAATGTCTTGAATACTATGAATCTTATTTTAATATCCCCTATCCTTTGCCTAAAATGGACTTAATTGCAATTCCTGATTTTGAGTCTGGTGCCATGGAAAATTGGGGTGCAGTAACTTATAGAGAAAGAGTATTACTGTATGATCCAAATAACTCTTCAGCAGCAGGCAAAGAGCAAATTGCTATAACTGTTGCTCACGAATTAGCGCATCAATGGTTTGGAAATCTAGTAACTATGCAATGGTGGAATGATTTATGGTTAAATGAAGGCTTCGCTTCTTGGATGGAATACAAAGCAGTGCATCATCTCTTCCCAGAATGGGAGATGTGGATTCAGTTCTATAGTGAAGAGCAAGGTGGTGCATTCGGTCTTGATGGGTTAGAAACAAGTCATCCTATTGAAGTAGAGGTTATTAATCCAGCAGAAATTGATGAAATCTTTGACGCTGTCAGCTATCAAAAAGGAGCTTCAGTTATTCACATGCTCGAACAATATGTAGGTGAAGAAGTATTTAGAAAAGGATTGCAGCAGTATCTCAACCAGTTCAAATATGCCAATGCAACTACGCAAGATCTCTGGTCAGCACTAGCAAAAGCTTCAGGTAAGCCTGTGCAAAAAATAATGGACTCTTGGACAAAGCAAGTAGGATATCCTTTACTAACAACAAAGATTAATGGCAGCACTATAGAAGTAGCGCAAGAAAGATATTTCTTTAGCGGAAGAAAAAAAGATGCAACAAAATGGTACCTCCCTCTAGCCTTAACACAGGACAACAAGACTACTTACACTTTAATCGAAAAACAGAAAGAAATAATTCCCAAGGCAAAAGGACTAACACTAGTCAACAAAAATCAAGTAGGCTTTTATCGCATTCAATATGATACTCCCTTATTTAATGAACAAGTCAAGGCTCTGCAAGAAAATAAATTAGATATTTTGGATAAGATCGGATTGCTCGCAAATGTCTATACTGTTGCAGAAGCAGGCTATGGGGATCTGGCACAATTCTTAGACCTTTTAGAGTTTATTCGTGAAGAAAATAATTACACTTTATGGGGAGACGTTGCTGGTAGTATTGGTCAATTACAAGGCATGTTCGCGCACACTCGTTTTGAAGATGATCTAGATACATTAACACGCTGGGTCTTTGACAGTATCTTGAAAAAAATGGGGTGGGAAGAGAAAAAAGGAGAGCCTCATACAGATATTTTATTAAGAATTACAGTATTGGCCATGACTGGATATAGCAAAGAAATGTCCGTCCAAGCAGAAGCAAAAAAAAGATTCCAGAATTACTTAAAATCAAAAACATTGAATCCTAATCTTCGTGGCGTAGTCTATTCCTTGTCAGCATGGACTGGAGATGCGAAAATTTGGGAGCAGTTAAAACAGCTGCATGAAGAAGCAACATTGCAGGAAGAGAAAGTGCGCATTTTAGGTGCTATGTCTATGTTCCAGCAAAAAGAATTATTACTCAAAACTTTAGAGTTTAGTTTATCTCCTGCTGTGCGTCCGCAAGATAGTCCTGTTGCTATCGCTAGAGTTGCTCGTAATCCTTTTGGTGCAGAATTAGCATGGACTTATTTACAAGAGCATTGGACACAATATACAAAACTCTACGGATCTGGAGGTCATATGTTGGGAAGGATTATTCAGGCAGTGACTGCAGGTTTCAAGACTCTGGAGAAATCTGATGAAGTGGAGCTCTTTTTCAAAAAACATCCAGTGCCTCATGCAAAACGTGCCATCGAACAATCTCTAGAAAATATTAAAATTAATCATCAATTTATCACACGACATGAAAAAGCAATCGACTCATGGTTAAATATCTGGAAACAACAACACACCAAAAGGGACAGAAAAATTGCTGGATTTTGCGGCGGTTTAGCAGAATATTTCAACATAGATCCAACCCTCATGCGCCTCATCTATATCGTCTTAACCTTTCTCAGCATGGGAACAGGTATTCTAGTGTATTTGATTGCTTGGATTATTGTTCCTAGAAATCCTAAGAATTAAGGGTCTGAACAGTCACGCTTATAGCCGCAACTAGGACAGATAATCTTACATTTATCTTCATACATTTTCGTACTGCAAAGCGTGCAGACGTGGGCATAAGCCATAGTTAACTGTTAAGATTAAAGCGATATAAAAAAAACCCTGGATCAGTTCTGTCCGGAACTTCTTCTATAACACAGCGAGCAACTAAGCCATCAAGTGTTCTAATAAAAACATCATCATCAAATATACCTGTTTTAAGCTGAAGCTGAGTTGGAGACAGTGTTTGATACTTGAGCAAATTCTCACAAATTCTAACTTCATCTGGTGAAGGTGTGGGTTGATCAGTTGTTTTCATGTTCTACAATAATATTTTTAGAGTTATAAATCTATCGTCAAAAAATTGAATGGGATTTGAACCCGGACCTCGAGGTTACTCCTTATCATCTCATCAAAAGAGTGGTTGAAACCGAAGCCTCGCATCCTATCCAAGTTGGACCACAAGCCCATAAAATGCTACCTTGAAAGTGAACTTATATAGCTTTCTCTTCGAGCTAAAGAAAGCTTATAAACTTTGTACAACCATTTTTTTCTATGAAAGGATTCATCGTCTATCTCTCTTCAGAGGTCAAAGACAATAAGCAATATGTCTACCTCTTTGGTCGTCTGGAGAATAGTGAAACTTTCTTGGCAATCAATCACTTCCGTCCTTATTTCTATATTAAAACAGCAGATCGTAAAAAAGCAGAGAAGATTGAACAAGTAGAGTTCACAGACACAGATTTCAAGAACTTCCAAGATGAGCCTGTGACTAAGATTACTCTTGACTTGTCAAAAGATGTTCCTCTGGTTCGGGATCTTTTTGTAGATGCAGGCATCATCTGTTATGAAGCAGATATTCGCTATGTGAATCGTTTTTTGATTGACAAAGATCTCAAGGGTGCAATAGATATTGAAGGAGACTTTGAAAGACCTGCAGAGGGAACCATTGATCGGATGTATGTAGAGCCTACCTTAAAATCAGTGCAAGAGTATTTTCCCAAGCTCAAGGTCTTGTCTATAGATATTGAAACAGATAAGCACGCTGGAGAACTCTATGCTATTGGATTATACACTCCAACGTTCCAGAAAGTACTAATCAAGAAAAAAGGAAACTTCAAGAATGCAGAAGCTATCCCTAATGAAGAAAGACTCTTAGAAAGATTCCAAGAGTTAGTAATGGAAATAGACCCCGATATTCTCACGGGCTGGAATTTCATTGACTTCGATCTCAAGTATTTGCAAGAACACTTCAAAAAAAACAAAATAGAGTTTCGTCTAGGTCGCATCAACAAGCCTTCTAAGTTGCGCATCAGTGATTCATTCTTCAAAGACTCTTCAGCGGATGTTCCTGGAAGAATGGTCTTAGATGGTATCCACTTGCTGAAAATGTCTCATATAAAATTAGATGATTACAAGCTAGAGACTGCTTCTAAGATGTTTGTTGGCGAGGGAAAAATATTTTCTGGTCCCAATAGACATGATCAAATCGACGTTGCATTTGACAAAGATCCCCAACTCTTGATTGATTATAATTTGAAAGACGCGAAATTAGCCTACGACGTCATAGAAAAATCAGACGCACTAAATCTCACTATTCGACGTTCTTTATTGACACGCTTGCCCCTAGATCGAGTTCAAGGTTCTATAGCAGCTTTAGATTCGGTGTATCTGAAAGCATTGCAGGAAATAAAAGTAGTTGCCCCCTCATCTGCAAATCTCGAGAGAGATGAACGCATCAAAGGTGGTTATGTCTTGGAGCCACAGCCAGGCATTTATGATAATATTATTGTCTTCGACTTCAAAAGTCTATATCCTTCCATCATGCGAACATTCAACATTGATCCTTACAGATTTATTCCTACAAATAAAGCAAAAAACAAGAAAGACTTGATCGAAGCTCCTAATGGAGCCTACTTTAAAAGAGAAGAGGGAGTTTTACCAAATTTAATTCAACAACTTTGGAAAGAGCGAGATGCTGCAAAAAAAAGAAAAGATAAGTTAGCAAACTATGCTATCAAGATCATGATGAACTCTCTCTTCGGAGTCCTTGCGAATCCAAACTGTAGATTTTATTCTTTGGACATGGCAAATGCGATTACTTCTTTCGGTCGTTTCTTTATCCAGCAGGCCGCAAGCCAAGTTCAAGAATGGGGACATAGTGTCATTTATGGAGATACAGATTCTTTATTTATCAATCCACAAGAGAAAGATTATGAAACAACAAAAAAGACAGGTGAAAATATCCAAAACAAGCTCAACAAATACTTCACAGAATATATCAAGAAAGAATACAAGCTCAAGAGTTTCTTGGAAATACAGTTTGAAAAAGTCTTCAAGAAATTTTTCCTGCCCCATGTCCGTAAAAAAGAAGAAGGAGCGAAAAAACGCTACGCAGGTTTGGTAGAAGCAGATGGAAAAGAAGCAATTATTTATGTAGGTCTTGAAACTGTCAGAAGAGATTGGACAAATCTAGCAAAGAAATTCCAACAAGAATTATTAGACAGAGTCTTCCATGATAAAGAAATCGTGAATTTCATTCGTTCCTTTGTCCGTGATCTCAAGGAAGGAAAATATGATGATCTCTTAGTCTATCGTAAAGGTATTAGAAAATCAGTAGAAGCCTATACAAAAACTACTCCACCCCATATTAAAGCAGCAAGAAAAATAGGCAGAACAGCTACAGGCATTATAGAATATGTGCACACTACAGATGGTCCAGAAGCCTTAGAAGCGCACACAAGCCCTATAGATTATGACCATTATATTGCCAAACAATTGCAGCCTATTGCAGACAGTATTTTAGTAGTTTTTGGGAAAAACTTCGAAGACCTTCTCAAAGAACATAAGCAATTCTCTTTAGACGCGTTCAAATAACTTTAAATACAGAAGAAGAAATAAAAAAAGTATGTTAAAGTGGATTATTACTGCGCTTGTTATTGTTATAATTTTAGGTCTCTATTTCTATACAGACATGACTAAAGCAGTTATTGATACTATTATTAATTTCTTTAAGTAATTAATTGGTGCTATTTGTAGAATTAGTTAAAAATCCTTCTTTGTTGATCCAGACACGGAAGAATGCTTCTTGGACACTTTCTGCGTCTTCATCAATAGTATTACAATCTTCATCTAGACAGAAATAACAGCGAGCTTCATAAGTTGCGCGAATATCTCCACTACCTTCATAAGTGCCAGTTTCAACAGTGCCCGGTACAACATCAGAGTTGATAGTTTTTGTTCCTTTAGAATCCATTTCAATCTTGAAGCGATCAACATCTGCATCTCTAATATCTATTGTGTCGTCGAAGTCAGTGTCTATTTCAATAGTTCTATCAAGCTTGCACATAATAGGTTCAAGTTCTTTGTTGTTGAATTGGAGTGTAAAGTCTTCATAATATTTAGGACCACTTTCTATATTTACAACTAAAATTTCATCATCAATCTTACCAAATTTATCAAATTGTCCTTCATCATCATCTCTTACAAATAAGCTAAAGAGAGGTCCATCAGATGTTTGTGAAGAAGACGAGGAAGTAGTTGTATTGTTAGTTGTAGTAGAGGTAGTTGTTGAAGAAGGAGAAGGTGTAGTAGGTTCATTTTCTTTAGGGTTTATAGTTTTGCTGCCGCCCTCATCAGAAACAATATTGCGAATTTGTTCTTCGCCAAAGCGAGGAATAAAATAAGTAACTGCAAGCAAGATAAGTATCAAAAAAAGTAAGAAAGTATTCCATAATCCAGGTCCAGAAGAGGGAGCGCGATAATTATGTGCAGGTGTATGCTCATGAGTTTCAGGAGTTGCAATATGTTTAGGGTTTACACCATGTTCAGCATAGATTTTAGCGCGTTGTTCTTTCTTGAAACGTTCCTTATCGTGATCCACTACTTTTTCTTTGGCTTCAAGCATCTCTTTTTTTGCTTCGAGTTCGCGTTTTTGTCGTAAGTATTCTTCTATATCCATGAGGTAACACCTTGAATGGGTCTGGAAGTGTGCACTGCTTTTTAAAGCTTTCTAAGATGAAGAAAATAATTACGACATCGGGGCAATAGAAACTATGTACTCAAGAAGATGAATCCTTTTATAGATGGAGACTACTGTAATTTTTTTGAATGTTACAGCATTTTATAGAGTCCCAGCAAGTCGACAGGTCCTTGATGTTAACGTTGTTTCAGCGTGCTGACCACTTGCGCAAAGGATCACATGAGTTGTTAAGAGGAAAAATATTAGCTACCTTATTCTATGAACCTAGTACAAGAACACGTCTCAGTTTTGAATCTGCTATGTTAAAGCTGGGCGGTCAAGTCATTACAACTGAAAATGCGAAAGAATTTTCATCAGCAGTCAAGGGCGAGTCCATGGAAGACACCGTTCGTGTTGTAGGATCTTATGCGGACGCTATTGTGATTCGTCATTTCGAGGAAGGCATGGCTAAACGTGCAGCTGCTATCAGTCCCATCCCAGTTATTAATGCGGGCGACGGCAAAGGTCAGCATCCAACACAAGCAATGTTAGACATGTATACTATTTATCGTGAATTAGGACGTATAGATAAATTCAAAATTATTATGGTGGGTGATTTGGCTCATGGAAGAACTACTCGTTCTCTGAGTTATCTCTTTGGAAAATGCAAAAATATTGAAATAATATTTATTTCTCCAGAACATTTGAAGATAGGTGAGGACATTAAAGAATATTTAGATCGTCATCAAATCTCCTGGAAAGAAGAACAAGATTTGAATAAAGTGTTGCCAGATGCAGACATCATTTATTTGACTCGCATTCAAAAAGAACGCATGAGTCAAGAACAGTATGAAAATGGCAAAGGAAAATATATTTTGACACCAGATAAAATGTCCCTCATCAAGCCAACAGCTCGCATCTTGCATCCTCTGCCCCATGTCGAAGAAATTGCTATTCCTTTGGAGATGGAACAAAACGATCCAAGAATTGCTTACTTTCGTCAGGCAGAAAATGGATTATACATGCGCATGGCTTTATTAGAAATGTTGTTGAATAAAAGAATAAAGGGAACAAAAGATACGCTCCCTCTAGAATAAAAAAATTAAGGTTTAAACCTGATCATAGTTCTTGGGAAGGGAATAGCATCTTTAATGTTGTCCAATCCACAAATCCACGAAACAACACGTTCTACACCCATGCCAAAGCCACCATGTTGCACACTGCCATATCTTCTAGTGTCCAAGTACCATTGGTAGTTTTCAATTTTTTCGCCTTCTTTCTTCAAAGCTTTTTCTAATTCCTTAACATCAGTATCACGTTCGCTGCCGCCAATGATTTCTCCATAGCCTTCAGGTGCTAGCATATCAAAGCACAAGCAAGTGTCTGGTTGCTTCGGATCTCTCTTCTTGTAGAAGGCCATGATTTCTTTCGGATAGTTAGTCACCATCAAAGGTTTGTCAAAGTGCTTCATGACTAAATCTTCTTCAATAGTTCTGAGATCTTTGCCAAAAGGAATTTTTAATCCTTCTTTCTCATCTAGAATTTTTAACACTTCAGCATAGGTCTTTCTATAGAAGGGAGCTTTAATTTTTTTCAATTTTTCAACATCGCGTTCTAAGATTTTCAACTCTTCTGCATTCTCTTGCAACACAGTTTGGACAACATGACTGACACAGTCTTCTGCAAACGTTAACAATTCCGGAAGTCCAATCCAAGTTGCTTCCATCTCTGCCATCCAAAATTCTGATAAGTGTCTGCTGGTCTTGCTTTTCTCTGCTCTAAAGCAAGGTGATATACAAAAAATCCTTTCTAATGCAAATACAGCTGCTTCTGCATACAATTGCCAGCTCTGCGTCAAATACATTTTTTCTTTGTAGTACTTCACTTCAAACAAAGTGCTGCCGCCTTCACAAGCATTGGGTGTAAAAATAGGAGGAGCCATCTCTAAAAACTTCTGGGACATAAAATATGCTCTGAATGCTTTCATCACAGTATGTCTAATTTTCATCACTGCAACTAATCTTCTGCTTCTGATAGACAAGTGTCTCACATCTAATAAAAACTCAGCACTCTGATCTTTCGTAATAGGAAAAGGTTCTGCTCTTTGTACTACAGTAAATTTCTCTGCTTGGAGTTCATAGCCAGTCGGAGCTCGTTTGTCTTCTTTGAGTGTTCCTTCTACAGTCATCGAGCTTTCCACAGTGAGTTTGTCCAGTTCATCCCAGTCTGTGCTAGAAAATTTCTCTTTCTTGAAAACACATTGGATGATGTTACTTGAGTCTCTTACAACAATAAATTTGAATTCGTTGCTACCACGTTCTCTATAAATCCAGCCTCTGATAGCTACTGTTCCTTTGCCTTTGGTTAATGCTTCTTGAATGCTAATGAATGTCATGGTTAGTCCTCCTAATGATTAAGTGATAGATTATAAGATTTATGGTGAAAGAAAGAGACTACCTATTAAAGCGAAAGAGGTACAAAGCCTTGTGTAAATCTACAAAGACGAATTCCATAGAAAAGAAAGGTATTTACTAATTTAAAAAGATTACTCTAACAACCTTCTACCTGCGTCACTAACAAATCAAGACCTTCACGTTCCATAACAGTTCTTTTCCATCGTTCATAGGGAGGATAGCCACTATCTTGCTGTAATGATATAATCGCATGTGGTCGTCCTCTTGCCACAGCTGCTGCAAAATCAAAAGATTGCGGAAGATAGTTTGGAAATTGTTGAAAGAAAGGTTGCATCTGGGGATATTTTTGAGGAAATGCATTTAAGCGTCTGACATATCCTTGATCTGTTCCTTGTCCTCCTGCAGGGCGTAAAAAATAAGGATTGCCTGCAAAGACTTCATGCCAGGCTTCGCCAGCTCCATCCATCTTGTCAAAAAAAGAAACAAACTGTGCTTCTAAACAAGGTTTGTCTTTGGCAGCAAGCAATAAATCTCTATAAGAAAAGCCATTTATAGTTGGTGTGAATTCTAAAGTCATACGTTCAATCGCTGCTCGTTCTTTTTGTTCTAAGTCAACACGTTCTGCAGCTGTCATCTGTTCTTTATGATGAAGTTGAACATCGCCATTAAGAATCTCAGCATCATCATGCACCAAGGCTAAAACGCTAGCAAAATCCGCTCTAAAACGATTACCATAGACTGTTGCAATATCAGGCAAAGCTGCTTCAAGATGCCACAACACTCTTCGTGAATGAACAAGATCATTCGTTCTATAGAACATCACAGCTTGATCAGCACAGACATATCTTTTGATCGCTGCTAATTTTTCTTCTCTACCAGAAAATCCATCCAAGATGAGAGGTGGTAAAGACATATGATTCTTTTTGAGTATTAGTTTAAATAGTTTAGTTACACTCTAGAAGAAGTGAATTTAAGGAGTCAATCTCTCAGGATCTCTAGGTAAGAGTATAGCTTCTCTGATATTATCTAAATTTAATAGTCGTTGAGTAATCCTATCCAAACCCATACCAATGCCTCCATGAGGTGGACATCCATATCTGAAAATATCTCTGTAAAAAGTCATCTTCGAAAAATCAATATCTTTCTCTTTTGCCTGTGCTTCTAAGATTTCAAGTCGATGCTCTCGTTGTGCACCTGTTGCAATTTCAACACCGTTAAACAGTAAGTCAAATGATTTCGTTATTTTTTTATTCCCTTCAGGACGCATATGGTAAAAGGGTCGTTTTGCCCAAGGATATTCCAACATAAATACAAAATCACAGTTATGTCTTTTCTTTACATGCTCACCGATGATACGTTCACCTTCTGCATCCAAGTCTTCATTATCAGGTAAAATCTTTCCATGATCTTTGAGAATTGTTCTAGCTTCTGTTAAAGTCATTTTAGGAATGGTTTTTGGAACATTGATAGTAACACCAAGATGTTCTAACTCCTCTTTGCAAACTCGTTTAAGTTCAGCCAATAAAAATTTGAGATATTCTTCAACGACAGTCATCACATCGTTTTCATCTTGGATAAATCCCATTTCCATATCAATGCCTATGAATTCAGTTAAGTGTCTAGTAGTATGTGACTTTTCAGCTCTAAAGATAGGACCAATATCATACACCTTTTCCAATCCAGACACAACAAACATTTGTTTATACACTTGCGGTGATTGTGCTAGCGAAGCAGTTTTACCAAAGTAAGGAATCTTAAATTCTTCAGCGCCAGATTCAACGCCAGAGGCAGTCAGTCTTGGAGATTGGATAGCAACAAAACCAGCCTTGTCAAAGAACTCAACGGTCTTGCTGTAAACTTTAGATCTAATCATAAAGATGTTTTTGACTTTTTCTCTACGAACATCCAAAAAGCGATAGTCCAGTCGTTTGTCAATATTGGTAGTAGTCTCAGCAACAACATCAATAGGCAAAGGAGTCTCAGCAGCACTAAGAAGCTCTATCCCTTTACCAGCAATCTCAATGCTTCCAGTTTTTTCTTCTCGTTTGACTTGGTTATCAGGACGTTTATTAACTAAACCTTCTACTAGCACAACAGATTCTTTTTTCAGTTCATGTTGATATTTCTCAGTTAAAGTCTTGTCTAAGAAGATTTGAATAATACCAGTTCTATCTCGTAAGAGTAAAAAAGAAATTTTACCAGAGACACGTAAAGTATCTACCCATCCACAGAGAGTAATGGTTTGTCCAACTTCTTTTTCAGAAACTTCGCCACAAGCATGAGTGCGTAACATATGATTTGCAACAGGAATAAGCTATTTAAGCTTTTCTGGAAAAAAAGAATTAAAGTCGAGCTTCCAAGGGTTTATTTTCAGACTGTTTCTTTTGTTGCTTAAATAATTTTGCTGCTAGTTGTTGTTGTAATTTTGCTGTGGTCGCTAGGTGTTTTTCTGGATGTTTAACTGCTGCTTTGGGAAGATAGAGTGGAACAGTGTGAAGGAGTCTTTGCACAATTCCAAGGTCAGCGCCTTTTTTAATACAATCTTTGGCATAGGCAAGCGCTGCAGTAACATAGCTTCGATAGACTGATGGTTGTAGTTTGGCATGAACTTCTTGATATCTTTGATCAGTCTGAGGTAATTGAGGATGTACGCCTTCTAGAATAGAAACTGCCTCGACAGAGCAACGAAATGCTAGTGGATATTGTGCTCCTTCTAATGCTTTTGCTGTAAGAGTAACAGATCTTTCTGCTTGGTCCAATTTATTTTGGAGAACTTTATTAGGAGTGCTTCTCTCAGTCATAGAAAAGATGCCAAAAAGTGGGTTTATAAAACTTGTTAATCGCTTAAGAAATATATTTCTTCAACAAGTCTTGCACTTTCTTCCCATCGACTTTTCCACGATAAGCATTCATCACGATGCCCATTAATGCGCCTGGTGAAGCGCCCTTGTTCTTAGCTACAATCTCTTTGATATTCTTTTCAAGGTCTGTATCAGATATCATCTGGTATTTGGTCAAGTCAAAAGGATGTCCTTGTGCTAGTGCAGCCAACATGTCAGTAGCAGCTTGCTTGGATAAAGTTTCTTTGCTATAAGCTTCAAAAACTTTTGCAAAATCTTGTTCAGTTAATTTGTCTGTAGGAATATGCAATCTTGTCTTGATGTCTTTAGGAATCTCACTTAACACGCGTGCAATAAAACTAGTCTCAAGTTTTGTATACTGCTCAACAAACTTAGTGAATAAAGGATGAGCAATCACTTCTCGTGCTAACGCAGGAGGTAAATTATATTTCTTCTCAAACTGTTCTGTCTTCTCAGAGAGGAGTTCAGGCAGTACTAGACTATCTAGGAATTTTTCTTCAAGAACAATAACAGGATGATCTGTTTCTACATACATTCTGCTTGCTCCAGGCATGGGTCTCAAGAAAGTAGTTGATCCATCTGGTTGCATTTTTCTTACTTCACTTTTGATTTTTCCTTCTCTAATATTCTGCTGTTGTCTGATAATTTCTTTTTCAATAACAGTCGGAATTAATTGTAAATCTTGCACGCCTTTGATTTCTACTCTAGGGTGTCCAGTAATGCTGACATTCAAGTCCTGTCTGATAGTGCCAATGCCTGATTTAAATTTTCCAGTGGACTTTAACACCATACCTAAATAGCTGGCAATCTCTTTGGCTTGCTCAGGAGTATTCATGTCTGGTTGCGTAGTGATCTCAATTAACGGAATACCTAATCTATCTAAACGAAAAACAGTAAATGCGGGTTCAGTTCTAATGCGTCGTGCAGAATCTTCTTCAATGCAGACACTAGCAATCCCCACTTTGCCATGTTGAGTTTCTATTTTCCCATCTAAAGCAACTAAAGCAGTTCTCTGAAATCCAGAAGTATTGGAAAAATCTAAGACTTGTTTTCTCATAGTTTGAATCGCATCAACAAGGTTACATTGTAAGAGTAAAGCAACTTCTAAGACTGCTTGCAACGCGTGTCTATTAATAGGATGCACAGGTTCTTCGTCAGTCTCAACAGAACAGCTGCTGCCATGCACAATTTCATACACAGCATATTTGCCTTTTTTTGCTTCATGTTCTGCAACTAGATCTTTTTGTCCAGTTTCACTGCGGACAGCATGCAAAGTTCTTTTCACTAAAGCATCAAAGGGTTTGTCTGTTAATTCAGAAGGGCAAGCACAAAATAGTTTATGACTTTCAATTTGTCTATGCACCTCAATGCCTATTTTTAATCCTAGAGCTTTATAGTCAAGAACCATAAAATAAAGAAAAGAGGCTTCCTTATAAAAGTAGTGATTGTCATTCAGAGTCAGTAATGAGATAGCTATATAAATAAAAAGAAAGCGTGCTAATACATGGCTAACTATAATCCTCATGCATTTAATCAATTTGTTCTAGAGAATGATGTTGTTGGTTTTTTTTCAACACCCATTATCTTGAGATCAGGAAGGAAATCTAATTGGTATGTTAATTGGAGAAGAGTTGCAGATGATGTTTTTTTAACTGACCAACTTGCGCGAATGGTTATGGCTTTTAGTGTACAGCATGGATTAAACCCTGATACATTTTACGGCGTTCCAGCTGGTGCAACAAAATTAGCTGTATTGACACAGTATCTTTGGGCAAAGGGAGATGCTAACTATGGCAAGGGATCTCATGCTTTATCTATAGGTAGAGAAAAACCAAAAGAACATGGCGATCCCAATGATAGATTCTTTGTAGGAGTACCCAGAGGAAGAGTAGTATTTATTGAAGATGTCACAACAACAGGCGGATCATTATTAAAAGAAATTGATAAATGTCTCGAAGCAAGAGTAGAGGTGATGGGAGCAATTGGTTTAACAAATCGTATGGAATTAAATAACGACGGAAAAAGTGTAGAACAGCTCATGGGAGAAAAAGGAGTTCCTTACTTCGCGATGAGTAATGCCCTTGAATTATTGCCTTTAGCTTATACAAGATTACAACCTGGACCAGAAATTGGTCGAGCTATTGAAAAAGAATTTGAAGAGGTTGGAGTTCAACCAGTAAAGTTAGTAAACCCTTAGGAGTGTGTAACAATGACAGCTATTATTGAAAGAAAGAGAAGTATTATTCCAGCATGTGATATTGAATTCAGAAGATTTGTAGAACTCTTAAAAGCAACAAAAGATCTTGAAGTTGTACAAGCACATAAATTAGGCATAGCTGCAATTGGAGACGGATTAAATACTTGGGTTCAAGCGGTAAAAGATTATACAGGTGCACGTGCTATCTATGATCATCAAAAAGCTGCCACTGATATTCATGAAATGACTCCTCAAAGGTTTATGGATGTCATGGTGAAGGCAAAAGTGGATGCTGTTATACTTTTTCCACAATCAGGTCCTGCGTCACAATATGAATGGACACGAGCAGCACAAGAAAGAAATTTAGGCGTAATTGTTGGTGGAGAAATGACTCATCCTCGCTTTTTGGATGGAGATGTGGGCGAAGGAAAGAAAAATTATACTGAAATTTTTAGACAATTAGGCATTGAAAGACCTCTTCCTGGTTATATAAGAGCATCAGCACCAGAAGATATCTACGAATTAGCAGCTCGCATGGGTGTTACACATTTTGTTGTTCCAGGAAATAAACCAGAGAAAATAAGAAAGTATAAGTCTCTCGTTGAGATTTGTGGTATTGTTAATCCTGTTTTGTTTTCTCCAGGTTTAGTCAAACAAGGCGGAAGTATTACTGAGGGTGGAAAAGCTGCCGGTGAGTTTTGGCATGCTATTGTAGGCCGCGACGTTTATGAAAAAGAAGATATGAAAGCAGCAGTACTAGAACATGCTAGTCAATTGGTTGAATAAATAGTACTAGAAAATGAGCTTAGATCTTTAGACAGGATTATTGAAAGTAAACCTCCTGGTAAACTCTTCGGTGTTTTTTAAAAAGAGAGAATGGAAAGCCTCAGAAGGGATTTGAACCCTCGACCTTATCCTCAATGGCTTTACGTTACCATGGATACGCTCTACCAGACTGAGCTACAGAGGCAAATAATGTTTAAGCTCAATTCCTAAGTCTTTTAAAACTTTGCATCTTTCCTCAAAAGCAAGAAATCCAGCAAGAGAAATAATAAAAAGAGAGGATCTAACCTAAATCCATGAAAAAAGAGTTCAAAAGAATCTATATTCTAGGATGCTCTGGAAGCGGGAAAACTTCAGTAGCTCAAGAGCTTGCAAGAAAGTTACACATACAGCATTACGATTTAGATGATCTCTTCTGGAAGAAAAAATATACTATC
>JAGVZA010000024.1 GCA_018302985.1 Candidatus Woesearchaeota archaeon | reverse complement strand
TAAACCTGTATCCGGCTCATCAACAATTATTATTTCAGGCTCCATAGTTAAGACTGAGGCTATAGAAACTCTTCTTTTTTGTCCAACACTCAACGCATGTGGATCATTCTTTCTGAACTCCGTAAGATGCATTATTTGTAGAACTTCTTCTACTCTCTTTTTTATCTCTGTTTTACTTAGACCTATATTCCTAGGTCCAAATGCTATTTCTTTTTCTAAATCTTCTTCAAATAACTGATAGTTAGGGTTTTGGAAGACATAACCAATAGACTTTGTACGCTCAAAGACATCTTTTTTTGCAATATCTTGACCATCAAGGATTATCTTTCCACTTCCCTTCAGGATTCCTATAATGTTCAGCGCTAAAGTACTCTTACCACTTCCATTTTGACCAATAATTCCGAGAAAATCACCATTGCCTATAGTTAAGCTGACATTTGACAATGCCTTTGTTTTATTCGCATAAGTAAAATTTAATCCACGTATTTCTAAAATCGGTTTTTTCTTTGTTTGAAAACTTATTGTTTTTAACTTTTGCAGTACTTGCTTAGTATTGTGCGGAGGCAACATTATTTCCTTATACTCTTTCCGATTGATTATCCTGTCATATTTGTCTTCAAGTATTATTTTTCCTTTGTTCATTAACAGTACTCTATTTGCTAAATTCTTTAGAAACTCTATATTGTGCTCAATAATAATTATGGTATGCTTCTTGCTGAGCTTTTTAATTATCTGTCCAAGTCTTTCTATGGATGGTTGATCCAGATTTGCAGTAGGCTCATCAAACAACAATATCTTTGGCTCCATGGCCAGAATTGCTGCGAGTGCAACTCTTTGTTTTTGTCCAGAGCTAAGCTCCTCAATGGAACGATGCCTTAAAGACATTATATTTACTTCATTTAAAGTATTTTCCAGCCTTCTTTCAATAAGTTTCCAAGGTAGATTTAAATTTTCTAAACCAAATGTAATCTCATCTTCCACATTTAAAGCGAATAGTTGAGAATCTGGGCTTTGAAATAAGATCTGTACTATTTGAGATAATTTAGCCATGGATGATTTTTTAGTATCTTCTCCAAGAATAGTTATCGTGCCATGCATATCTCCTTTTAGGGCGTGTGGAATTAAGCCACTCAATGCCAACATGAGAGTACTTTTACCACAACCAGAAGGACCTATAATTCCGAGAACATCTCCTTTATTTATCTTAAATGAAATATCTTGAAGCACAGGATTCTTTTCTTGAGGATAATAATAAGTTAAGTTATCTACACTGATTAGAGTATTCATCTTAATCCTCCAGTAACATAGACACTTATACCTATAAGGATAATTAGCGAAATATAATCATATGTTCTTAATTTAAGTCTTGGCGGATAGGTCCTCTCTTTTTTAGAACGAAATGCTCTTGCTTCTATGGACAAAGAGAGATCGAATGCTTTCATAAGCAACAAGTGGAATGTTGGAATGAGTATTGGCAAAAATGTCTCCATGGAATCTATTGGATGCATCAAAGAGAATTTAATCTTATGAGCACGTGCTTTTTGCGCATCTATGACATGATTTATTTCTCTTGCTATAACTGGAACAAATCTTATAGCTAGCGTTAACATGAAAGCTAACTCATAAGGCACCTTCATTTTAGTAAGACTTAGCATTAAATCTCTTGGCGAAGTAGACATAGCAAAAACAATACTACTTATGATTAGCACGAGAAACTTTATAGAGAAAAATATTCCATCTATAACTCCTTGCTTGACACTCCATAGGAGAAGACTGAACAAGATTACATTAGCTATAGTAAAAAATATAATAAACACTTTAGAAGACTGCCATACATTTCTTAGTGGCAACTTGGACAAGAAAACTATCAAAAGAACTAAACCTAACATAAATAATATACTCTTTTTTGAATTGGTTAAAAATACTAGAAAACTTAGACCTACTAACCAGGCTATTTTTGTCCTCGGATCAAGCTTATGGACTATAGAGTTTCTATAAATATAATCATAAAATTGCATATTCTTTCTCTTGCTTCAGTATATTTAAAGGTATATTTGAGCCTTAGAACGTAATAGTATCGCCGTTTTTCATCTGGTGAATTTCTTTCTTCTGGAAACCCATTTCAGTAGCTAATTCTGCAGTAGGAGCTGTAAGTTTATGATGACCATGGGATGGGATGACATGTTCTGGGTTCAGCATATTGATTAAATCGCGAATGTCTTCTCTAGAACCATGACCTGAGACGTGAATGTCTTTGTAGATACGCACACCAAACTTTTTCAACTTATCTTCCATACGACCTCTGTTTGTGATATTGGGTTCGACTGGAATAATACGATTGGAGAAAATCATAGTGTCTTCCTGATTGAAATAGAAAGGGTAGACATTGTTTAACATCTTACTTAAGACTGAATTAGGCTCGCCTTGACCACCAGTACAAATAATGAGATAGTTATTGAGACCTTCTTTTTCCATTTTGGATAATTTTTTCTTGATTCTATCTGCGCCAGCAACAATTTCTGCTTCTTTGGAATATTTAACTATATTTACTTTTTCTGCTGCTGAAGCATATTTTTGCATACTGCGACCGAGCATGACTACTTTTCTGTTTAACTTTTGACCAAAGTCAATAATACTTCTTAATCGAGCAATGTGCGAAGCAAAACAAGTAATTATCATTGGGTTGTTATGATTTTCAGTACCGAGCATGACATCTTTGAGCATCTCCCTAGCAACACGCTCACTTGGTGTTTTTTGTGCAGCACCAGAATAGAGAGAATCTACGATGACTCCTAAAACTCGTTCTTCTTTTCCTAATTGCTTGAGACGCTCATAATCTGGCTTTTTTCCAATGACTGGATCATTATCAAATTTGAAATCATTTGTGTAGACTAGAACTCCTTGAGGAGTGTGCACTGCGATGATTGCTGTTTGAGGTGTAGAATGCGTGACATTAATCAATTCTACTTCTATATTTTTTGATATTCTATATTTAGAACCAGTATTCAAAGGGAGATATTTATTCTTCAACGGAAGGCCTTCGCTATGCGCCATAGTTTTTAACACTTCCAAGGTGAAGGGAGTTCCAATAACAGGAGCATTATATCTTGGAGCTAGATAAGGAACAGCACCAGTGTGATCTAAGTGAGCATGACTACAGAGGATTCCTTTAACATTATTTCTCCATGAGCTTACAATAGTATCATTTGGAATCGCGCCCATTTTTTGCATTTGCTCTGTGGACAAGGAAGAACGATCATTGCCTTCTTCTTCGAAATCTACAATAACTGGCAAATAGAAACCCATGTCTAGTAAGACTGCTTCATCTCCTATCTTGAAAGCAGACATATTTTTCCCTACTTCACTATATCCACCTATAGCTGCTAGCTTAGTCTCCATTAGAAACTCCTTTTGGTTAGTCTTTTTACGATTATGAGCATTATCATCAATCCGAGGATGTATCCACTAAGGATATATAACGTTTGCGTAAAGAGTGTAAGTGGCAATTGGAAGAGCAAAATCTTGTTAATTAACGTTTCTCCCATGAAAAAGGGATTGAAGGAGGCAATAGTTCTAATGAGATTAGGCAATGTTTCAATAGGCAAGATGCTGGAAGAGAAAAACAGGAAGACAAATCCTATAGATATGGTTGCGATAGTACCAGTTTCTTCTGACTTAAAGATGCTTCCAATAATCATTCCTAACAAGATAAAGACAGTTGTAATGAGCACTAAAACTAGATACATACTTCCGATTGTAGCCAGCAAATGTTCTTTGAAGAAGTAGAAAGCCACTCCAAAAATAACTGTTAACTGAACCAGTACTACTAAAATATTTGTTATGAAATTACTTATTAAGAAGGTTAAGTAGGATGTAGGCGTAATGAAGTTCTTGAGATAGACACGACTTGTTTTTTCTGTAATCTCTAAGGTCGAAGCTAGCATCATGCTGACAAACATTACGATGAGAATCATTAAAGTTGGGAATACATAATTTAACTGCGTTTTTTCTGAAATCACTGGCTCAATTTTTGTCGACAAAGGAGAAACTATTTTTCCTACACTGGTAGATTTCACTTTTCTGATTTCACCACTGATCTTACCTATACTATTATCAATAGCATTAATGTAACTAAAGTCGCTGGCTAAGGTTGTCTTAATATTATTGGCACTGAGCAAGGTTTGTTCTTTTGCTCCGATTATAGTTTTGAATTGTAAATCAATTTCATCGAGTTCTTTTTTTATTTTATCTACAGCAGTTCTGACTTCTTCATTGACTGAATCATTATTTTGAGCCATTTCTTCAAAGATGTCTAGACCCGGCAATGCTATGGAAAATTCTGTGTCAATTTCCTGCACATTTTTTATAATGGTGTTGATCCTATTGTTGATATCTTCATTGTCTGTTGCTAATGAGTTAACTAAACTGCTTTTATCTGTTACTTCCTTATCGATCTGATCAATAGTATCTAGAATTCCCTTTGTCAATTGCGTGGAAATTTCTTTTGTTTTGGTGCCAATGACAGTATTTAATGCATCCAATACCATATAGACTAAATTCATTCTTGAATTATCCACATAAAAGACAATATCTCCGCCCTCTTTCAAGGAGAGATCTGCTGGAAACAGAGTACAAACGTGAATAATACCTCGTTTAATACCTTCTACACAAGCTTCCTGCGATTCTATTTTCTGGACTGTGAACTTTTTCTTCCCTAATTCATCAACTAAGGAATTACTTAAGGCGCTGTAACTTGGAGAATAGGTCCCTATACGAACTCCATAAACATTTGCAGTATTAAATGCAGCGCCGATGAGCATAATTAAGAGCAAGGGACCTAAGACTATAATCAAAGCAGAACTCTTGCTTCTTGTCAAGAGCTTGAAATTTTTCCCCATGATTGCTAGAATTTTTTTCATTTTTTCTTGGTCAAAGCCTTGAAGACTTCTCCTAAGCTTGGCTTTCTAATATCCGCATAGACTAATCTCTCTTTGTCATTTTCTATAATATGCAAAATCATGTGCAAAGTCTTTTCAGCTTCAGCTGTGTAGACAATTAATTTATTTTCTTCTTTTTCATAGTCCTTTAAATTAGCAAACTGGATGATCCTGTCATAATTAGCTGACTCTATCTCTACATGGATTTCCTCTTGCTTGCCGTATAATTTTCTCAAGTCTTCTACAGATCCAATATGCATTACTTTATGTTCGTGGAGTACGGCAATGATATCACATAAGTTTTCCACATCTTCCAACAAATGTGAAGTGATAATAACTGTTGTTCCCTGCTTATTGATCTTTTTAATAACATTGACAATATCTCTTCTTAATGAGGGATCTAGATCTTCAGTTGGCTCGTCTAAAATGAGGACACGCGGCTTATGGATCATGGAACAAGCTAAATCCAATCTTCTCTGCATACCTCCGGAAAGATTCTGCGCTAAGGTATTTTTGACTTCCTCTAATTCTACGAACTGCAGGATTTCTTTGGTGTTATTTTTTACATCTTTGTGCGATAGTCCATATAAGGTGCCAAAATAATACATATTTTCCTTGACTGTTAATTTATTGTAGAATGAACTGTCCTGACTGGTGTACCCGAATTCTTTTTTCATTGACCGAGACACTTTATTTATTCTTTTTCCCCTGTAGAAGATCTCTCCTCTGTTGACTTTGTAGAATCCAATAATAGTTTTGAGTAAAGTAGTTTTTCCCGATCCATTGATACCAATAATACCTAAAATCTTATTTTCTGGAATGTCTAAGTTAACATTATCAAGAATAACATGATCTTTAAATCTCTTTGTTAGATTCTTCACCTCTATAATTCCCATAGTTTCTTGTGAGTTTTCTTCACTTTTAAACTTACTGGTGGATGACGAAAGAAAGCTTGTCTTTGATCTTTAATTTGCCTGTAGAGTTAGCCTGACATTCTAGAATATACTGCGCTTTTTTTGGTGGAGCAACATAAGGTGTGAAAGGTTTTACATTTCTGACAATATGCATAATCTTTTTGTTCTTATCCAGCCAAAGCACATCAATAGAAAAGAAGACGAAGAACATATCTATGGCTGCAAGATCTTCTTTTTTGGAAGCTAAGAGCAAACCTTCATTTTTCTTTAAAGGAGCTGAGAAACGCAAGCCCTTAGCAAGCAATAAGATATTCTGACAGACTTTTGCTTTAACTAGTTGTTTTTTCCCACTATAAATATTTACCAACAAAGACATCTCTTACTCTGTAGATGTGGTCATACGACCTATACGTTGATGAAGGATAGAAGAACCTCTTTCTCTGTAGACTATGACTATATCTTGATTAAACCTTTGTCCTGCTTTTGCAGGTAGTGGTGACGAAGAGAGGGCACAGTTAAACCCCTCTCCATTATCTGCACAGACACAAGTTGCGCTTTGACAGGCCGCAATACCTATACCATTAGTACTGCAACAGTTTTGAACGATATATGGACTAGCAATATCACAATTAATACCTTCTTCCCCACCATCAAATAGAACTCCATCTCGCTCAGACGTTAAAGCTCTTACACTTCCGTCTTTAAAAGAAGGGTAAAGAGTATCAAGAGGGGGAGTCAATGGCAAAGCAACAACGCCAGTTATACCACCACACACTTCATTTCCATTATATGTTTTTTTATCTATATACACAAAAAATGTATCAAGATCTCTTCCCAATCCATTTCTTACATTTAAAGATATAATTTTATCACTTGCAGTAATTTTAAAATCCTCACATGCAAATCCAGGCCCGAAGATACAGGCTTGAGGTAAGAACTTTGCAGGGTTTAATACTCCGAAGAATGCTAATGCACCAATCGCAATTAACACTACTAATAATGCCCAACCATAAGTCATCAAGAACTCCATGGCTGCCTGCCCTCTTTTTTTCACTCTTTTCACCTTTGATTAAGAGTTATTACACCTTTTTAAAGATACTCTTAACACTCCAGAATGACAAAAGTTATATAACTCTTCTTTTAGTAGTATTCTTATGGATAACTATTATTTTCATTTAATGAAAAGCTTTGCTCTGACTGATTTCAAATTAAAGTATCAGGGTTCTGTTTTAGGATATTTATGGTCATTATTGAATCCTTTGCTGACTTTCGCAATTTTATACGTTGTCTTTAGCGTTTTTGTTCGATTCCAGATGGAAAACTATTCTCTCTTCTTATTTTTAGGCATTATCTTGTGGGGGTATTTTAATGAAGCTACCTTTAATGCGCTTGTTTCCCTTTATACAAAATCCAATATTATGAAAAAAATCTATTTTCCAAGAACTGTTATAGTTTTGGCGTCAAATGTCACAACTTTCTTAGGATTCTTGCTTAATTTTATTGTCTTTCTTTTCTTTGTTTTATTTAGTGAAATTGAACTTCACTTTTTATCTTTCTTGAGCATACTTTTTTTCATCAATCTTTTTTTATTAACTTTAGGAATATCTTATATTGTTGCTGGTCTCAATCTACGTTTCATAGATACTCAGCATATCTGGAGAATTTTGTTACAATTGTTTTTTTGGCTTACACCTGTAGTTTATTCATTACAACTAGTACCTGAATCTTATCGATTTTTCTTTTATTTTAATCCTCTTGTGTTGATTTTGGAAGGCATAAGAAATATTTTTTTAGAGAATATCTTTTCTTTTCATTTTTACTTTATTTCACTTCTCTTTTCCCTTGTTGTTTTCTTTAGTGGTTATTTCCTTTATCGTAAGATGTCGGTGTATTTCGCGGAGTGGGTCTAATGGACGCAATTATTTTGGAGAATGTCAGTAAAACTTTTAAAATACCTCATGATTATAAAGCAGGGATTAAATCTTACCTTTTAGGTTTTTTCAATCTCACCCACTGCTATGAACGGTTTCATGCCTTAAAGAATATTAATTTGCGTGTCAGACAAGGTGAATTTTTGGGCATAATAGGTCCTAATGGTTCTGGCAAAAGTACATTATTGAAGATTATCGCAAATGTTATCCAGCCTACTACTGGTAGAGTTCTTGTTCATGGAAAAATAAGTCCTTTTTTGGAATTGGGAGTTGGCTTCCAAGGAGAGTTGACAGTTAAAGAGAATGTTTATCTGTATGGCGTCTTATTAGGGATTCAACAAAAAGAGATAGCTCGACGATTTGATTCTATTATTCATTTTGCTGAACTCGAGAGGTTTATTGACACTAAACTCAAAAATTTGAGCTCTGGCATGCTTGCAAGACTAGGGTTCTCTATAGCGATTCAAGTGGATGCAGATATTTTGCTAGTGGATGAGGTATTGGCAGTTGGAGACGAAGCATTTCAAGAAAAATGCTATAGCATATTTAGGAAATTCAAACGAGAAGGTAAAACTATACTCTTAGTATCACATGACAAATCGCTTATCCGAAAGTTTGCTGATAGAACTATACGATTACACCATGAAAAGTAAACCTCTTTTTGTTCAGTGCGATATTTGCGCTTCTTCTGCCTATAATCACTATTTTGATCGAAATGATGGTCAAACTGTAGTCCAATGTAAAGATTGTGGTTTTTGTTATCTTAATCCTAAGCCTGATCAGCGCTATTTAGATTCAATCTATAAGAAGAGAAGTTATTTCAAAAATAATACAAACACTATTGGCTATTCAGATTACTTTTGTTATCAGCAAGGGAATATGTTTTGGCAAATAATGAAGAAAAAAATCTCAAAGATCTTAAAATCGAAGATATCTAAATGTTTAGATATAGGATGTGCCGCTGGCGATTTCTTACAACTTATGACTAGGGATGGTGCTGTGGGCTATGGCGTTGAACTTTCTTCTTATGCAGCAAAATTAGCAACAGAAAAGAATTTAGTGGTATATAATAAAAAATTTGAGGATGTTCATTTTAAAGATCATTTTGAGCTCATAACTCTTTTCGATGTTATTGAACATGTTGAGAGCCCTACACAACTCATGAAAAAAGTTTGCTCTCTACTAAATTCCGACGGTCTTGTAGTTATTACAACACCTAATTTATATAAATATTATCTTGATGGAAAGCAATGGACTGGATTTACCAACTCTCATGAGCACCTTTACTTTTTTACTCCAAATACTATTAAACAATTACTTGTACAGTCAGGATTTACTCTTTTGAAGATTGAAACTTACGATGATTATTGTTATCCTGCTATAATTGCATACTATATCAATAAATTTCCCACTAAGTACTATTTAAGAGGCATTACTAGAAGATTATTTATTCCATTCAGTAGTTTATTAAAGAAATTAAATTTTGGTCATACTATGATTGTGTATGCAACAAAAAAATGAAAGAACCTCTTTACCACATCATATTAAAGAAAATTATTCCATATAAACTAAGATTGTTATTTAGGCCTTTCTACTATTTTATTTTGGAGAATCTTTCTTTTAATAAGAATATACAATTTATCATTACTTCAACATTAAAAGATAAAAAGCCCATCTTAGTCTTTCTTCCAATTTTAGAATGGGACCTTTTCTTTCAAAGACCACAACATTTCTTAGTAGAGTTATCTAAACGTGGGTTTACTTGTATTTTTTGTACACCTTTTTTTAGTCATAATAATTTTGAACTTAAGGAGGTGCAAGAAAATATTTATCTTTGCAATAATGTTTTATATCTTAAAAACCTCACAAATCCTATCATATACCTAATTTCTCCAAATTGTTATAGGTATTTAAAACTTTTTCAAACAAAATTTGTCTTTTATGATTATGTTGATGATCTAAATATCTTTGGTGAAGATATTACCCGTCTAGAAAAATTACATCACCGTCTAATTCGACAAGCGAATATAGTTGCATCAGTTTCCCCAAGACTTCATGAAGAACTGAAAAAAGATAGATCTGATGCTCTTCTTGTTTCGAATGGCGTTACTTTATCTGATTTTAAACCACCCTATAGAAAACCAAAAGATATGGAAAAAGTGTTTCTTAATAAAAAACCTATTGTTGGTTTTTATGGATCTTTTGGCAAATGGTTGGATTACGATCTCATTAACTACTTAACAGATGTCTGTAGAGACTTAAACTTTGTATTTCTTGGCGATGGTTCTTTTCTATCAAAGATAAAGCAATCAGAAAATGTTTTTAATTTAGGTTATAAGGATTATTTTGAGTTAAAAAATTATCTCTCTTGCTTTGATATTTGTTTTATTCCTTTTAAGAATGATTCATTAGCAAATGCCGCTTCACCTGTAAAACTTTTTGAATTTTTTTCTTTAGGAAAACCTGTCGTCACTTTGGATATCCCTTCCTGGAAACAATATGTCGGTATTCTTCCTTCGAAAACTTATCAAGAATTTGCACAAAATTTATATAAAGCCCTTATTTTAGCAAAGAATAAACGTTTTATTGCTCTATGCAAGAATATCGCTCAAAACAATACATGGTCTAAGAAAATTGATGTTCTTGTCGAAAAGTTTCAGGAAAAAAAAGCTCCTCTTTAACATAATACTTTCCATTTTATCAAATGTTCTAAGGTATAAAAAATCTTTATTCTTTGTTTCACTTTAGCTTTTTAACAGCTACTAATTGAAATGCGTATTTTGGATGGTTTTTAACAAATAATTGGGTTATATCTCCTATGACTTGCCAAAAACGTGCTGGCCTGTATTTTGTTAGACCTCGTGTGGTTTTAAGAAATTTTAGACCGTTTGCTCCTATAACCTTATACCCTCTTTCTTTCAATTCTTCAATTTCCCAGCCAGACAGATGTTCTTGGTGCTTATTATTATCATATGCTTCTTGTGCTAGAAAACCATTAGGAGTAAAGATGATTGTTTTTTTCTTTGCTATTTTTTCCATCTTTTTTATAAGTTGAAAACCTTGTTCTTTTTTTAAATGTTCAATAACGTCTAAAGCAATTACTGCATCAAAACTTTTTGGAGAAAATATTTTATTTATTTCAAGAATATTTTTATGGATATATTTGTTATGAATTTTTTTGTCTCTTGATTTTTCAAGTGATTTTTTATCTATATCAATACCTACAGTATATCTCTTTATTTTAAAGAATTGTATCTGTGAGTTAGCACCACAACCTACATCCAATATATTTTCACACTCTTTAAGCTCTTTTTCTACAATTTGACCCCATTGTTTAAACACTATATGATATGCTTTTTTTAACCAGTTCATTGCTTATTCTCTTTTTCTATCGAATATAAATGCTTTTATAATGCCTTTTCCTTAGCTTTACTTATGAAAAAGCTCCCTCTATTATCCATTATTGTAGTAACTTATAACTCTGAAGGGGTTATTTCTAGTTGTCTTAATCATATCAAAAAACAAAATTATAATTCCTATGAGGCGATAGTTGTCGATAACGCTTCTTCTGATACAACTCTTCGAATTCTTAGCAACTATTCTTGGATAAAACTTATAAAAAATGCAAAAAACCTTGGATTCTCTAAGGCCAATAACCAAGGCATTCAACAAGCTTCTGGAGACTTCATTCTTCTACTCAATCCCGATGCTTTTGCAACCTCTTCTTCTTTGAAAACACTTATTTATTATATTCAATCTGATTCTTCATTAGGATTTGTATGCCCAAAACTTCTGAAGCCGGGTAAGAAACATATCATTGATTCTACAGGCATTCAAGCAACACCAGAGCGCAGATTTTTTGACCGCGGAAGATTAGAGATAGATAAATCACAATATGATAAGCAAACCAATATTTTTGCTGGTTGTGGAGCTGCTCTTCTCCTTCGAAAAAAGGCACTTGAGGACATTAAAATAGATAAAGAATACTTAGATGAAGATTTTTTTGCTTATTTGGAAGATGTTGACCTTTGCTGGAGAATGCGGCTACGTGGATGGAAAGGGGCTTATTGTCCTAAAGCTCTTGTTTATCATCAACGAGGACATGATTTAGCGAGACATGATACTCTTCCGTTTTTTACATTTCTTCGACAACGACTTTTTAGATTGAAGAAACCATCCGACTCTTTTATACGACGATTGAGCTTTCGCAATTCTTTCTGGATTCTTCTTAAAAATGATTCTCTCTGTGGAATTTCTTTAGATTTTTTTCATATATCTTTTTATTGGTGTAAAAGACTCATATATATTCTGTTCATTGAACCTTATGTCTTCTTAGAATTCCCAGTGCTTATAAGGAGAATCCCTAGAATGCTCAAAAAAAGAAAACTAATAATCAAATCTAGATTAGTTCAACCACTAGAATTAAGGAAATTTTTTAAATCATGAAACTCTCCATTATTATTGTTAGTTATAATTCAGCACCTTTTTTAGAAGCAGGTCTACACTCACTTTATGATTCTCTTAAAAATAGCACTTTTGAACTCTTTGTTGTAGACAATAATTCTCAAGATACTTCTGCTGATTTAGTTAAGACTTTTTTTCCTAAAGTCCGCCTCATACTTAATAAGATTAATATTGGCTTTGGTGCTGCTTGCAATCAAGTGTTACGCCAAGCAAAGGGAGAATATCTTCTTCTCATGAATCCAGATGTAAGAGTTCATCCAACTACTCTTAGTGAAATGGTTTCTTACTTACAGAACCATAGAAATATAGGAATTTTAGCACCTCAGTTACGTTTTGCTAATGGCAGTTTACAATACTCTTGCAGAAGATATCCAAGATTCCCCTCACACTTTGCTAAAATACTCTTTTCACGATCACCATTAACTTCTGATTATTTGATGCTTGATAAAGATCATACTCTTATTCAGGATATAGACTGGTCTTTAGGAGCATTTCTTCTTGTTCGTAAGCAGGTTATTGATCAAATAGGAGGATTCGATGAACGTTTTTTTCTCTATTTTGAAGATATTGATTTATGTAGAAGAGCTAAACAAGCCGGCTGGAGAGTTGTTTATTATCCGAAAGCAGTAGCAACACACCTTTATCAACAGGCTAGTCATCGTCTTTTTAGCAAGCCATTTTTTTATCACCTCATGAGCATGTACAAATATTATCGAAAATACGGTTTCAGACAATGATTCGCAAAGACTCTTGGTTTCTTTTAGTAATGCATTTTATAGATATAATTTTTCTTTTAGCAGCCTATCTTTTCTCTTTTTGGTTTCGCTTCTATTCTGGAATTTTTGATGTTTCTAAAGGTACTCCTTTATTGTCTGATTATGTTGAAAGTTTAGTACTTATTGTTGCAGTATATTTAATTGTCTTTCACTTTTTTCATCTCTATAAAAAAGAACAAATTTTTGAAGAATATTATGGCCTTTTCAAATCTGCCTTATTCGTGTTCTTTGTTTTTATGACTTTCACTTTTATTCAACGAGAGATCTCTTATTCACGTCTCTTTATCGCTCTTAGCTTCGCTTCTAGTTTTTTCTTTATTAGCTCTGGTCGTTTTATCTTGAATCGCTTTAAGCGTTTTTTCTATTACAGAGGCTATTTTTTAACACGAGCGCTTCTTATTAGCGATCAACATTCTTTATCTTATCTTTTTCAACACATTACGCGTAATACTGGCTATTTGTTGGTGGAAAAACTATCTTTATCATCACTTAAGCGTCTTGAGTCAGTAGTTCGTGAAAAATTTATTGATGAAATCATCATCCACTTACCTCGTGAACAACAATCCAAGCTTCTCGACATTATTCATAGAGCAGGCTATCGGGTTGCTTATACTCTTATTCCCCATTATACTGATATACTGACTAAACGTATTACGCCCTCTAGTATTGGCAGCATTTCTGTTTTGAAACTTGAAACCAGTCAACTTCACGGATCAAACGCATTGCTTAAACGCCTTTTTGATTTCTTCCTTTCTCTTTTCTTTATTATTTTTCTTTCACCTCTTTTTCTTTTTATTAGTATATTTATAAAACTCCTTTCTCCTAAAGGGCATATTTTTTATAAACAAGAGCGAGTTTCTTATAACTATAAACCTTTTAAACTCTATAAATTTCGTACCATGATTCCAGATGCAGAACACCTGACAGGACCAAAATGGGCTGACAATAATGACTCTCGTATTTATCCTCTGGGAAAGTTTTTACGCAGAACTAATTTAGATGAACTTCCGCAACTTCTTAATGTCTTTTTAGGGCACATGTCTTTGGTTGGACCACGTCCTGAGCGACCTTTCTTTATTCAACAATTCAAAGATCAACTTCCTCATTATCTTGAACGACATGCAGTAAAAGGAGGTATAACTGGCTGGGCACAAGTTAATGGCTATTATGGGAATACGTCTCTTGAAGAGCGCATTAAATGTGATGTTTTTTATATTGAAAATTGGTCTTTATTATTAGATATTAAGATTATCTTGAGAACTCTTAAGTTAATCTTTTTTAGGAAGCATTAGGTTCATATTTATATATTGCATATCCTTCTTTAAAGTACACATTCTTAAACTCTGTAATTGTTTGATTAGTTAGCATTTTAAATAAAGTAGTGTTACAAACGCCATCCTTTAGATAAAATGTGTCATATTTTCCGGCATAAGCACAACCTCTTCCTGTTTCGTTTACATATAACTTATTATTTACAAAAACCTGTTTCATGAAGTCTAGCCCTTCTTTTAATTCTGTCTCATTTATTTCTTCTTCATCACCATAGGTGATTGTTCGATAGAATCCTATCTCTTCTGTTTTGACGTCCGTATTTTGACTTATGAATCTTATCTTTGCCAAATCATTATAACTTACTAATATGTATAGATATTCAATTCCAAAGTTGTTCTCGTTTTCATCAAGAAGAAAGTTATGCACTTTTTTTAAACGCGTATAATCTGCTCCTAATGAATGGAAATAATAATATCTTTTTGCCAAGAATTCTGTAGTTGCTCCTTGATCACTTATTTCTATTATACATGCGTTTTTTTCTGTATTTTCCCGTAAAAATTGATAAGGCTCCTTGTTTTGTACATGATGGCCTTCTGATAAATATTTTGGTATGGCATATAAACTATAAACTGACATAAATATTATCAGCACTATAGTCAAAAAGATAAAAATATCAAATTTTTCCCTTACTTTTTTTCTTTGCTCAAGGAAAATTCCTGTCAATGCTAAAATAGGTATGCTCGCAAAATAAATATAACGAGAGGCACTTCCAATAAGATATAAAGAAGGAATTAATAGTCCCAAAAAGAACGCTTTTTGAGCAGTGAAATTTTTTATATACTTATATAGCCCTAGCAGACTTGTGATTAATAGTATGTGGAATGCAAATAGATATTGATACCATTTAGTAGTCTGTAACTCAGTAGGTGTTACTGTTCCCATAAGTGAATCTATTGAACCAAAACCTATCAGAATCTGTTTTATATAAGGCATAAAAAATAGAATAGCTGCCCCTGCTATGAAAAAAGCAACTACTAATGGTTTTATTGAACGCTTCTTTTGTGCATAATAAATAACCCCACTTATTGCTATTGTGACTATTATTATAATGGGATAATAGTATCTGCCAAACACAAGCCCCTTTCCTGCTAATTCTATGGTTCTACTCAGAAAAATAAGCACTATGGCTTGTGTTACCATGCTTAATACACTTATATGTATGCACTCAAGCATATCTTTTTCTTTTTTTATCCATTTCCAGCTAATTGTTAGTAATATGGTGCCTAAATATATTAAGATCAATAGAGGGTATCCATTCCAGAACCATATACTTGCTCCAGAAATTATTCCACTTATGATAGCATATATTTTCTTTTTTTCAAATAGCGCAGTATATAACGTTAGTAATGCTCCTAATAATAATGGATAAATTAGATTTTCGCCCCGCCATGAAAATGGAAATGATTTTGATATATGGCCTACTGATATTGCCAAAAAAAGTAAGGTAACCATAGCTACTCTTTTACTAAATAGTTTTTTCAGCAACATATACGTTAATATTAATGAAATTAAACCTAATAGTACTGGTAAGATTATAAATGCATTATCTAAACCTAATATTTTTCCACCCATATAGGGTAAGAAATAAAAACCATGTGGATGTCCTTGCTTTACGCCCTCATAACACATTGCTAAATTATTATCATTAGACAACTTTCCATTTGCAATAGCTTGCTCAGTAACTGTATAATGATAGAAAAAATCTGAACCATAAATATCTGGTTGCCAAAAGATTATGCGTAAGAGTGCAGCTCCTATCACTATTAGGACTATGAGCAGCAATTCTATTCTTCTTTTCATATTTCTAACCGGTATTTATTTAAGAAAGAAAAAGAAAAGAATTAAAGCGTTTAAGCTTCAATTCCGACAACTAAAGCGCCAACTTTTTTATGTGATAATGCATTTGTACCACTACCTACAAAGTAATCAATTTGCAAGTCGCTTTTTAACTTTGTACCTTTTACTAAAGTATTTGCCGTACATCCTAGAGTAAACTGCACTGATGAACCATCATTGATAGTTGTTGAAGCTGGTGCAAATGCTGTTGCTGGGCAAGTTGCTCCTTGGACATTTGACAAATAAAGATTTACTGTATTCAAATTGTCACCTAATCCATTCTGAACTACAATGGTAATCACATTTGTTGAAGCGGATGCTTTGAAATCATTACATGCAAATCCTGGAGCTAATGAACAAGAGTTCGGCAAGAACTTACTTGGATTCAACACTCCGAAGAACGCTAACGCGCCAATCGCGATTAACACAACTAATAATGCCCAACCATAAGTCATTAAGAACTCCATGGCTGCCTGACCTTTTTTCTGTATCATTATACCACCTCTACGTTTATATTGTTTGAACATGGATACAATTTCCGACGTAGCAGTAGTATATAAACTTTACTTCATTTTGTTATTCCTTCTGAGTTGTTCATAAACTATTTATAGCGACCTTTCACAAACTCCTTTGAAGAGAACATGCAGAACAAGAAAATAGGACAATCTACATTCGATTATCTCATTTTAACAGTAGTTATCTTAATTGTTATTGTTCCTTTACTCTTTTTTTCTACCACACGCATTGATACTAATCGCGTCGCAGAATTACAAGATACTTTGAATGCTTTACAAGAAGGCATAGCACAAGTTAATAATTTAGGCTTCGGGACTTCTTCTGTAGTTATAGTTCGCATTCCTAAAGGCGTGACTGAACAAAAAGTAGGTATAACTTCTTTTTCCAGCAGCACTTTGCCTGGACAACCAGGACTCTTGCAATATCGTGTGGCTGGCAATGACTTACATGTTCAAGTGTTGGCAGATGTTGAAGGCATTCTTCCTTTGAATGAAGGACTGCATTATATTCAACTTTTCAATAATGGAACACATGTTCTGCTCTATGAATGTGGCAACAATAGAAGAGAAGCCTTTGAACAATGTGATGGCACAGAAAGCAGCGCATGTGGTACAATTTTAGCATGTGCAGAACCAAGCCATCCCCAAGCGTGCAGTTGTTTCTGCTTCTCACATCAAGATTGCAGAGCAAGCACTGGACTATGCGACTTGACCAAGAATGTTTGTGTTCCCTGTTCAACTAATAGCCAATGTGAACTTGCTAATCCTGGAGAAGGAAAAGTTTGTTTGAGCGGACAATGTATTGATCCTACTCTTGAATGTACTACAAATACTGATTGCAGTTATCCTAATTTAGTTTGTAACAAACAAGCTGGACGTTGCGAACCTTGCGATGTGTTTCCTGCAACTCCTTATCCATTATTTACAGGTGCACTGAAAGATTGCAATCCTGGACATAGTTGTCAAATTCCTGGTAGTGGTGTTGCTTCTTGGTGTGGAATTTCTCCAATTGGTGGTCTCAACAATCCACCTAGTGTCAACGCAGGAATTGGCCAAAGCATTACTCTTCCGCTTAATCAAGTTTCTTTAGACGGCACAGTAACAGATGATGGATTACCAAATCCTCCTGGACTCACCACTATTTCACAAACTACTGGGCTCTTTACTATTCTCTGGACTAAGCAGAGCGGACTTGGTACAGTTACTTTTGGCAATGCGAACGCTGTTGATACGACTGCGACATTTTCTCAACCAGGCACTTATGTCTTACGACTTACTGCAAATGATAATCAGGTTAGCTCTTCTGATGATGTGACTGTTACTGTTCTATGCGCTACGAATAGTCAATGCACTTATCCGACTCAAGTTTGTGTTAGCGGTGCTTGTCAACCTTGTGTTAATGATCCTCAATGCAATGCTCCAGATCGATGCACTAGTAGCGTTTGTATTCCCCAATCTTGCTCGGGAACTAGTTGTGCTGGAGGTTATGTTTGTTCTAGCGGATTTTGCACTCTTTGTAGCACTACTGTTCCTTGTCCGAGTGGCACTTGTAATCCAGCTACTGGGATCTGTTCTGGTGGCGGTGGACCTGCTATTTGTGGTAATGGCCTAGTTGAATTAGGTGAGCAATGCGAACTTACCTCACAGTGTCCACCCATCGCTGGTCAAATCCCTAACTGTACTAATTGTCAATGTACTTACATAGCTGGAGGTGGCGGAATTCCTATTTGTCCAAATAATATAGTAGAGCCAGGAGAACAATGCGATCCTCCAGGGTCTCAATGTAGTCGTTGCCCAAGTGGATCAGGTACTTGTCAAGCAAATTGCATGTGTCTTGATAATTGTGAAGGCAGTGGCAATGGCGATCCAGCATAATTATAGACGAAAGCCTTTTATATTTCGCTTTCAGCAAGCATAAGGTGTATGATGAACAACAAAAAGATAAACAACAAACAAAACTTCCTTCAATCTCCTAAGATACGACTTGCCTTAGCAATTATTTTGATTAGTATTTTTGTTGTTGTAACACAATTTCCTATAGTGGGACAATTTATTTGGCCTTTCTCTTTAGAACGAAATGAACCTACTGATAGCAGTATATTTTCTTTTTTTCGTTTTATGAATCCTTCTGATTCACCTCCACCACAATCCTCTTCAGCAAGAGTTGGTGGCAATCGTCAACAAGACGGCATTTATGTATTTCCACCAGGCAATGGTCCTGCTAATGGTGATCCTGGAGTCTCCTCTACAGTTCCTCGAGGACAACTTGCTGATGTGAATTCTCCTTGTGCTCCTAGTTTTAATGATGCTTGCAAGGCTGCTAAAGCAACAGCTCAGACAACTTCTAGCGCTGCCTGCATTACTACTTGTCAAGCTGCTGGTTGTGCTACGGGAGAATTAACTTGTCGCTGCCCACCAGAGCTCGCACTTATTACTCCTAATAAAGATGGAACTTGCACTGTTTCTGTTCAAGCAGTTTGTGATTGCTGGTGCTTGAATTGTCCAGCTGGAACAGAACTTCCTAGAGGAAGGAGAAATTAAATGCAACGAAAAACTCTTTTTCTTGTCAGTTTCTTTTTTCTTAGTATCTTCTTTTTTGTTTTTTTCCTTACCTCTCAACCAAGTGAAGGTGCTTCTATTCCTCCAGCAAGTAATTGCGCCAATACGAAGACTGATGTCAAAACTTGTGTTGGAGTAGGATATACTCTGGATCAAGCTATCGCTGATGGTAAAACTAAATGCACTACTGCTTGCACTACTTCACAAAATGCTTGGTGTGCTATTCTTTGTACTGCTGCTAATAATTGTGCATGTACCAAAGGAGGTATTGCTGTTAGCTGTACTATTGCTGATCCTAGTTGCATAGTTTATGATGCTGATGGTGATATAAAACCTACGAAAACTACAGGTCAAGCCTGTGTTGTTGATTGTAAAACTCCTTGTGATGCTGCTTGCAGTGGCAATTCAAAAGCTCGTGGCTCGAGAAATGGGTTGCCTTCTTAATTAATTCTCATGAAGCTTGTTTCTCTTCTTTCTTTAGTACTTCTTATTTTTATAACGGGATGCACCCCTACAGATATCTTTCAGCATGAAAGTTTTTCTGTTTCTCTTCCTCGTTGGGAACAACAACAAGTAACTACTTCTTCTCTTGGATTTATAACTGGCATCAGCACAACTGATAATTCATGCACTGTTCACTTTACTTTTTCCCGAACACCTTTACTACAAGCAGCGAAATTACAACTGGATTCTTTTTCCTCTTTAGGAAATTTGACCGTCTATGATAAATTTGTTTCTGAAACTGAAGTCTTTTTTTCTTATGGACTTTCTTCAGATGAAAAATTCTATCGCGGTGACTTGCACATTATGGCCTGCACAAATGATTTTACTTATGTCTTAGATTATAGATGTACTCTTGCTGTTTATGAAGACAGAGCCGAGGAGATTTTTACTCTTTTAGATTCCATGCAGTGCTAATATTACTTCTGAGAAACAACTCTTCCAGTAACGATAACTTTAAATAGCATTTTTCTGGCTTTTTATTTATGGGAGAGGACGATGATACGGTAGGAATAGAAGAAAAAGATGATGATGTCTATTCTGATCCGGAAGAACTTCTAGAAGATGAAGATGAACTAGATGATGTAGATGAAGGCTTCATGAAGGGTTATAATGACAGCGAAGTTGTCATCAAATGCGCTAATTGCAAAAAGATGATTGAAGGCGATGGCATAGAAGAAGAGTTTGATGATGAAAAACATAAATTTTGCTCACAAGAATGCTTAAACGAATATGAAGAGAAAAAATTATCTAAACTTTAACAGATAATACCAAAAGTAACATATTTAATTTCTGACCAACTTACCTTTCCATCAGTATATTCATTATTATCTCCTTTAGTAATTGCAAACCAACCGTCTTTATCTTGACCAGTTTTTTGAATACGATGGATAATCAATCGCTTATTTTGTTCAAAAGCAATCATATCTCCTATGTGGAGATCTTGAGTAGACTTAGGAATAAATTCTAAGCCATTACATCCTTGATCCAAAGTTGGCACCATAGACTCAGTGTCAGCAAAGGTAGACCAAGATACTTTTCTTCCCTGCAAGTCCTTGAGATCGATTTCTATACGGTCATTAAATACGTGGATATTTTTATCATCAATGCGGTCTTTAGGTGCTAGAATGGCAGATTCTCGTTGTTCTGTAAGCAGAGGTATTTCTATCTTTTCTTGCGGAAAATAGGCTACAAAGACTATTCCAGCAATTAATCCTAGTACAAACATAACCAAAAATCCGTAGATTTTCATACTTTCTATCTATATACTAGAGTATATAAATCTATCTTATTGTACCTACTTATGAGTAATAATTATAATAACCGAATAGAATCTAGATTTCTTGGGGCGATGGTTTCAATATGGGAGAGCTTGTACAAAGAAGAAGCCAAATCTAAACACTTACTGGATTCACCATGATTGATAATGATTTTTTTTGGACGCGGAACTAAGTCGTGGATGAATCGCATTAATTCGTTACGACCTGCATGTCCGGTTAATGCACTGATAGTTTTGACTTCCATATTGACTTTTACAGTTTCTGGACGCTCACCAGTGTTAGGCAATTGCACATCTCGATCTCCACCCTGCACTTTGCGACCTACACTTCCTTCATATTGATAAGATACAAAAATAACTGTGTTTTTTGGATTGTGCGCCAATGCCTTGAAGTATTCTAAAGAAGCACCAGCATTCAAGAATCCAGCAGTAGCTAAAATAATACAAGGACCTTCCTCATTGATAATTTGATCTTGCTCTTTTTTTGATCCTACACGCTTGAAAATATCTGACAAGAATGGATTTTCATCCTTATGGAAAATAGCTTTTCTGATGTTGCGGTTGAGGAAGTCTGGGTAGGCTGTATGAATAGCAGTGATGTCCCAAACCATACCGTGAATATAGACTGGAATTTTCATCAATTTGCCTGTACGCATGGCTTCTTCAATGATGAGCATGATTTCCTGGGAACGCCCAACACCCAACACTGGGATGAGCACTTTTCCACCACGCTCTATGGTTTTTTTTGTAGCGTCCAACAATGCGTCCTCAGCTTCCTTTCTTGGAATAAGCACATCAGTTTTTGCACCGTAAGTACTTTCCATAATTACTGTTTCTAGACGCGGGAATCTAGCATCTGCTCCTTCTAATAATGCAGTTCGTACATATTTGAAATCAGAAGTATACAGCAAATTATGCAAGCCATTACCAATGTGTAAATGCACCATGGAACTTCCTAAAATGTGGCCAGCGTTGTAAAATGTTAATCTCATATCAGGAGTAATATCTGTGACTTCACCATATTCCAAGCAAATAGTATGTTTGACCATTTCTCGAATATCTGTTGCAGCATACAAGGCTTTTTTTGCTTGCTTGAAAGCAACACCTATGAAATCTAGAGCGAGCAAAGAGATTACGTCCCGTGTTGGAGCAGTTGCATAGACTGGACCACGATATCCCATTTTGTAGAGATAAGGAATGAAGCCTCCATGATCAATATGCGAGTGCGCCAAAATAACAGCGTCTAATTCTTCTATTCTAAACTCGGGAGAATCTAATTGCGGATATGCATCTTGCTCTGAAGCTGCTACATTAATACCACAATCTAAGAGAATACGTGATTCTGGTGTTTGCAGAAACATACAAGAACGACCTACATGACGACCAGCACCTAATACTGTTAGTCTGATCCATTCTTGCTTTTTTTCTCCTCTTAACCAACCATCATAAATACGATGTCCTACTTTATCGAGGAATTTTTTCCTGTAATCATTATTTTCAAAGAGCACCGCATGAATATTTTCGATAATCTGCGAGCGTAAAGCTGGTGTTCTTCGAATTAAAGGCACCCAATAGATTTGCTGCTTGATTTCTCGCAAGAGTTCTCCCTGCTTACCAATAGCAACACCTGGACGTTCGACATCAATAACTACTATAGAACGAGGAATATCAAAGATAACTTTTGTGATACCAGCATCTTCTGGAAGAATTTTACGAATAATAGGCTCAGCTTTTTCTGGATCTACAGTAATGCTTGCATCTGCGCGAAGTTCAACACGTTTTTTAATGATGCTGACAATGTTTCTGATGACTTCATGATGATTGAGAAAGAACTCTCTGCTTTTGGTGTAGAGAATAATATTAGCTCCTTCGAAAATCGTTTCACTAATCTGAGCGTTCTCTGGTAAATTTTTTAAGATTTCATCAATAATTGTTGCCATAGTGACCTTACTCTTTTTACACTCTCTTCTAAATAATGATCTCTGAGAAGCGGTATTTATACATTAACAGTATAGTCTATCTTGTGCGCAAATACTTTCTTTGCGCCTGCTTTTGTTATAGTGTAGACATCAATACCATCACCAGTTGCTGTATCACGCTGCAATGCTGCATTGATTGCACGAATAGCTAACTTCACTCCCTCGCTTACTGGAAGGTCTTTCTTGAATAAAGTGTCTAATACACCAAATGCGAAAATCATACCAGAACCATCTGCAGTGTAGTCTTCATAACTCATTACTGAGCCGTCCACACCAATATTATAGAGATGGAATCCATCTTTGTCAGTTCCCCCTAAAATAAGACCAACAATACCTGGGATAGTTGAAAATTTACGAATGTTATTGTAGACAACAACTCCTAATAAACTAGCGACTTCTTTTACTAAAGGCTCTTTACCTGTTCTCATCTTCTTGAGATTTAATTCTGCCTTGATTATTTTTGTGATTAATTGAGCATCAGAAACTAAACCTGCAATGGTCATGACAATATTATCAGTGATAGGAAATACTTTTTCTATGTTACGATCCAGAACCATGCGTCCAGCAGCTGAAGCTCTTTTATCTGCGGCCATGACGACACCATCTTTACATACTAAACCGAGGGTAGTGGTTCCTTTTTTTACCATATCTTGTAGTTGTGTGTCCATGAAATTATCACCAGAATTATATTCTTTCTACCGACTCTTTATTTATAAATCTTCCTATTCTTTAGCTGTAAACTCTTAACACTTATTTTTCTAACAAATCTTTAGCTAAGAACATCGCTACTAAACAACAGACTGCCAATAAAGGAGCAAGAGCTAATGTTTCAATTTGCGTGAGATACCCAATATAAGTGGTTGCTTCCGGAGTTATTGCTGCCAATGCATCCGGCTTCCATTCATTGAGACTTTCTACTAAACGAATTGCTACGATAATCACAGTCATAAAGAATCCAAAGAGCAGAGCATTTACTGCGTTCTCTACTTCTCCTCGTTCAAATTCACGATTCTTAACTGTAAATATCAGAGTAAAAATAGTAAATACTAATGTTGCTGCGCTCAAGATTGTTGCGATGTTTTCGTAAGCCATTTTATTTCCTCTTGCTAGGCATAACTTCTTTCTGCGCCTGTGTTTTTTCCTTTTGCATCTTCTTTTCACTTACTTTCATTTCATCAAAAGCAGACTTCTCCATAAGGATATCTCCTTCTTTCTTGCTGATCTCCATTTCTCTCTTTCCTAAATCAGCACGTTCTTTACCAATGCGGTATTCTTCACTTTCGATTGCTTTTTGGCGAGCGTCAAGTTCTTTTTTCCAAGCTTGCACTTCTTCTTCTTTGAGGCGGGCAGCTTCACGCACTTCTTGTGATTCAGCAAGTGTTTTGTCTGCACGAGCTATTCTCTTTTGACTTTTTTCTAGCTCTTCACGCACTTCATCTTCTTTGTCCTTGAAAGCTTCCACTTCTTCTTTGAAGGTGCGTCGCGCTTCTACAAATCCTTGTTCTGCCTTGCGCAAGTCTGAAGCACTTTTCATAGTTTTTTCTTCTATTCTTCGCAATGCCTGACGACGTCTATCCATTTCTGCATTTTTTTGCTCTGTAATCTTGTCAATATTCTGATAAAGCTTTACCTTGTCACGAAGCTCTTGCTCTCTTCGCTCTAAATCTTTTTCTACGCGGTCAAATTCTTCTTCACGACGCTTAATGCGATCATATAGTTGATTCTTGATAGCCTTGTATTCTGCACGAAGCTGTGTAAGCTCTTCAGTTTTTTTAGCTCTGAACTTGCTGAAAGTGTCATCATATTTTTTCTGTCCTTCTACTTCACGGAGCGCTAACTTTTCATGGAAAGCCTTAAGCTCTGCTTCACGAGTTTTAGTTTTTTCAAGCAGACGATTTATTTCCTCTTCCTTCTTCTTCATTTCACGTTCTTTTGCTTCGTTTTCTTTTTGCAGTTGGATTTTTCTTTGCTCTTCTTGCTTGACTGCCTCGCGTTCATTTTTGAGCATTTCTGTATCTTCTTTGATTTTGGATTCTCTTTTTTCTACTTCCTTGATTTTTACTGCAAGTGCGGCTTCTTGCTTTTTTACTTCTTCTTGCTTTGCCTTGTATTTTTGCAGTTCTGGAAGCACAATACGACGAGCGAACTCATATCTAATAGGATGCTTCTGTGATTCAGTGAGCAATTCTCGCATGTCTTTTACTCTTTCTCTTTGCATGCGCTTGTTTTCTCTGACTACTATAATAAATAAAGCAAAAAAGATTAAGAAAAATAAGGTTGCCTGTAAAACATGATTTATATCTGCAGGAATAAACTTGATTACTCGCAGCAAGAATGGCAATGCAAGCAGTAAAATAACATTGAAAATGCGATAAGATCTGATTCCTGTGACGTCACGCTCTTTTCGAACTTTATACCAGATGACTGCTGCAATTAAGAGCATAATCACTGTTAACCATTCTTGAATTGTTGTGAAAATTTCAGAGGCCATTATTATCACTTAGTTATAGTATTAGTTTGTTATCATTGTACAGTATATAAATTTTCTGGTTTCACGAAACTCTTAAAAAGTTCATAAACAAGGTTGTAAGCATGCTTCTAACACTTTTTATTCTTATTGTTTCTCTAGCTCTTCTAGTCAAAGGATCTGATGTTGTAGTTGATGAAATAGCAGCTTTAGCCGCAACCTTACGCATTTCTCCCTTTATTATAGGACTGACAGTTATAGCCATAGGCACTTCCTTTCCTGAACTAGCGACGAATGTTTTTTCTGTTTTTGCAGGAACACCTGAGATTGGCTTGGGAAATGTTCTTGGCAGTAATATCTACAACTTAGGATTTAATCTTGCCCTTGGACTTTTTCTTTTAACCGTACCTTTTCAGCGCCGTTATTTTTTAGACGATGCCATTATTTTGCTTATTATTACTTCACTGTTTTTAATCTTAGCTTTAGACGGAGAGCTTTCTTTTTTAGAAGGAGTAGCTTTTTTGTTCTTGTTCGCTTGCTATTTTATCTACCAAATGAAAACTTCTCCTCGCCGTGTTGTACGCGAGATACGAACTTACACTCAAGACATGGAACATCCATGGTTGAGCCTCTCTTTTTTTCGCAGCTTAGCTTACCTTACTCTTGGACTTGTAGCACTTATTTTTGGCGCACACTATCTTATTTCTTCAGTACTTACTCTGAGCGTTGAACTTGGCTTATCTGGAAAACTTATTTCCATGACTCTAGTAGCCTTCGGCACTGCACTGCCAGAATTATTTGTAACTATTAATGCAACACGCAAGGGATTAGCTGATGTCTTCTTGGGAAATATCATAGGTTCCAACGCGGCCAATATTCTTCTCATCTTAGGAATTTCTTCTGTTCTAGGACCCTTGTCTTTTTCTTCCTTTGATCTATTTTTCAGCATTCCTCTTCTTTTATTCCTCACTCTCTTATTAGTGCATTATCTTATGTCTAAACAAACTTCCTCTTTCTTCACAGGATTTATACTCTTTTTTACCTACGGATTATTTTTGTTTAGCCTCTTTTTCTTTGCAGGCATGGTGTAACTCCTTTTCCAACTTACGAAAGATATTTAAAGTAACTTTCTGACCTCTCTGCAGGTAATAGCTATGAAACCTACGTTAAATAACGTCCCTCGCCACATTGGAATTATTCTTGATGGCAATCGACGTTTTGCACAGCGCTTGATGCTCAAACCCTGGAAAGGCCATGAATGGGGTGCTAAGAAGTTAGAACATTTATTCGAGTGGTGCAAAGAATATGGAGTTAAAGAATTAACCCTGTATGCTTTTTCTGTTGAGAACTTTGATCGTCCTAAGGAAGAGTTCGCTTATTTAATGGACTTATTCAGAAAAGAGTTTGATCGTGTTATTGAAGACCCTGATCTTTCCAAGAAAAAAGTTCGTTTTAATATGATTGGCCGCATCTGGATGTTCCCTAAAGATCTTCAAGAACGCATGCATAAACTTATGGAATTGACTAAAAATTATACTGATTATATTGTCAACTTTGCCATGGCTTATGGCGGCAGAGCTGAAGTTATTGACGCTACTAAAAAAATTGCTGAACAAGTTAAAAAGAACAAAATTAAAGTTGAGGACATTAATGAACAAGTCTTCTCTGAAAATCTCTATATGCAAGATGAGCCTGACTTAATTATTAGAACTTCTGAATCCAGATTAAGCGGATTTTTACCTTGGCAATCTACTTACAGTGAAATTATTTTCTTACCTGACACTTTATGGCCTGAATTTGAGAAGAAAGACTTTATTGCATGCATTAACGAATTCCAAAAACGCCAAAGAAGATATGGTCATTAATTATTCTTTTGTTCTATAACTCTGAATTACTTGTTGTAGACCTTTAGCAGTTTGTACATACCCTATTCCAAACACTACATTTTCTGTTCCTTTTCCCTCTTGTTGTGTTGTACCTATCCTCATTACTGATGCACCTTGAGGCATTTGTGTGGGATTTTCAACCCTTACATAGGATCCTAATGCATTAAGCAATGCGCGTATAGCTTCTACAGGAACGCTACTTGTTGGTCCTATTAATCTTCCTTCTTGCTTTAAACGTTCTATTTCATCATCCGCTAATAGTCCTAAATTTTCCATGTTACTTGTGGGTATAAACAAAATAGAGTTTATCTTTGTCTTTTCTTTCTAATCTAGCGAAGAACTTTCTTTCGAATTGAACAACTTCATCAACTTTGAGATCTTTTAACGCTGGCTCTCCCAATCCTGTTTTAGTTGTTCCATCTTTCATGAGAATTTCTACATTTACTACCTCTTTTGCTACAGGCAACCAGTGGATTAACTGCGCATTTAATTTTTGATCATAAGGTTCTGAAACAAATTTATTATCTTTGAAGTTGAACAAGTGCATAAATCTGTAGACTTTTCCTTTTTTAATTTCATCTTCTATATAAAACTCATTATTGATTTTGATAACTTTATGACCATATTCCTTCACTTCTGGATGCAATGGCACGTTTGTTTCTTTGAGCTTATGATCCCCAATCATTATTTTCTTAGGATTTTCTATCATAAAGTATCTTTTTGCTTTTTTGTCGATACGCTTTCTGTTTAATGTTTCGAGCATTTCTTCACTGATATTAGTTTCTGATTTGGACAAACCTACTTCTTTAGCCAAGTCCCAGAAGGTTTCTGGATCGAAGCCACGGCGACGCAGAGCTTTGAGCGTGACTAATTGAGGATCATCCCAACTTTTTACTTTTCCAGACTCAATTAACGCACGAATCTCTCTTCCTTGTGTTGTATGTCCTATAATATTAAAACGTCCTATTTCAATTACTTCTTGCTTGGGTAATTTGAGCATGTCTTTGATAAGATTTTGTAAAAATAAACGTAATTCGAATTCTTTACTTCTTACAATATGAGTTACATTTTCAATAGAATCTTCAATAGCATTTTCAAAATCATACATAGGCCATGCATAATACTTATTTCCTTTCGCATAATGTTTTTTCTTGGAAATACGCATGATAATAGGATCACGTAACACTCCATTATCTGATTCCATATCTCCAACAAGTCTTAGATTTGCTTTTCCTTCTTCATATTTACCTTCTAATATCTTTTTCCATTCTTCTTTGTGTTTTAGTTTCTTTAGACAAGTACAACGGACTTTTTTCTCTCTTCCTGCTTTTACTTCTTCTTGACTACAAGTGCATACGTAAGCATTACTATCAGCAATTAGCTTTTCAGCAGATTTGTAATACATGTCCATTCTGTCAGAGCAAATAATTTTCTGATCATAGGTTAAATGGAGCCATTTCATATCTACATCCATACTATCTACAAATTCCTGTGTTGCTTTTTCTGGATTAGTATCTTCTAAACGAAATAAACATTTTCCTTTGTACTTGTCCGCATATGCTTTGTTGATGATGAATACTAGGGCGTGACCTAGATGCATATATTTTGAAGGTTCTGGTGCTATACGAGTTTTTACTTTACCCATAACCGCATTTGGTAATTCTTTGAAGTCAGTTTTTTTTGTTTCTATATGTAATAACTCTGGAGCTAACTTGTCTAGTTCTTTTGTTTGCTCTTCTACTGAGAGCTTGTTGACTTTTTTGACTATCTCATTAACAGTTTTAATCACTTCTTCTTTTTTGATGTCTTTATGTTCTAGAAAGAGCTTTCCTATAACTGCACCTGGATTAGCTTTACCATTATATCTAACAGCGTTTTGCAAAGCGTACTTGTATGCAGTTTCTTGTATGGAACTCATGAGTTTGATAATTTGATACTGTTTATATCTCTTTTCTTCACACTCCTATAGAAACCTTTTTAAAGCGTTAAGCTGAATCTTTTGATACCAATGACCTTAAAGGTTTGAGGGAGGTATACGATGTCAGACGATCTCTTAAAAAAAGCTTACGAAGCTGTTGAAATTGCCCGCAAGACGGGAAAAATTAGAAAAGGTACTAATGAAACTACTAAGACCATAGAACGTGGTCAAGCTAAACTTGTTGTAATTGCCAAAGATGCTAATCCTGCTGAAATTGTTATGCACTTGGGACCCTTATGTGCTGAAAAGAAAGTTCCTTTTATCAAAGATGCTAGCAAAGAAGAATTAGGCGCAGCTGCAGGCTTAAGCGTTCCAACTGTTAGCGTTGCAATTATCCAAGAAGGCGATGCTGCAGACTTAATTAAAGAAATCGCAGCTAAATTAAAATAAGGTTTAAACTATGGCTGAAAAACAACCTGAACAAAAACAAGCTCCACCAGCAGCTCAAGGCAAGAAGCCAGCTCCATCAGCGCAAGCTCCAGAGCAACAACCTGCTGCACAACAAAAAGGAACCACTGTTAATTTTACTCCAGCCTTACCTGCAGTAGTTGAAGAAATTGTAGGGAGAACAGGCACTCGAGGAGGCATTATTCAAGTTCGTTGCAAATTACTCGATGGTATTGATAAAGGAAAAGTCATGAGAAGAAATGTCAAAGGACCTATCAGAGAAAATGATATTATTCTTTTACGAGAAACAGAAATTGAAGCTCGCAGCTTAACACAAAATTCTAAAGGTGGCAGAAAAACATGACTTTTTGCAGCTTTTGCGGCGGCGAGATTACTCCTGGAACGGGCATTATGTATGTGCGCAATGACGCGAAGATCTTTCATTTTTGTGGCTCTAAATGCAGGAAACATGAACTTGTTTTAGGCAGAAAAGCTTTACGTACTCGATGGACACAACATAAAGAAACAACTGCTCCAGTAAAAGAAAAAACAAAATAAAAGACAAAATGATTGAACGCACTTTAATTCTTGTCAAACACGACGGTGTTGTCAGAGGATTAATAGGAGAAATTCTTAAACGCTTTGAACATATCGGCTTAAAAATAGTTGGCTTGAAAATGGTCAAGGCTACAGATCATATTGCTGGCAATCATTATGTGGTTACTGATGAATGGGCGAATGCTTTGGCAGAAAAAACTAAGAAAAGCTATGCTGAAAAAGGCATTGAGATGAAAGAAACGCCGAAGCAAATTGCAGATCGTGTTCAACGCATGAACAAAACATTCTTACAAGAAGGGCCTATTGTTGCTATCGTCTTAGAAGGACCTCATGCTGTAGACCTTGGCAGAAAAATTGTTGGCTCTACTGAACCTAGACAAGCTTTACCTGGAACTATTCGCGGAGATTATTCCTTAGACAGCTATGCTGTAAGCGACAAGAAAAAGAGAAGTGTTCGCAATTTAGTGCATGCCTCTGGAACACCAGCAGAAGCAGACAGAGAAATTGCACTTTGGTTTACACAACAAGAATTGTATTCCTATACTGGATTACATGACCATCACCTTTATTAATTCCAAAATAGAGGCATTACTGTGGGAAAGCGTACAAAAAAGGGACTATCATTTCTCGAACAAACAGATCTTAATAGATTTGTTAAAATAGTTAAAAAGAATATCAACACTATACGCAAAGCTATGGGTCAATTCGAAGAACCTTATAGTGAAATGTCACAAAACTTCAGAGAGATTTTCATTAAAGTCACCTTGCCTGATATTGAAAAAAAATATTTAACTTTGAAGATGATTGGCAAGAGTGTAGAAATTCTAGCAGAACAAAAAAACAATGGCAAACATGTCAAAACTTATTATCGCTCTATAGATTTGCCTTCAACTGCAGATATTCTGAATGCCTCAGCAAAATATATAGGTGAAACTCTTTTTATCAGGGTTCCACAGTCTTTTACTCGTGAATAATTTCTATATCTATAGGATATAAAGGTTTTTCCCCAACATTCCTTCTTTTTTTCAGCGCTTCTTTCTTGCTATTTAGTTTATCTTGTTGCATGTTATCCTTCAAATTGTCGGTGATAGATTGGCACAACTACTTCTTTTCCAGTTTCTCGCTCACATTCCCTACACATATATGGATTCGAACGAGCGCTTTTCATTACTGGTGACATGCAGGTTAGGCACCTTCTGTATTTGCCCATCTTATCCCTCATCAAAGCCCATGTAACCAACCATAAAGGCTTCTTCTTCATCTGAGATTTCATCGTCTTCTAATAAAGATCCGATTTCCTCTTCGCTATAAAAGTCGTCGTCGAGCTCGTCAAATAACTCGCTTTCGCCACGTTCTAATTTTTCATTTTTTATAGTCATTGACTCCACCCCCCTGTTCGGTGATTTCTTTGATAGAGGGATATAGGAGATAGATTTATATATAGGTGTCTGATATTCTATATATCAAGGATATACTTTCAGAAAATATTTTGAAACTATATTCATTTGGGGGAATATGCATGGATTATAGACGACTCATCAAATTTGGCAATAGTTCTTATGTAGTATCCATTCCAAAAGACTGGCTGAAAAAAAATAATTTGGAAAAAGGTGATATGATTTACATGAATGAGAACAGCAATAATGAAATTGTTCTTACCTCTAAGATAGAAGAAACTGGGCCAGAGTCTTTAACTATTACTCTCGATATTGATTCTTTTGATGAGACGGATATTGAACGTCGCGTGACATCCAAATATCTTGCTGGGTATGACACTTTTATTCTCCAAGGAGAAAAAACACTTCGTGAAAAACAAACTTTTATTCGTGCTTTACTCAATAACTTGATGGCTTTGGAAATTATAGAACAAACAAAAAATAAGATTGTCGCCAAAGATTTTCTTAACCCTTCAGAAATCTCTTTTAAGACCATTGTAAGGCGAATTGACACTATTTTGCGTTCTATGTTTGAAGATCTTCAAAACCTTTCCTTGGAAGATGATTCTTCTGATTTACTTCGCAGAGATAAAGACATCAATCGCCTAGCTTATCTTTCTGAACGTATCGTTAAAAAGTGCATTGCATATCCTCCTCTTGCAAAACGATTAGAAATGAATACTTCCCAGCTTTTGTTCTATAGAGAAATAATCCAACAATTAGAGCTCATAGGTGATGAGATTAAACGTATTGGTAGAAGTATCTTACAGTCAGGACAGACTGCTAAAAAACTGCCAGATTATTTTTCTATTTTTGAGAAAATTCATAAGCTTTATCTTGAAGTTATGAAATCTATCTATACTCATGATGAAAGTCTTGCATATCTTCTTGCTAGAGAACGTGAAAAAGTTCTAGATATGTGCAATGCTGCTCTTAAAAGATGCAAGGATCCTTACTTATTTTCAGCGTATGAACGTCTTAAGACGACGGTAGTCCTTATTCGCAATCTTGTTCGTTTAGTCTATAGGGAAGAAGGAAAATATATGGCTTAAGGCAAGTTTTATAAATGCTTTCCTAACGGGAAAGATATGGGAGAGGTGAAATGATGAAATATGGTACCTGTCGAAACTACACCGGATTTGAAGTGGATTAGATCTCTAGTAACTCCTAAATTTCTTCAAAGTGTTCTCCCTAAATCTTTTGATCTTTCTTCAGATGCTCGAATTAACCCTGAACTAATTTATTGCGGCACACACTCAGAAGTCTATAAAGTTACTGTTAAATCTTCTGATCGCCTCCGTGAAAGCAAAGCTTTTGTTGTTAAACGATTTCTTTCTCCAGATGAGAGCATACCTATGCACCCTGGTGTTCCTACTTCAGCAAAACCTTTAGATCAATGGGAATATATTAATCTTACACGTCTTCATGAGATTGATCCTAATCAACCTGAACCTTTTTTGCATAACTCTTCAGATCATTTAGTTGTTATGGAAGCTCTTAACGGATCCTATAATAAACGTTTCGAAGCACAATATCGGGCTTTTAAACGAATGCGAAGTCAGAGAAAAAGAGAAAGTTTAGTTCAGGAAGTACAGCATGATTTGGAAACTGTTCTGGATCAAGCCCATACCACTCTGGCAGGAATTTCACAATTAGCCAGATCAAAACCTGGCGATGTTTGTCTTCGATCACATGATTATTTCGATTTTCTTAATATTTTGGATGAAAATTTCAATGCTTTTTTTAGAACTGCAGACCATCTTGCTTTCCCTCATGAAGATAAAAAAATACTCACTCAATTATTAACTAATTCTCTGGCTCGGGATAATCGTTTAACTGGATGGAGAAATAGATATACTCGTGAACGTCCAGCATTAGCAGATTACTTAGGTGCTTCTGAAGGAGTCATTCATCGAGATTTCCGTCCGGATAATATTCTTTATCGTTCAAGAGATGGCTCTGACTCACCAACTTCTTTTGCACTCTGCGATCTTACAGACATGAGTTGGGGGCCTATTGATTTAGATATGATCTCTCTCTTGATGGATCCTCGATTCAAAGCTATGTTTTCACTAGATCAGCGTTTTGACATTTATAACAAACAATTTGATACTTTAGTTTCAAGACATTCTCCTGAATTGATGATTCATCTTACTAGAGAACAACGATTTGATTTAGGATCTACAGCGGTTCTTTTCAACAATATAGGAAGGGTGTTTACTTATCTTTCCGGAGTATCTAACGTCTCTAAAAATCCTCCCTCTGGCATTTCTCATCTTCCTCTTGGAACACCTGAACATTATTTTGTAGCACAATATCTTTCTTTGCTTCAAGTTTTAAAGAACTCCAGACAACAATTTCCTCGTTTATATGCAGGTGCACTCTCATTTATTCCTGAACAAAGTCGACCTAAAATTATCAACCCACTTTCTAATCCTTTAAGAAAAGACGACCCTTCACATATTTTACTTAGACTCTATCAAAGAGGAAAGCGTCTTTCTGAACGTCTTTCTTCAGGCATTAGTACTTCATGAATTCTTCAACTATTCCAATTAGGATAAGTTGCGCAGGTCTTATTAAAATTGTTCTCCAAGAAGATAGGTTTTTAGGAACTCTTAATGAAAATAGCTTACGCCAAGGGAGGTTTGTTTATACTCCTCCAGGAGGCAGCTTTCATTATTTTGGAAAAACGACGAGGGATTATTTAGAAAAAGAATTAGGTTTAATTTTTCAAGAAAATAAAAAAGATTTGCGTTTGTTATTGCCTGAGACTGTTGAACGACGAAGAGTTGCTTTAGAATCTTTTGCTACTTGGTTTTCACGTCGCAAACGTAGGGAAATTACTCCTTCTCGAGAACTTTATGAAGAACTTATAGACGAGCAACAAGTTCTTTCTCTTCAACGTCATGGATTTCCTAAACTTCATTTTATTGGTACTGCCCGTATACAATTACAAACTTCACGAGGCGGACAAAAAGGAGAATTAACGGAATATTTCTGGGAGATATTTGAAGCTCAACTTACCCATGTTTCACGCAGACTTCTTGAAAGAGGAATTAAACAAAAATACCCCTTTGTTCATCTTCTTACCAGGGAAGAAATTGCCCGTGGCATAACTGATCGTGAAATACGCTGTGGCGATTATAAAGGTCACATTGCTATAGCCCCTTCTTTTAACTATCTTATAGCTTCCAAACCTTTTTAAACGATTTTACCTTCTCATTAGCAGTTAAGAGGTGAAGGAAAGCAACCTATGATTCGTCAGCCTATTGTGGTTATTGTTGGTCATATCGACCATGGAAAATCGAGTATCTTAGAGCGTATTAAAGGCATTTCTATCACCAAGGGAGAAGCTGGAGGCATTACCCAATCACTCAAATCCTATAATGTTCCTTTTTCAGCTCTGGACAAATTTTGTGGTCCTCTTTTGAAGAACGTTTCTTTTAAAATTACTTTACCAGGTCTCTTGTTTTTGGACACTCCAGGACATGCTGCATTTAACAACATGAGAAAACGCGGAGGAAACTTAGCAGATATTGCTTTGTTAGTAGTTGATGCTCATCAAGGACTTCAAGAACAGACTTTAGAATCTCTTAACATTTTACGCCAATATAAAACTCCTTTCATTCTTGTCCTCAATAAAGTTGATTTGGTTGATGGCTGGAGAACAGGATCTTCTGGACTTTTACAGACGCTTAAATCTCAAAACGAACGCACTCAACAACAATTAGACAATATACTTTATACTGCAGTTGCAAAATTAAGTGAATTAGGTTTTCAAGCAGAACGCTTTGATAGAATAAATGATTATACCAATCAAGTGGCTATTGTGCCTGTCAGCGCAAAAACTGGAGAAGGATTACCAGAACTCTTGATGGTGTTGATAGGATTAGCACAAAAATATTTAGAAAAAAGTTTACAAACAGAAGTTAGCGGTCCTGGTAAAGGCACTATTCTTGAAGTCAAAGATGAAGCTGGTTTAGGAACTTTTTTAGATGTAGTCATTTATGATGGTTCTTTGAAAACAAATGATACTATTGTTCTTGGCACTCTGGATAAACCTCTAGTAACAAAAGTGCGTGCTTTATTTGAACAAGAAAAGGGCAGCAACACTAAATTAAAATCTGTGAAGGAAGTGCATGCTGCTGCTGGCGTTCGTGTTGTTGCTCCAGACTTTACTGGTGTTGTTGGTGGCATGCCTCTTCGTGTTGCTGTTGGTCCTGTCGAACCTGTTATTGAAGAAGTGCAAGCAGAAATTGAAGAAGTCGTGATTGAAGCAGATCAAGAAGGTGTCATTATCAAAGCTGATACTCTTGGCAGCTTGGAAGCATTAGCAGTATTATTACGACAACAAGAGATTCCTATCAAACGCGCAGCATTGGGTCCTATTTCAAAGAAAGACATCGCCGACGCGAAAGCAGAACAAGATCCTATCTACAAAATTGTTCTTGGTTTTAATATTGAACCTTTGAAAACTGAAGTCAAAACTATTTGCCATCCTGTCATCTACAAAGTTATTGAAGAATATGTTGCTTGGAAATTGCAAGTCTCCAAGAAAGAAGAGATGAATGAATTAGCAGACATGACTAGACCTTGCAGAATTCATATTTTACCGGGCTGTGTTTTTAGACAAAGCAATCCTGCTGTTGTTGGTGTGAGAGTAGAAGCTGGCACTCTGAAAACTAATGTTCCTTTGATTAAAAGAGATGGAAGCAAAGCTGGCAGCAGCAAAAGTCTTCAATTAGAAGGTGAACCCATTCAAGAAGCTGACAAAGGCAAAGAGGTTGCTCTAGCCATTCCTGGTGTTATTGTTGGCAGACAGATCAAGGAAGATGATATTTTACTTTCAGATTTAACAGAGAAAGAATTTATCAAATACAAACAACTCAAAAAGTATTTGAAAAAAGATGAGATTGAAGTGCTGAAAGAGATCGCAGAAATTAAACGCAAAGAACAACCTACTTGGGGTATTTAGGCAGCAGCTATTTTTGCTTCTAATCCTGCTATTTCTTTTTCGACTGCTTCTTTTACTAATCCTACGTTATATTCGTCTTTACCAACTGCTTGAATTTGTACATGATGCCCGAACATATGATACTCTACGTTCACATTAGGTCCTTGAATATTAAATTGAATATTAGGCGGTTTATTTTTTACGATAAGTACAGCATAGCCTAAAGTTTTTTCTAATTCTTCAGTTGCCTTTTCCATCACTTGTCTAAAATTCTCTCTAGTATACGCACCTTCTGGAGCAGTATCACTTATTTGTAGTTTTACCATACTAAGCATCACTTTACTCCTCTTAATAACTCTTTAGAAAGGTTTAAAAATCGACCAAAACCCTGACTTGCTATGGCAGAGATCAAATGCGTAGTCAATGACACTAAAACTGGCAAAAGCTATACTAAGCCTTTAACAGACAATACAGGAGTTAGCGGTCGCAAGATAGGCGATAAAGTAACTGGCTCAATTGTAGATCTACCAGGTTATGAATTACAAATCATGGGTGGCAGTGATATTGCTGGCTTTCCTATGCGTCAAGATTTAAATATGAACACTAGAAAAAAATTACTTGTTCGCAAAGGCGACGTAGGCATTCGCAAAGCTATTCGTGGCACTATTTATCGCAAGACTGTTTCAGGCAATACTGTGAGTGATATTACAGCACAACTCAACTTGAAAGTTATTCAACATGGCTCTAAGAGCATCGAAGATTTATGGGGCATCAAGAAAGAAGAAAAACCTGTTGAAGCTGCTCCAGCACCTGCTAAGCAATAATTTCTTTTTCCTATGACTTCTCCACCTACATCTGAACCATCAAGAAAAGAATTTCCTCAAACCTTAACTGAGATTACAGGTCTTGAAAAGAAAGATGGTCTACTCTGTTTACTTTATCCTAAATTTAGTGGTAAAATTCACTTTCTTAATTCTGGTGTAGGCCTAACTGAGGATTTTCCAGTTCAACAATTTCGGCAGCCACCTAAAACTCTTTATCAATCTGTTGGACTTTTTGCTACTAATTATTTTCGCCAGGGACCAAAACTCAATATTGCACGAGCCTGTTTAGCTCCTGAAGATCCTGAACCTCCCCATTTTCATCCAGGGGGAGAAATAGCTAAGGTTCTTGTAGGAGAATATTTTGATGCTGATTTGGATGGAAATCCTTTTCGTTTTTATCAGCAAGGATCTACAGTTTTTTACTCTAAAGGATCTACACATAGACCACTCACTCGTGATGGAGCACTTGTAGAATACATTACTTTTGATGGTCTTGTCGAAGGAAAAAATGCAGAAGATCTTTTAAGACTCATGCAAGCTACTCCTAAAACTAGTGATGAAGCCTTAGCATATGCTTTACTCTGGATGGTTCCTGATGAAGAAGAACGAACACGTTTACGCACTCAATTAGGATTATAAGCAACCTTTATAAATTCACTTTCTACCAATCTGTTTAATGGCTACAACACTTGCTAAAAAAACACCTAAATCAGCAAAAACCCCTACAGAGAAGACTGGGGAGAAACCAGTTGCAAAACCAGCTGCTGCTAAAGAGTCAAAGAAAAAACAAGCACTTTCTCAAGAACAACCTGCAGTTAGCATTGGTTTATTTGGTCATGTTGATAATGGTAAGACTACTTTAACTAGAGCTTTAACTGGCAAGTGGACAGACACTCATTCTGAAGAAATGAAACGAGGTATTACTATTCGCCTTGGGTATGCTGATGCAGATTTCTATACTTGTTCACAATGCAAGGATGTTGATATGTATACTATTAGTGCTACTTGTCCAACTTGTGGTGGTACAGCAGCATTTTTGAGAAAAGTCAGCTTCATTGATGCTCCTGGTCATGAAAGTTTAATGGCAACGATGTTAAGTGGAGCTTCTATTATTGATGGTGCACTTTTATTAGTGGCTGCTAATGAAGAATGTCCTTTACCACAAACTAGAGAACATTTAATGGCTTTAGAAATTCTTGGCATCAAAAATATAGTCATAGTTCAAAATAAAATTGATATAGTAGACGAAGCACAAGCAGTTAAAAATTATGAACAAATTCAAGCATTTGTTAAAGGAACTATTGCTGAGAAAGCACCTATTATTCCTATTAGCGCACAACACAACGTCAATATTTCTGCATTGATCGCTGCACTAGAACAAACTATTCCTACTCCAACTAGAGATGTGACTAAAGATCCTTTATTTTTTATTGCACGAAGCTTTGATATTAATCGACCAGGCACAGAGATTGAAGCATTACATGGAGGTGTTCTAGGCGGAGCATTGAAACAAGGTGTTTTCCATGAAGGTGATGAAATAGAAATTCGTCCTGGCTTAGGTATTGAACGTGAAGGCAAGAAACAATGGAATTCTATCACCACAAAAATCTTAGGCATGCATAGCGGCGGACATTTGCTGAAGGAAGTTCACCCCGGTGGCTCATTTGGTATCATGACTACTTTAGATCCTTTTTATGTCAAAGCAGATACTTTAACAGGCAATGTTGTTGGCAAGAAAGGAAAATTACCTGATGTTTGGTCTACCTTATTACTCAAACCTCAACTTTTGAAGAGAGTTGTTGGATCCAAAGAAGACTTGAATGTAGAACCTATTAAAAAACTAGAACCTTTAATGATTAATGTGAATTCTGCAGTTACTGTGGGCATTGTTACTGAACTCAAAAAAGATATGGTTCATGTGAAATTGAAAATTCCTGTTTGCTGCAGCAAAGATGATCGCTTAGTTATCAGCAGAATGCTAGGCAATAGATGGCGTTTGATTGGTGTCGCTAAAATTATGGGTGCTTAAAGTTCTAACCAATACCCGTCTACTTTTTTTACCTTTTGTTTTTCTTCATCAATTTTTTCATATATTCTTCTTAATACTTCATGACCACCAGCACTAAGCCTTATTCTCCTCATACCTCTTGTTCTTGCTTTTTCTATGAGTTCTGTTTGCATTCGAAAAGCTAAACCATTATTTTGATATGCAGGATTAACTTTAACTGAGAAGACATGTAAATCATGCTCATTATGCACTTGGAATGCGGTAAGTCCTATCACTCCTCGAGTACATCTTAACATCAATGCATCGTATCCTCTTTTTTCAAACATCGGCATAGCTAAAGTAACTAGCTGTTTTCCTACCCTGGGAATTCTGAATGCATATTTCAAGAATCTTAGCTTCTTACCAAATTCTGATCCTTCATCAGGATGTCCTATAAATTGAGCTACATATTCACATGCCTGATTTCTCTCTTCTTTTTCTGCCTCTGAAAGGAGATAAGTTTGCATGCTTTGGTGTACTGTTGTTTCTAAAGTTGTCATTGGAGTAATTCTTTATTGTACAATATCACTTTTCATTACTTTTGCTACAGTCATTACTTTATCTTTTTCTTTTGTTTTCATCAAACGAACACCCTGTGTATTACGTCCAATGATAGAAATATCTTTGACAGCAGTTCTAATGACAATACCTTTTTGCGACATCATAATAATCTCATCATCATCCTTGACCATTAAAATACCTACTACATTATCATCTGTACCTTCAGTTTTAATGTTAATTATTCCTTTACCGCCCCGATGGATCTGTCTATATTCATCAATTGCTGTACGCTTACCATAGCCGTCTTCTTTGATAGTCAATAAGGTTGTTCCTTCTGCTGTGGTTTGCATGCCAATGACTTCATCTCCTTCTTCTAACTTAATAGCACGAACACCAGTTGCACTTCTTCCCATAGCACGAACATCTTTTTCGTTAAAGCGACTTGCTATTCCTTTTTTGGTTGCGATGATAATATCTAAAGTACCTGGAGTTAATTCTACTGCAACGAGTTCATCATTTTCTATAAGACTAATTGCACGAATACCGCCTTGTCTTTGGTTTGCGAATTCATTGAGATTAGTTTTTTTAATAACTCCTTTCTTCGTAACCATCGTAATACATTCTTGATCGTTGAATTTAGCTACTGGCAAGATCGTGGATATTTTTTCTCCTTCTGCTAGACGCACTAAATTGACAATGGCTTTTCCTTTTGCATAGCGTGATGCTGTCGGTACTTCATAGGCTTTCAACCAGTGTACTTTTCCTTGATTTGTAAAGAATAATAAATAATTGAGATTAGAGGTTGTGAATACATTCTTGACTACATCATTATCTTCTCCAGTTTCAGCGCCTATAATACCTTGACCACCGCGTTTTTGTTGCTTATACGTTTCTACTGGTAACTTCTTAATGTATCCTGCGTGTGTGATAGTGACTACTACTTTTTCTTCCTTGATTAAATCCTCATCTTCAATAATTTCTTCATCCTGCATAATTTCTGTTTTTCTCTTATCAGCATATTTTTCCTTGAGCTCAATAAATTCTTGACGGATAATGCTGTAGATTTTACTTTCAGAAGCTAAGATTTCTTTAAGTTCTCCTATTTTTACTTTCAACTCTTCATGTTCCACTCTTAATTTGGATGTTTCCAAGGAAGTTAATTTTTGCAATCGCATGTCTAAAATAGCGTTTGCTTGCAGTTCTGATAACTGATATTGCTGCATTAATCCTTGTCGAGCAACATCCACATTGTCAGCTTCTTTGATCAACTTCACTACTGAATCGATTTGATCAATTGTGTTCTTTTTGTGACTACTATTTTTCGATGAGCAATATGATGTCTGAGCGCGTCTTTGAGATTGAAAATGACTGGCTGGTTTTCATGCACTGCTAAGAGAATAATACCAAAAGTTGTTTTTAACATACTTTGTGCAAATAGCTGATTTAACACCAGATTAGGATCTGCGCTTTTCTTTAATTCTAAAACAATACGCAATCCTTCACGATCACTTTCATCGCGAATATCAGAGATACCTTCTACAGTACCTTCCTTGACTAACTCGACAATATTTTCAATCAACATAGTCTTATTCACCATGTACGGAATTTCTGTAATAATAATTTTATGATCTTCAATAGTAGTTTTTGCCTTGACAATTATTTTTCCTTTTCCTTTTTCATAGGCTTCTTTTAATCCGCTTAAACCAGAGATAATACCTCCAGTTGGGAAATCTGGACCTTTAACATATTGCAATAATTGCGCGATTTCTACATT
>JAGVZA010000007.1 GCA_018302985.1 Candidatus Woesearchaeota archaeon | reverse complement strand
TTCTATACTTTTTTCTTAGCTTCTCTACATATGATTATTCTTCAATTTGTAAAATATAATGGGATTTATGATATTATTAAAGTGGTTCGTGCTGATTGGTTTTTATTGTTGTTAATTGTAGCAACGACTATTATTTCTGATTATCTGCATTTATTGGCTATTGCCATGCCTTTGACTTTGCTTTCTTTAGCAATTCCTTTACGACGTTTAAGCACCCTGTTTGTTACAGTTATTGGAGGAGAACTCTTCCATGAGAACAACTTATTGAAGAAAACTCTTGCTTGTATTATTATGCTGTTAGGAACTTATTTCTTATTGCTTTAAATCTTATGCAGTTACTTTTTTTGGATTCTTCAATTTATCTTTTAATTTTAATTTATTGAATAGTTCTTTGTATCTATTACGAATAGTAACTTCAGTAACACCAGCAATGTCTGCTACTTCACGCTGAGTGCGTTTTTCGTTGTTTAACAAAGCTGCTACATAGAGTGATGCGGCTGCAATTCCTGTTGGACCACGACCAGAGGTTAATTCAGAGTTCTCTGCCATCTCCAAAATCTCTACAGACTTGGATTGTGTTTCTGCTGATAATTTTAATGCTGATGCAAATCTTGGAATATAATCTACTGGATTGGAAGGTAAAATACGAATACCTAATTCTCGAGTAATAAATCTATAAGTTCTACCGACTTCTTTCTTGTCAATACCTGAAGCTTCAGATAATTCATCCAGAGTTCTTGGCACTTCATGACGTCGACATGCTGCATAGAGTGCTCCAGCAACGACAGATTCCATAGAACGACCACGAACCAATCCACGCTGGACTGCCATAGTATACACACGAGCTGCTTCTTCTTCTACTGACTTTGGTAATTTGAGATAACTTGCAACACGTTTTAATTCTGCTAGAGCTAATTTGAGATTACGTTCGATTGCTGTAGAAATACGATACTGCCATTTTCTTAAACGGAAGAACTTGTTCATTCCTTTGCCTTCTAATTGGAATAAATCTCCACGTTGACCAATATCAGTACCTAAACCTTGGTCATAACGGGTATAACTCATGGGAGCACCAGTACGACGTCTCTTTTCAGATTTATCAGAATCAAATTCCTGCCATTCTTGAGAATGATCAATAATACGTTCTTCAACGACTAAACCACAGTCTTTACAGATTACTTCTCCTTTATCTTTATGAATAGTGAGCTTAAAACTTCCACATTCGGGACATTTTTGTGTAGAGGTCATGCTTTCAGAACTCCTGAAGTTGTGTAGAATAGATAGTTGAGTATAACAATGTTTATAAAGAGGGACGACAGGTTATATATAAAGCTTTCTACGATGGTTTTTAATTTGTAACTTTATGCTTTTTCTGCGAGGGCTAATTTCTTGTCTATATGCTCGCAAATCCAATGGATAGCATATAAATGGCCTGTTTGAATGACTGAAGTTTCAGTTGCTGGAACTGCAAAACAATAATCTACCGGTGTTTGCATACCTTCCTTTCCTGTAAAAGCCATGGTAATTGCATGTTGTCTTTTTGCTGCCTCTAAAGCGCGCAACACATTCGGAGACTTTCCTGAAGTGGATATACCTAACACCACATCATCTGCATTGACTAATCCTTCTACTTGTCTGGAGAATACCTGTTCATAGCCAAAATCATTAGCACCCGCAGTTAGAGCACCAACATCTGTCAAAGCAATTGCTGGTAAACTAAGACGTGTTCTTTTTCCACTATAGCGAATAGATAATTCTGTTGCCATGTGGGAAGCTTGTTCTGCTGATCCACCATTACCAAATATCACTAGTTTTTTACCTGTAAAAAAATTTTTATTTTTTTTATACATTGCAGTTAGATCTGTAGCCATGTCATGCAATACGTGTTGATATTCAGACTTACCTAGTTCTGTGAACATACGAATAATTTCTTCTAATCCTTCTGGAGTATCGCTATCAGTCATGAGTAGAATTTATTTCTCGTGCATTAATACTGCGTTAATAGTGCCTTCTTGACCTGGACGAGAAGTAATACGAGCTAAGCCCTTTTCAGTTTTAATAACAGCACCTTTAGTTATGATATTACGACGCACGTAGTTTAAGTTTGCTGGATTTTTGGTAATGGTTTCTATTTTTACCTTGAAGTGTTTTTTTGTTTTAGGATCGAAGACATTTGCTACATCTGCAGTTAACAAGAAAGTCTTTTTATTGCCACCAGTAGTTCTCAAAGATTTTTTCTTGAGCTTGTCTACTTTTGTTAATGCTGGTAAGCGACTTGAGAAGCGTAATTTTTTCTTGAATGCATCGAGGTATCTACCACCAGATGGTTTTCTCTTGGAACGATATTGTGTGATAGCCATATGAGATTGGACTACTGGAAGACCATTTAAAAAGATTGTGTTTGGCTCTTCCTTATGTAGAAGACTTCTTGCTTAGCTTTTCCCAAAGATTTAAATACCCTATTGGGAGACAAAAACATTATTTTAGGGGGTTATTACTCATGGAATCTGATCGACCATTAGACGCACTAAACGCCGCAAGAGGCAAACGAGTGATTGTTGAACTCAAAAACGGCAAGCAATTTGTAGGCAAATTAAAAGCCTTTGATATTCACATTAACACTGTCTTAGAAGAAGCAGAAGAAAGAGAAAATAATGCAGTCAAGCGCAAGATAGGCAAAATCTTCTTACGCGGCGACACGATTATTTTTATATCTCCAGAATAACCTGTGATGACTTATGGCAAGTAAAGGAACAGCAGCAAAAGGTAAGAAACGTATTCATGGACGTTTGCATATTAGATGTAGACGCTGTGGAAAAGCTTCCTATCATAAGATTAAAAGAATCTGTAGTTCCTGTGGCTTTGGCAAGACTCCTACTCTTCGCACTTATAAGTGGTTGAAAGACAAAGTCAGCAAACGATATCCGGGACGCAAGAGAATTAAAAAGTTCCCCGGCAGTCAGTAATTTTTTCTTTTAGCAAATCTTTTTATACTGTTAGAAGGTTCTCTCTTTTCACGCAGGAGTGGCGGAGCGGTCAAACGCGCCAGGCTTAGGCGTTTATTACGAAGAAACCTGGAGGCTTAGTGCCTACCTAGGTTCGAATCCTAGCTCCTGCATTTATATTTCTTGTATTTTATTGTAGAAAATAACCTTCAACCACATAAATAATAACATCATTATGATTAAATAGAGTGTCAAGGGAATAATCGTAACAATAACTACTTGTCCAGTCATATACGTTGTAAATAAACTAAAGAATAAAAACGAGAGTCCTAAAAACACAACAAAGAGCAAGATGAAAGGTATGACTACTTTATGACTTCTTTTTACTGTTTGTAAGATTTCTTTCAGTACTGTAAACTTTTTTTGATTTTCTAAAGTTGCTAAGACTATAAAGAGAACAAAACCTAAAATTAGAGTGAGAAGACCTTTTAGAATAGCTACATCAATAGTGTCAAAGAGACTAAATGATTGTGGAATGCTAACTATTACTCCGTAGATAACCAACAAGACTACGACTTGCATAAGTATTGCTTTTAAGAAAAATGCTTTTGTATGTTTAATCTTTGGCGATTTTAGTGCATACCAGAACCAACTTTGTGTAGCTATCCAAATAACTGCTAAAACTAAGGGAATGAGGATGTATGCAAAGACGATAGCATTACTAGTAACTGCCTGGAAACCTTCTAAGAATTGCATAAGTTGCACTTGATCTGCACCTTGTTGAATAGTAGCTGCATTTGCTGAATACTCTTGAATCTTGAGAACATAAGTTGCTAGTTTATTTTTTGCAAAGACTAAAAAGAAGAATGTTGCAAAGAGAAAAACTAACTCACTAAAGAATAGTGGATAAAACTTCTCTTTCAATAGCTTGAGTGATTTTTTTATCATATTGCATCTCGAACAATCAATTGTTGTTTTCCGATGAAAATAGCTTTACTAGGTTCACTTTTCAAATATACTGCAACTATTACTTTTGCATCTACAAGCGAGATTCCTAAATAAGTGTTAGATTTATAGACAACCTTCCATGGTATTTGCAAATGATTATTTATTAGACTCATATCTCGCTGTGGGATTGTAGAGATATAATCATCATTTATTAAATCATCTTCGAATAATTTAACTATGACCTCTTCTTTCTTACAGTTCTCTGTCGTCAAATGAATTGATACCATGTCTCCATCTTTCTTTTCTAGTATAGGTAGTTTATTTCCTTTTTCATCTCCCCAATATTGTTGTACCCCGAACCATCCTTGTACTTTACAAACACTAAGAGTTACTGGTTGAACTGTAGCTTGAGGAGTTGTAGGATTAACTACTTCTATAAAGACTTCATTACTTGTTGTATCATCATCTATATTTGTGAGCACGATCTTATACTTACCAAGAGGCGTATTTTTAGGTATCTTTAATTGTACTTGTGTATCTGTTGCAGTTGTGATAACAGGTCTAAAAGCACCATCATATTTTACTGCTGTTCCTTTTAATCCAACGCCAGTTATAGTCACTACTTCCTCCACATTAACTACTACTTTCACTTTGTCTATTTTTTCTATTTTTGGACAACTCTTTCCAGGCGTACATGAAGGTGCACTTACAGGAGTTTGTTGTATCTGACTTACAAGATAGAATGATTGTAGTTCATAAGAGTAAGCCATATCGAATTGTACATTTGCACCCATATCTTCCTCCACAAGAATATTATTTAAAATTTCCTGGTAAATATCACGTGCTTTTTCAAAATCTTTCATTGCAATGAATTTTTTAGCTTCACTTCTCTTTTGTTGAATTGTTGTTGCATTTAATCGTGTATATCCAGGAATAGGTTTGTCTTGTTCTTCTGCTTGTTTGATGACTTCATCTGCAGTTCTTGCCAGCGACGTATTAAGATCGAGACGTGCAGTAGTCTGCTTGATTGCATTTTGTGCTGCTGGAATATACAACCAACACGTTCCTAAATCACGTTCTCGATCATCTTCGCCGCATGTACCAACAGGTGACCACTTGGATTCATCACCACCAACACCTGGATTGAATTTTGAACATTTTCTGATAATACCAGTCTCAATAAATCCACTAGATACAGTTCCGAGAGCTCCTTGCATTCCCAGTTCTGTAATAGTTGGAGAGCTTGTAGGGACACATTGTTCAGCAGAACTAATTTGTTTTTTAGCTTCATTTTGTGTTAATTGATCTGTAACATAATTGAGACCGAAACTTGTGGAGACTTTACCGAATCCACATTCTACTTTTCTTCCATAAATTCTACTGTTAATATCTATACAAATTTCTTTCATACCTGAAGGCAAGATAAGATCTGGACTTTCACTTGCGAAGGTACCTCTTGGTAAACGTCGATTACTGATAATGCCTTTACTATCTTTCAAGACGTGGGGTTGAATAACAAACTGACCTGTATAAGGATCTGCAGCCTGCATATACACTGTATACATTATGTCTTCATTATCACCAGCATAGAGATGATAAGTTACTTTATATTGACTTAAAGGCTGATTTCCTAAATCTGAATAAGGAGCTTCATCGAAGAAAGCAGTAAATTGTGGAGGGCTTTCTGGACGACTGATTTGATCGAAAAGATTTCCTATTCCTGGAGCTTTACCAAAAATAGCCGCCTTACAAATTTCTGTTCCGATTTCTGGCAATGCTCCCCCATCATAGAGAGCAAAAGCATTCTTTGCATAAGACTGCGTGAAATATTGCAGACCACCTATAGAATTGTCGACTGCATTTTCAAATGCTGAATATTCTCCACCGCCATTGTTTGATTTTCCTAAAAAGAAGTTAACGATGTTTCTAAAGATGCCATTTTTTGCATTGAAAATAGCCATGCCTTCTTTCCATAAGATTTCACAGATACCATAGGAGCGTATGCGATCACAAATACCCACTGATCGTCCAGACACTTTTGCTGTGATTAAACATTGACGATAGCCTTCGATAACTGAGCGAATGTTTTGCAGACCAGCATAGATACCTGATAAACAAATAGGCATTGCAACTCCGCCTGGTTTACCAATACCTAAAGGCTCAATCCCAAAATTAGGAAGACATAAAACTGCACTTCCAATAAGTCCTGTTTGAATAACATTATCTACAGGCCATTCTCCTCCTAAATTACATCTTGATGGAGGACAGATAACTGGATCACAGGCATTGAAAAGCAAACTACAATCACTCGGACTCATAAATTGTGTACAACTTGGACCAGTAGCTGCAGCTGAGTTTTCTATGGCATAAGATCCTAAACCACCACAGTCGATGGCTTGCATAGGAATAACTTCTCCTCTACCATATCGACCACCAGCATTCTTTTTATTGATGGTACCTATACATTCTTGACCTTTTTTGATAGCATCATAGATTTTTCCATCTGGATTATTAGTATCTTCTTTTTTTATTTTGTTATATCGATCTAATAGCTGTCCATCTGCTACACCAAGATAGACATCACTAGGACCACCCATAATTCCATTAGGTTGAGTTCTGCGATAGAGATCATATTTTGAAGGACGACCACCAGTAGTATAAGTTACTTGGAGATAATGTCTTGCGTCAATGCTTACAAATTCTGCATATCCTTTTTGTCTTCCTTGTTCTAAAGTCGCGACCTTGGGGTTGTGCTTAAAATCTCCCAATTCTGTGACAGTTGTAACACCATAAGACTGCTTGAGTTCTTCTATGAAACTTGCATCATTGTTCTTATCTGATTGTTGACGTGGTGTTTGACCTAAAACTGGTTTTAATTTATCTTGAGCTCCAGTGAGATATGTAGTCATTCTTTCATTGATTTGTTTTTCTCTTTCAAGAGGCAAGAATTGTTCACTATAAGATCTCCAGAGTGCTCTGTCATCAGTTACAGTTGGTTTAAACTTAGCTAGAATATCTGTTCGGTGAGCATCAAGGATTTTTTTTGCTTCTATGTCTCCAACTTCATCGTAAGTTTTTGGTCTTCCTTCATTTTGTACAAAATACTTCTGTGTAAATTCTTTTTCTTCTTTTGCTCTTTGTAATCGTGCATGCAATTCATAGTATTTATCGCGATATGCTTGATTATCAGGATCACTCTTTACTAAATTTTCATAATAGCCAAGATCTTTTTGGACATCCTGATATTCAGATCCTAACTCAAATGGCTTTTGATAATTACCTTTGTTTACTTCACTTATGGCTGTTGCTGCCGCAGTGTTCATATTGTTGTATTCAGCTTGATTTTTGAACACACATTCATCATAACTTAAGTTTCGACAGCTCTTTGAATTGGTTCCTTCAAGGTTTCTGTATTCATCATATTTTTTTTCAAAGGCTTCATTTGTTCTTTCCCTAGCCAAAGGACCAGTGCCGCCTAATCCCTGGAAGAAGTTTTTCACCCAGACCACTGCAAACGTGATGAAACAGAATTTTTTCCAATATTCAGTTACAGTTCCTACATTTTCTACAATCTTGTCTAATTTTGCAAGCAAATCTTCAGTTTTTGCAATCTCTTCATCAAAAGAATCTGAGAATAGAGGTAAGTCTAATGCTCTTTTTTCTATGGGTAAATGCAAAGAAAAGACTGCTTCAGAGAAAGCTGCTTCAGTGTTTGGACTAATAGTGATGGATGCTTCTTTTTTAGTATCAGTTTTAATCAGACGAATATTTCTTTTTTGATCTTTTCCAGTCTCTAGAGATTTTTGTTGGTTTCTACTTAAGGATTCTTGTTTTTTACTTTTATCTTCAACTAGAATAATTTCATTGTCTCTAATTTCTTTAACAAACCACTTAAGTTGATCGGTATCTGCTTGCAATAACTGTTCTCCTTCTCTATACTCTTTGGATGGACTGCCTTCTACTTCTAGAGTTGCTTTAGACTTGAGATTGTCTGGTACTTCCTGAGCACCTAGAAGAGTTACGTAAATAACTTTACCAGAAGCTGTTTCCCGCAGTTCTGTAACTACACTGTGGAAATTTGGCGTCCTTGTTTTAAGCAAGGTTAATAGATCTTGAATGTCTTTTTTTCTCACAGGAGCATATTCTGCTTGTTCATAGTTTTGCATTAAAATTTCTAAGTGTGTTGTAGCAGTTTGATAGTCATTAATGCCTGGGAAGAGTGCAAGATTAGCTATTTTCCAATGTGCTTCTGCAGTTTTTGTTCTAACCTTGGGATAATTGTTGATGACTTTTTCATATTCAGCAATTGCTAAACGTTGTAACATAATAGGATCATTAGAGGCTTGTAAAGGAGAAGGTTCCCCGCCTACTTTTTCTATTTGTTTTACTAAACTTTCAGCTTCTTGGAGAGGAGCACTTAGACTTGTTTTAGTATTTTCTAATACTTGTCTACGAACAGTATTAGTTTCCAAATTGAGAGCAGCTTCAGTTTCAATGCTTTTTTGTATATAGTAATTATGTATTGATTTTGCTACATTAGTCACTTGTATTTTTACAGGTGAAGAAAGATTTTGAGTTAGGAAGTCTGACTGTATTGTTTTCAGTAGAGCTTGATATTCAGTTATTTTTTTAGCATCTTCTTTTTTTTCAATTTCGTAATACTCTTTAATTAATGTTTTCAACTTTTCTTGTATTACTGCTTCTTGAGGATCTGTAGTTGTTATAGGTATTTTTTCTTGTATTTCTTCAGGCTTTATCACTTCAGTTTTAATTGCTTGCAGTACTGTTCCTTCTCTTGTTATTTTGTTTCGGAGAGTAACATCTAAAGAGGTTCCTTTAACATTAGTAACAATGTTTTCCACAAACCAAGGAGATCCTACATAGAGATCTTCCCCTTCAGTTAAATAGACTGATGATGATTCACCCTCTTTGTTAATGAGCAAACGAACTTTATCCCCGATGCCTTTAACACTATTTAATTTTAGAGTATACTTATCAAAGAGACGACCATAACTCATGTAGCCTGCACGATTTGCATTTAAGGTACGTGATGTCTGTCCAACTGTGAGTGTAATAGGAGAGCGAGTTAATTCATTCAATTGATTGTCATAAAGCATAAAGGAAGCTTTATTGTCCTTGATTTCTGTAGCGTGCACATATCCAGCATAAAAACTGTGGTCTTCTTTTGTTAATTTCCATGCATCTAGACTTTGTTCTGTCAAAATATCTTTAACTGGTCCAAAGAATAATCCTTCAGACACTTCAAAGAAAATACGCGCGTCTATGTCTACGATGATTTCATCAGGAACTTTTCCTTCTTGCGGAATTTGTCTAATGGGAATAACTAAAGTCCCCATATTATCATAAGTTAATTCTTTATTAGGAGGACTAATGTGTGTGATGCGCCCTACTGACACTGGAATACCTTGAGGCACTGTCGTCACTTTCTGATTACGGATAACGATATTGCGAATATTTGGAATACTGATTGTAGGATTAGTTGGAGTGCCACTGATCAAAGCATGCACAAAAATACCAGAATCTTCAAGCAGAGAACTTCGAATAATTTTTGGCTGGTAATCATCTATTTGCACGATAATATCTTCACCGATAATTTCCTCAAGTGTATCTTGGTTTCCTTGTATATCATCTAAAACTTCATTACCAATTGCTTCTCCTTGTCTTGCAAAATCATCAGGAATTCCTCGAGTTCTTTCTAGAGTTTGTTCGGCAGCTGAGGATGGAGGATCGACAGCATAGACTTGCTCAAGAGGTATAAGCACTATCAAAAATATCAATAGATATGATATCCACCTCTTTTCCTTACTAGACTTCTTACTCGAGAACAGGCTTCTTCACCTCATTATTTTGTTGTTGGACTGCTTCATAAACCTTACTTACGTCTTCAAGAGAACGAGGCGTAGGACCTCTTACTGTATAGAAAGTTACTTTATTTGCAGTAGCTAATTCATTACGTTCCACTGACCAAGAAGTAGTTGCTCCTCCACCAATAATTTGATCAAGTTCAGTAGCATCAATTTTTTGCTTGACACATTGACGTGTTGTTAGACCTGCTATACCTAGAACTCCTTTTTGTGGGACTTCGTTACAAATTTCTATCTCTTGTTCTGGGAAATCAAAACCTCCAGCATTAGTTACAATGACTCTACTAGTGACTATGTACTCTCCAGGAATAAGACTGACAGTTTTTTGATCTGGATAGACGAGTGTAGTACTATATTTTTTCTCTACGTTTTCCAATGTAATAATTATTTGCTCTGTTTGATAAGGTACACGTTGTTGCTGATTATCTACTACTTGCACCTCAACAGCGACTGTAGTAATGGGATCCATATAGATTATAATTTCTCCCTCTATAGTATTTGTTGACACTACAGTTTCGCCACGATGATAGCCTTCTTTTTCTGCACTCATGATTCCATCAGAGCATTGTGGGAAGGTTGTAGTAAGAGCAGCACCTCTAGGATCTGCCTGAGTGAGACCGCGATCACAGACTTGATCTAAACATTTATACGCGATACGTGCGTCGGGTATTTCCTGCAAAGAACCATCTGCACGATAGGATGCAGCAATAACAGTCAATTCTTTTCCAGGATATTGGCAGATTTCATTTTGTGGATTGACATTGACAGGGGTGACTCGGTTCTCTCGGGGTTGGTTATTGTCAATAACGACTAGAGTCGCATATTGGAACATCGAGTCACCTTCCTGCAAAGAAATGAGCATAGGGAATTTCATGTCGTAGACAAAGTGATTATCATTCATACAGAACAGGGGTAGGAGGAAACGGCTAGCTGCATTTTCAGCAGTAAAGGGTTTACCACGGAGTATTTCTTCGTTTTCTCCCACCACGTCCATGAGGAGTGGCCATTGTTCATCATAGGTGAAAAGAACACTAGTTTCTGTGTCTTTTTCTAAAGCATCAATAATAAAGGACTTAGCATCTTGTTCATTCTCTTTATAGGAAGAACCAGCAATCCGCAATGAAGGGAAATTAGCTGCGAAGATTTTCTTAGCTTCTTTTTGTACATTGGTTTTAAGCCATGTTCTAGGAACACAGTCAGTGTCAATGCCTGAAAAAGGAACAGTATCATAAACAGCCATCATATCTAAAGCGCGTTCTTCTAAGAAATATTCTTGACTTTCTTTTTCCATGATCTGAACAGATTCATCATAAAGTTTTCCCATGCTTGATTTGATATTTTTTCTAAATTGATTAAAGGTAAAAGTGAAATCCTCTTTAATAATAGTAAAAGGATATACTGTTTGAACAATAACATTTTGCTCATTGATGACTACTCGAGATTGTGGCTGACTTTCTTCGAATCCATATCCTTGATCTTGCAGAGGTTTAAAGCCGTTTAAGCATGCAAGCAGATTATCATCAATATACTGTGCTAAGGAGATTTGCATTTCTTCTTTAGTAGGTATTTGATTTTCTTGTACGCCTGTTTCTGTTTCTACAAACCAAAATGGAACTGCACCATTGCCTGTGCCAAAAAGATCTAAAGCCTTACCAAAAGGATTGATAAGAGTTTGTTGTTGACTTTGAGGAACACTAATATATCCTCCTTGCGATCCTAAAATATTCAGCCCTTGTGTTGTGACTGTTTCTATACAAGTATCTACATAAAGTTTTGCACGCTCAGCTTGCGCTGGAACTACGATGTTCTCTTCTAATTCACTACCAAAGGCTTTTGAAAATATTTCTGCACGGAATGTATATACTGTAATGCCGAGAGCTAATATAATTATTCCTATGATTACAAACCCTGTTACTTGCCCTTTCATGCAGACCTCCGCAGCAATACTACTTTTGATCCACCAAACTTACGCACTTCGACTACTTTTTTCTTTTCCAAAGGCTTGAGGAGATCTGGAACTGTTGCATTCTTGATGTCAAAATGTTTAGCTATGGCTGTTAGGTTGATTAGATCATGTTTTTTCAGAAAGTCCACTAGCTCTTTTTCCGTTGGTATCATTAAAATAAACCCTTAAAAACCTCTTTTTTTCTTTTCAAGCTTTTTTCAACCTCTTTTTCTCCCTAAAAACTCTTGCAAGAGTTACTTTTAAAAAGTATAAGAACTATATAAGCATTGCTATCTCCTGAACTGTTAAATTAATGTCATGAATCTAGTCCTAGAAGACACTAACTTTAAAAGGATCAATGGGGGCTCATTCTTTATGAAAGATTATACTCTAGAGCTAGAAGTTGCCAAAAGCGCAGCTCGCGAGGCTGGAAAGAAAATAATGGAAGTTTACGCATTGCCGTTTGCAGTGGAAATAAAAAAAGATGCAAGTCCTGTCACTCAAGCAGATAAATGCGCAGAAAAGATTATTCTTGAAATGTTGCTAAAAGAATTTCCTATGTATGGTGTTTTAGCAGAAGAGACTGAAGATACATCAGAGCGCTTGACAAAAGAGTATGTGTGGACTATCGACCCCTTAGATGGGACGAAGGAGTTTGTAGCGAAAAATGGAGAATTTACCGTTAATATTGCTCTTGTTCATAAACATGAACCTGTAGTCGGTGTTATTTATGCACCTGTGCTCGACCAATTGTATTATGCAGCTGTTGGAAAAGGTTCTTTCTTAGAGGAAGGGGGAAAGAAACATAAATTGACGCCATCTTCCCACAGTGCAGTTG